>JAZSJT010000144.1:0-61060 GCA_045534425.1 Acutalibacteraceae bacterium | reverse complement strand
GCAATTTCTTGCTCATCTCTGTTTCTCGGTGCCGTTTTTTCTTCTACGAGCTGTTTTATACGTGTATTTGTAGTGACAATTCCCTCAATAGCATTGGAAGCCTCTGTACTCTGTATTTTTGCAATTTCAACTAATCTTTCGAGTTCATCGGGTTTTTGCTTAAGATAAAGCTCCTGCTTTCCGGCTTCTTTATATATAGGGGCAATGAAACCGAGGATTTCACTGTCCCATTTGCAGTCTTTTATAGAAGAATAATTAAACTGTCGCATAACCGTAATCACCTTTCTTTCCCTTAAAATATATCAATATTTAAGGGAAAAGTCAATAGTTAAGGGGAGAATTTAATAATAGATGCTATATTAAAGTATGCCCACATATTAGTATATTCCGTACATTCGACAAAACACAAACCTCCTTGTAAAATGGTATTACCAAATACAAGGAGGTCATTTTTATGTTTAATAAGAAAACAAAACTGAAGCTCACGGACTTTGAGTGTAACCTTTTAATCAACGGAATGAACGAGTTCCGAAATATGCTTCTCTCGGACGGTATCCCCACAGAAGATGTTGACGAACTGCTCCTGAAAATCATCAACAAATCTGAACGATAAGGAGTGATACTATGTCAGACTTTATACGTATCCATATTAATCCGCCAATAATGCATTAAGGAAATCCTTTAATGATAGCTCTAAATTCTATTAGCTGCTTGGGTATCTAACAGATTACGCAGCAATAAGTAGAGAGCTGAAACTAACTATCGTTTCAAGACTGCCGTTGATTTCATTTCTGATCTTTTTCGTGCTGTATCTTGCTATGCTTGTAAGGTTTCTGTCCTTTTATTTGTTTGTATCGATTGTTCTAATTGTAGCAAGTGCTGTTGTTTTTGTATATGTCTGTTTTTTGCAATACGTGATATAGGAATTGTCAGAAGATCTAAATATTTGTTAAGATAGGATGTGCTGATATATAAGGAAATAAAGGTTAGCTCCGCTCCGAAGGATTCAGATATGTACATATTATATTACGGTATTGGGGAACAGGTCCAGTCAACGACTACTTCTTCAAAGTTTTATTATGAGACCAATGTCGGCAATACTGTACTTTCAGTGCTTTTCTCTGGCAGAAAGAAGCCTACAATTCATTATGAAAAAAGGACAATTTTGGGGTATATTTAAGAAAAATAAATTAAAAAATCCTGTATTACCGGTTGAGGTTGTGCTGGATTTTTTTGTAAAAAAGAGAAGCGTGAGACAGTTGAAATCGCCTGTTGGTTAATCAGAATTTGTTGCATTTTTTTGTATAAAAATTGAACATAAATTGCAAAAAATGTAAAAATAAATACTTCAAATGTAAATTTATTTTGTGTTGCGATGGAGAAAAAAGTGTGATATAATGTACAAAAATCTGATTATATTGTGTCTTAAAAAGCGGTGAATATAATGCTTATAAAAATAGGAATATGTTTGTGTTTTTTTATTATAGGAGGGCTTGCAACAACAAATATTTTTCGCTTACTTAAGGGCAGCACAACAAATGTGCTTGACCGCAAGTGTTATTGTCCATCCTGTAATGCGGAAATAAGTGTTTTGAATCAGACACCTGTTGTTTCATTTTTGTGGAATAAGGGGAGGTGCAGAAATTGTTATTGTCGGATTCCTGTTGATGGTTTGATTGTAGAAATTGTTGTTTTTTCAGGGATGACAATTATATCAGCAATCGGAAATTTTTCTCCTATGAATATTTTTTTTAGCTTTGTTTTTTATGAACTTCTACGGATAGTTCTTATTCTGATATACGGAAAGAGAGAACAGACATTTTTCAGACAATATATAATCGCAGTTGCCTCTATGAGTATCTATTTTGTGTTGGTTGAGTTTCTGTCCCTGTTATTGTCTGCAATATGAATATAGTGTACATTTTTTGCGGGTTCCGGTCTATGGGACTCGTTTTTTTTATTATAAAGAATTTTGATGGGTGAAAACCGAAAAGTCAAGAATTTTTTGAAAAATATTTTTGCTAATTTTTTACATTTAAGGGTCGAGTTTTGACTGAAATGTGAAAATATTTTTAGTTTTGTTATATTAAAAATATTAAAATATTGTTAAAAAAGTATAAAGAAAGGACTTTCGCGGATTATGAACTTTATTATTTCAGCTAATACGGACATCGGAACAGTAAAATCAACGAACCAGGACAGTTTATCCGTTAAAGTTATAAACACAAAAATAGGCCGGATGGCATTCGCCGTTTTATGTGACGGCATGGGTGGTCTGGAAAAAGGTGAAGTGGCAAGCGCATCGGTTATCAGGGCTTTCGACACATGGGCAAAGACTAAGTTGCCGGAACTGTGTGAGCATTCGCTTGATTCGGCTCTTATAAAACAGCAATGGGAAGAGATACTTTTATCTCAAAATAGTGTCATCAAGAATTATGGTGCAAGACATGGCGTAAGACTCGGTACTACTGCAGTTTTGCTTCTCATAACAGAGAATGTCAGTTTTGTTATGAATGTCGGAGATTCAAGAGTTTATGAAATCAGTGACAATATTGTTCAGCTGACTAATGACCAGACTTTTGTTGCCCGTGAAGTAGCTCTTGGCAATATGACGCCTGAACAAGCGGAAAATGATCCGCGAAGAAGTGTTCTTCTTCAGTGCATTGGCGCGTCAGAAGAAGTTTATCCCGATTTTCATGTTTATCAAACCAAAAACGATGCAACATATATGCTCTGCTCGGACGGTTTCCGACATGAAGTTACGGCAAATGAGATTTTTAACGGATTCAATCCGCAGAAACTTTTGAATGATACGGATATGAACAGAAACACATTGGAGCTTATTGAACTTAACAAACAGCGCAATGAGCGTGACAATATTTCTGTTATCCTGGTAAGAACATTCTGAGGAGGGGTAAAATGCTTGAAATAGGTTCACTTGTTGACGGAAAATATAAAATACTGAATAAAGTCGGACAGGGCGGTATGAGCGTTGTTTATCTTGCCATGAATGAAAAGGCAAATAAACAATGGGCTGTTAAGGAAGTCCGTAAAGACGGTGTTTTAGACTTTGAGTCTGTTAAGCAGGGACTCGTTGCTGAAACAGATATCCTGAAAAAACTTAACCACCCCAATCTGCCCAGCATTATAGACGTTATAGATACCGAAGACTCTTTTATTATTATCATGGACTATATCCAGGGTAACTCGCTTAATAAAGCCTTGGATGAATTTGGCGCTCAACCCCAGAATCTTGTAATTGAATGGGCAAAGCAGCTTTGTGATGTTCTCGGATATCTTCACAGCAGAACACCGGCGATTATCTACCGAGATATGAAACCTGCCAATGTTATGCTGAAGCCCGATGGCAATATAACGCTTATCGACTTTGGTACTGCCCGGGAATACAAAGAGAAAAATCTTGCAGATACCACATGTCTCGGTACTGTCGGTTATGCGGCTCCCGAACAATTCGGTGGTATGGGACAGACAGATGCAAGAACTGATATCTACTGTCTTGGCGCAACACTTTATCACCTTGTTACGGGAATGAATCCTTGTGAGCCTCCATACGAAATAAGACCCATCCGAGAGATTAATCCCACATTATCAAGTGGTCTTGAACGAATAATTCTTAAATGTACGCAGCGTAATCCCGAAGACAGATATCAGTCATGTGCAGAGCTTATGTACGCTTTGGAACACTATGAGGAAATAGATGATCTTCACAGAAAAAAGCAGAAAAATAACCTTATGGCTTTTGTTTCAACTTTTTCTCTTTCAGTTATTTTCGGCATCGTTTCTCTGTGTGGTTTTTTTATGGCTGAAAGCAAAAAAGGCGAGAATTACGACGAAATTCTCAAAACGGCGGCAAGCACGGCGGACTTCTATTCTGCTATTATGACAGACCCCTCAAAAACAGATGCATATACAGCTCTCAATGATTTCTTGGTTCATGATTTTGAGCTTACAAAGGAAGAGGGACAGCAGCTTCTTAAACTGCAGACCGGTCTTGAACAGAAAAATGCGAACGGTTATACAGAGCGTGAAGATGTGCTTGCTGTGCTGGAAGCTGATAATCCTGACGGTTACAAAGAGGTCTGTTATGAAATAGGTGAGAGTTTCCTTTTCTATTACGATATCGGTATTGACAGGGACAGATATTCAAATGCCGCAAAGTGGTTTGAGCCTGCAAGGGACAAATATGCTATAGCCGGAATTTATTGTGATATTGCAAATTGTCTTGAACTCATAAATCAATATAACGGTTCTAAGATAAAACAGACAGAACAGATGTATCAGGAATACGAAAAACTCTGGAATATGATTCTTGAACTCAAGAAAAAGTCTGATGAATTTAACGGAGTAGACTCCAGACTTCAGGTGTGGAAAGAAATTGTCGGAATGATAGATCCGAATATCAGCCATTTCCTTGAATTAGTAAGCAAAAACGATATTATCGGTCTTCTTAACACGATTTCTGCTGATGCAAGTAATGTGGAGGTTTCGGTGCTTAAAGAAGATATAAAGAGCCTGCAGGAGTCAATTGCCTCTACAACCAAGAAGATTGATTCTGTTAAACAGTGAAGGGAGTTGAAGTAATATGTCATATGAAGCATTCAGATATATATTCATCATAGGACTTGCCCTTTGCTGTGTTATGTTCCTTGTTTCAGTTGTCTTATTCTTTGTGCTGAATATTCCGAAGATTATAAGTGACCTTAGCGGCAGAACAGCAAAAAAAGCTATTCAGGATATTCGTGAACAGAATGAAAAGACGGGAAATAAATCGTATCAGGTCAGTCAGGTTAACCGTGAAAGAGGAAAGCTTACAGATAAAATTTCCCCTTCGGGCAGAATTGTCAGCAACAATCCCTCATTAAAACTGGGATACAGTGTTGATACTGCAAAAATTTCTGCAGATACGGAAGAAACCTCCGTAATCAGCAGCGCGAATGAAACAAGTGTTCTTGATCAGAATGGAACAAGTGTCCTTGATCAGAATGAAACAAGCGTTCTGCCTCAGTCAGAAGCCGTTCCCGTATTTGTATCGGGTGAAACAGCTGTTCTTTCAGAGATTGCTCCTGTAAATGAAACGGTTGCTCCTGCGAACAGTTATGTTCCTTCAGGGTTCTGTATTGAATTTGAAATAACCTGTATCCACACTAATGAAGTTATTGATGTCGGAGGTGTGTGATGAATAAACATAAATCGGAAGTGTTTTTGTTTATTGCACTCGTAATGAGTTTGATTTTTGTGTCAATGAGTTTTCTGCTTATTCCCATTGAAACGGATGTGATGGTCGGAGATCTTTCTCTGATGCCGTTTCTTTCAGGAATTATATTTTGGGTATTTTTGGTGCTTGCAGCAGTATTACTTATAACTTTGTCCTTAAAACGCAGAAAATTCTATGTAATATATAAACTGAAACAGAGCGAAAAACATAAAACAATCGGATTATTGTCTTTCTTCAAAAACAAGTATGCTGTTGTCACAGACATTCTGATGTTTATGTCGGTTGGTTTATTGCTTATGGTTTTAGTTGTGACAGGCGGCAAATATTATGATAGTTATGTAGCAATAACGATTTTCTTGTCTTTATTGTTTATGCACAGTATTTTCAACGGTAAGTTATTCTTTTATATCTGTGCACTCAGAAAAACTATCAAAAATAATGCAAAGAAATTAGTAAACGGAAAGGGCTCTTGCAAATGAAAAGGTATACTGATTCGGTAGCAGTAAAAATGATTTCAGTGCTGATGAGTATGGTGCTTTTGTTGAGCACTATGGCACCTGCAATGGTTTTTGCTGTGACAGATGAAAACGCAGTTGCTGAGTTTAATTCAATCAAATATGAATCACTTAAGGATGTTTTTGATTCTATTGATGACAGTTATAAGGCATCTAAAGCAACACCTGACAAGGTTGCTGAAATCAAATTGCTTAAAGATACGGCTTACGGATTTGATGTTGGTGTTGCCGACGGAACTGTAGCTTTGAATATTATCATTGATCTTAACGGTAAGACTCTTACTCTCTGTCCTCCCGTAGGTTCTGCAGGAACTGTTACAAACGGTATCCGCGTTCTTGCTTACAGTAAACTTACATTAAGTAACGGTAATGTTGTATGCTCCGATGCCCCTGAGGATGTTATAAAAACGGGCATTGCAAACTACGGTACACTTGTTCTTGACAGTGTGAATCTTAAGTCCGGTGCATACACAATCTATACAATCAACAACAGAGGCAGTCTTACTCTCAGCGGTACAACAACTGTTGAAAACGGTAAGGTTTGTCAGGATGATTACGGCACAAAGGATAACTATGTTGCCATAACAAACGATCCTTACACGCTTCACTATAACAAGGATGCTGAAATCATTTGTAGCAGTGCTGATGTTGAAGTAGGAAATGTGCAGATTGAAACATACGGAAATACCGGTAAAGTTGTACTTAACATTGCAAACGGTTCCTTCGGTGAATTTACACAGCCTGAAACAGACGGCAATGTGGTTATTGAAGGAAACATTAACGGCGGTAAGTTCGCAAGCGATGTCAGTGATTACTGTGCAGATTCTTCTTATATCACTCCCGATGACGCAAGTGGTGGTTTCGCTGTTACCGGCAAAGCTTCACAGCCAAACTTTGGTTTTTATAATCCGAATCCCCTTAATCAGTGGGTTGGTGATAAGTTTATAAACCCTGTTGTCAATGTTGTGGGTACCGGTAAGACAGTATATTCTATTGTTGCAGGTGCAGATATCGCAACAATTGATGCAGCTACAGGTGAGCTTACATTCACTAAAACCGGTAGTGTAACTGTCCGTGCAGAAAACCCCGGTGACGCACAGACCCTTGCTGCACACAAAGAATATACAGTTAATGCCGTAAAGAAGTATTACACAAACCCCAAATTCGAAATAACTCCTCCTGCTGAAGGTATTCCTTTTACCGAGAATCTTGTATTTGAAAATGCGGCAACCTGCGATGAAGGTAATACAGGTATTACCTATGCTATTGTAGGTGGTTCAGGAGAAGCAACAATTGATGCAAATACAGGTAAGCTTTCGGTTATAACTGCCGGTGATTTTACAGTTACCGCAACAATGCCCGAAACTGAGCTTTACTATAAAACAACCACAACTTATACACTTAAGGTTGTAAACGGTACACAGGCTGCTCTTGAAATAAAAGCCCCTGCTTCTGTCAAATTCAGCAAGAATCCTCAGTTTATTATCACTGTAGACGGTGGAAGCGGTGTTGGTTTGCTTGAATACTCAATTATTGAGGGTATTGACATTGCTGCTATTGATCCCCGGACAGGTGAACTGACAACAAAAAAAGCAGGCACCATAAAGGTTCAGGTTGAAAAGAAGGCTGATGCTAACTACAATGCCGCAACAGCTTTTGTTACGATTATTGTAGAAAAGGCTGACCAGAAGGATTTCGGATTTGAAGAAAAAACACCTGTAGTTCTCACATGGGATGATGAGAAGAACACCTACAGCAATCCGGTAACAAATGTATTAAGCCTTGGAGAAACTACATACAGAATTGTTGACGGAGCCGATGTTGCAGCTATTGATACGACAACAGGTATGCTTACTCTCAAAAAAGCAGGCACTGTAGTTGTTGAGGCAACAAATGCAGGTGATGATTGCTACAACAGTGCTACTGCACAGTATACGCTTACAATTGGTCTTGCTGAGCAGAGTTTTGATTTTGCTGACGGAAAAAATGTTGAAAAGAAGTACGGTATAACCGAATACAAAAATACAGTAGTAAATGAAAAAGGTCCCGGTGCAATTACATACAGTATTGTTTCTGAGAAGAGTGATTCTATCGGTGCTTCAATTGATGCCGTAACCGGTCTCATTAAAATTACCGATTCAATTGTAAAGACGGGTAAAATTACCGTAAAGGCAACAAAAGCGGGAAATGAAAAGTATAAGGAATTTACGGCAGAATATCAGCTGAATATTTCTTATATCACTCTTGCCTCGGGTGTTGAACCTACATTATCAGGTAAGGTTCTTAACGACAAGGGTTGGTATGTTGATGCCGTAACAATTACAGCTCCCGAAGGTTTCAAAATCAGTTTTTCAGGTGCTATTGAGAATAATACCTGGAATGACAGCGTTACAGTTTCATCTGAAGGTGTCAATAAAACAACTGTATATCTGAAGAATAATTCAGGATTTATTACTGATGCCATTAAACTTGAGGATATAAAAATCGACAAGACAACACCTCACATACTTGGTATATCCTTCGAAGAAAGCTTCATTAAACGCATTCTTGAGAAGGTTACATTCGGCATTTTCAAGGAAAAAGAAGTCAACGCTACAATTGTTGTAACAGATACAGTTTCAGGTGTTGATGAACTGACATATTATCTCGGCGAAACAGCAGTTCCCGTTGATTTATCAAAGGTAAAGGATGAAGGTAACGGAACAATTTCCTATTCCTTCAAGCTTAATGCAGAATTCAAGGATGCAATCAGTGCTACTGTAGCGGATACAGCAGGACATACTATCGGCTTTAAGGATGATGTGGTTTATGTTATTGACTCAATAAGTCCCCTTATTCATGTAACTTATAATCAGAATGACGGCAGCAAGATTGTTGACGGAATCCGTTATTTCAATGATGAGGTAACAGTTCATTTTGCAATTACCGAAGAAAACTTCGAATTAGCAGAAAAGGAGCCCACAGTAACTGTTGACGGTAGTATGACACTTTCTCTTGATTGGAAATATAATGAGACCGATTCAAGATGGGAAGCTTCACAGTCCTTCTCCAAGGAAGGTGATTACAGCATTAATGTTGAATTTACCGATGCTTCCGGCAATTCAATGGAAGTTTACAAAAGTGACATCTGTGTTGATAAGACATTACCTGTTGTGAGTATTACAAATGAAACAGACGGCTCGGAATTTTCTCCCCGTACAATTACCGTTAAGGTAGTTGAGGAAAACTTTGTTTGCTCCGATGTGAATGTTGAGGTTATTGCAAAGGATATCACAGGTGCAGATGTTTCCGGTATTGAAAGTTATGCTCAGTTTGCAAAAAATGAGCATAATTGGAAAAGCACAGGATCAGAGCATATTCTTGTGCTTCCTGAATTTGCAAAAGATGCAGTTTACACATTTGATGTTTCGTATGCTGACTCTGCAACCAATGAAGCAGAAGATTATCCTGTAAATACATTTACTGTTGATACTACGGCTCCTGCTGATTTGGTAATCGATTACAGTACGCCAATTATAGAAAAGCTTATTGGGGCTGTTACTTTCGGCTTCTATCAGGAAAAGGTGCTTGTTACCGTTACGGCTACCGATGTTACTTCCGGTATCGACAGAATCGAGTGGATGTACAACAATGATTCGGACAGTGCAACAGACACTGCCAGCTACGGCGGGACAATAACTGCGGACAACATTACTTTCTCAGAAGGTGGCAAAAAGGCAACGGCAACATTCAAAGTTTCCGATCAGGCAAGAGGCTATATCAGTGCAGTTGTTTTTGATAAAGCCGGCAACTCATCTGACAAGGAAAATAAGAATGATATCAAGGTTGTTGACAAAATTAATCCTTCAATCGATGTTATATTCAATGCAGTTGACAAAGAAAATACAAATGTTAATTTCAGAGATGCACATAACAATGAGGTCAACAAATTTGCAGATGCAGTTAATGCTTACTATACGGGTGATGTAACAGCAACAATTGTTGTCAATGAGTCTAACTTCTTTGAAGGAAAAGAAGCAAATGACGGTGTTGTGCATACATTAGGTATCCGTCTTGTAAAGACAGATAACAGTGGTGTTACAACAGAATATGAATATCTTCCCGAAGGATCAGAAAAGATTTATGCTGATGTCAAAGAAGATGTATTCATCAAATGGCAAAATGACGGCGATGAACACACTCTTGTAATTAATCTTGATGAAGATGCTGACTATGTTCTTTATGTTGAATATGCCGATTTCTCGGAAAATGATGCAACAATTGAAGGCAATGACGGTGTTACAGAAACAAAAAGTTATGTTTCAAAGATAATTACGGTTGACAAGACAGCACCTGTTGTGGATGTTACATACTCTCACAATGATCACATCAATATAATTGATAATATAAAGTATTTTAATAAAACTGTTTCTGCAACAATTACAGTTACTGAGCACAATTTCAGAGCAGAAGATTTTGTTGCACTTGTAACCGCAAAAGATGTAACAAAAACGGCAGATGCAGCAAATGTTCCCGATTATGCAGAAGATCTCAAAAACCCTGAAAAATGGAACAAAAACGGCAATGTTTACACGACAACAGTAACTTATTTTGTTGATGCAAACTACACATTTGATTATGGATATGCTGATCTTGCCGGAAATGTTGTATCCGATTACGAAAAAGATCAGTTTACTGTAGACAGGGAAGCACCGTCTGTTCCTCAAATCGAATATAGTACCTCTCTTCTTGATAAGATAATCGAGGGACTTACATTCGGTTTTTATAAAGCAGATGTAACAGTAACCATAACTTCTGATGATACAATTTCAGGAATTAACGCAATAGAGTGGAAATATCATAAGCAGCAAGGAAGCAGCGATATAAATAAGGCTGATGAAACAGTCGTAGTCGGACGCGAAAATATTGATTTCAGCTCTGACGGCAAGACTGCAACAATAACTGTAACTATTCCTGCCGCGGCAAGAGGGACTGTTTCTGCAAAAGCTGTTGACAGATCCGCAAATGAATCTCTTTACAGTGTTCCCGGAAGAATTGTGGTTGCTGATATAAAAGCACCTTCCGTTAATGTAAGCTATACAGCTGCAGACACAGATACACAGGTTCAGTTTATTGATAAAGATAATAAGACTGCGGAAAGCTTTGCCGATGCAGAAAAGGCTGTATACGGCGGTGCTGTAACTGCTGAGATTGTTATTGATGAAGCAAACTTCTTCGAAGGTAAAGAAACAGAAAACGGTATTGTTCACAGCGTCGGCATATTGCTTACAAAGACTGATGCGGATGATAATGTTACAAAAATCGAATATTTACCCAAAGGTTCCGAAAAGTTATATAGTGATGCTAAAGAATTATCTTATATTACATGGACAACCGACGGCGATAAGCATTCTGTAAGTATTGAATACAGCGATGATGCTGAATATGAACTTACAATTGAATATGTTGATTTCTCCGAAAATGAGTCTGATATCAACTCTGCAGACGGAATAACGATAAGAAAAAAATATGAATCCAAGACAGTTGTTGTTGATACAACAGATTCTGAAATAACTGTTTCCTATAAACCTGAAGAGTATGATAATCTTGTTGGCGACAGAAAATATTTCAACGAAAATGTTACTGCCGTAATCACTGTGACCGAACGCAACTTCAGAGCTTCAGATTTTGAGGCTACTGTTACGGCAACGGATGTTACAGGTGCAGATGTAGATGTAACAGTAATGGATTATGCCGCATATCTTGCAGACCGGGCGAACTGGACCAAGGATGGAAATGTTTATACTGCGGTTATAACTTATGATGTTGAAGCTAATTATACTTTTGCTTATAGGTATAAAGACCTTGCAGGAAATATTGTTTCGGCGGCAAATGCAGACGAGTTTACTGTTGACAAAACAGCTCCTGAAAATCTTAAAATTGAATACAGTGCGCCTGTAGTATCTGAAACTATTCTTGGTAAGCTCTTCAATTTCTACAAAGAAACAGTTGAGGTTACAATTACAGTTGATGAAACAATTGCAGGTATAGATGAAATTATATGGTCCTATACAAAGGAAGACGGCTCAAGCGACATCAATAAGGCAAATGAAACTGTAACACTTACCGCGGATGATATTACAGAATATGTTAACGAAGGTAAAACAGCTGTTGTAACCTTTAATATTAAAGCTTCTGCTCGCGGTTATATAAGTGCAACTGCAATCGATAAGGCAAAGAATTCTTCTTCCGAAGAGGAAGTAAAGGATATCAGAGTTGTTGATAATGTTGCTCCTCAGGTTTCTGTTGAGTATCTTACAAGTGGTACAGATGTAAAGGTACAGTATACAGATGCAGCTTATAACCCGGTTGATAAATTTGCGGATGCTGAAAATGCATTCTTCAACAAGGATGTTACAGCAAAAATTACCTTAAAAGAAGCCAACTTCTTTGAAGGTGCAGCAGCCGAAAACGGTGTTGTTCACGCATTCGGTATTCTTCTTACAAAGACTGATTCTGACGGTAACATTACAAAGATTGAGTACTTACCCGAAGGTGCAGAAAAGATATTTGAGGTAAAAGAAGTTGCAAAGACCACCTGGACTACCAGAAATATCTTATGGACTAACGAAGGCGATGTTCACTCATTCGTAATCGAATATAGTGATGATGCAGACTATAAACTTGAGATTGTACATACTGATTTCGCAGGAAATGCTTCAGATATTGAAAACAATGCAGAGGGCACAAGCGCTTCCGAGTCTTACATGTCAAAGGTAATTACAGTTGATAAGGCAACACCAGTTGTTGATGTTCAGTTTAAGGTTGATGATAAGTCTGCTGAGAATGTTAATGAGATTGACAGTGTTGAATATTTTAATAAGACTGTTACTGCAACAATTACCGTAACAGAGCATAATTTCAGAGCTTCTGATTTTGCTGCTGTAGTAACAGCAGTTGATGTTACGGGTGTTCCCGTTCAGGTTATGGATTATGCGGCATATCTTGCAGATCGGGATAATTGGACCAAAGATGGAAACACTTACACAATTGAAGTGGTATTCGAAATTGATGCAAACTACACCTTCAATTACACATTCAAAGATCTTGCACAGAATGAGGCTGCTGAATACGATACATATCTGTTTACGGTAGATAAGACTGTTCCTGCAGACCCGGTAATCACATATTCGACCCCCATTCTTGGTAAGATCATAGAAGCCCTTTCATTTGGCTTCTATAAGGCAGAAGCTACAGTTACTATTACAGTTGATGATGCAACATCAGGTGTAAACTCAATTACATGGAGTTATACAAAGCAGGCAGGTAGCAGTGGAATCAATAAGGTAGATGAAACTGTAACGGTTGAACGCACTGATATTGATTTTAGCGATGATAACAAGACTGCAACAATTTCCTTTAATATTCCTGCTGAGGCAAGAGGTAATATTTCTGCAGAAGCAGTTGACAGAGCCTCAAATGTAAGCTCTGCCGATGGTGACAGAATCATTGTTGTTGATACTATTGCTCCTCAGGTTGAGGTGTTCTATAAGGCTACAGATTCAGAGCCTGCAGATAAATATATCGATAAGGACAATAAGGACGTAGCTTTATTCAACGATTGTTACAATGCTTTCTATGACAGTGATGTTGTTGCTGAAATCGTTATTAATGAAGCCAACTTCTTTGAAGGCATGAAAACAGGAAATGATAACGAAAAAGGCATTATCCATGAAATCGGTATTCTTCTTACAAAAACAGATGCAGACGGTAATGTAACAAAAATTGAGTATTTACCTGAAGGCTCAGAAAAAGTATTTACAGTAAAAGAAGCAGCAAATACTACATGGACTACCGAAAATATCAAGTGGACTACAAAAGATGATGTTCACTCATTCACAATCGAATATAAGGAAGATGCAGATTACGTTCTTGAAATAACTTATGCGGATTATTCAGGAAATGATTCTGATACTGTAAGTTATGACAATGAATTTGTAACAGAAAAGGTTGTAAAGACCTATACATCAAAGGTAATCACTGTTGATAAGACTGCTCCTGTTATAAATGTTGAATTTGCCCCGGCAGATCCCGTTAATACTATTGAGGGAATCGAATATTACAATGCTAAGGCTACTGCAACTATTACTGTAAACGAGCACAACTTCAGAGCTTCTGATTTCACTGCTATTGTAACTGCTGCAGATGTTACAGACGCAGATTTTGCAGTTATGGATTACGTTGCATACTGCACGAACCCCAAGAACTGGCAGCAGAACGGAAACGTATGGACAATCAAGGTTCCCTTCGAGACAGATGCAAACTACACCTTTGATTACACATTCCAAGATCTTGCACTGAATACAGAAGAAGTTGAATATGAAACATATCTGTTTACGGTAGATAAGACAATTCCCGAAATTCCTGTAATCACATACAGCACTCCTGTATTTGAAAAGATAATTGAAGCTCTTACCTTCGGTTATTATCAGGCTCAGGCAGAGATTACTGTTACTGTTGATGATATAACATCAGGTATTAATACAATTACCTGGAAATACATCAAGCAGACCGGCAGCAGCGATGTAAATGCAGAAGACAGCTGTGTAATTGTTGAGCGTGAAGATATCAACTTCAGCAACAAAGGAAAGACTGCAGAGATTTCTTTCAACATCCCTGCCCAGGCAAGAGGAAATATTTCCGTGACAGCTGTGGACAGATCGACTAACAGTATTACAAAGAATGATGCATCGCATATTCTTGTTACGGATACAATATCACCCACAAGAACAGTCGGATACACACCTGAAGTTCTGTATGATAAGGCAACATTGACAGAGGTTGCTTCCTTTAGTGAGGGTGACAATGTAATTCTTGGTTACAAGGAATCTGCAAAGGTTGTTTTCACCATCAAAGAAGCTAACTTCTATGCAGAAGATGTTGTTATAAAGGTTAACAATAAAGCAGTGGCACCTGCTGATTGGAATCAGAACGGCGATGTTTGGACCGGAAGCATTACAATTACCGGTAACGGCGATTATACCGTTACAATGGAATACAAAGACCGTTCCGACAATAAGATGGTTTCTTACACCTCTCCTCATATTGCTATTGACGGCGATGCTCCTGAAATTGCAGTGACTTACGATAACAATGATGCAGAAAATGAGAACAACTATAAGGCAGACAGAACTGCAACAATTGTTATCAAGGAACACAATTTCCGTGCGGATGATATCAAGGCAACAATAATCGCAAAAGATATCTGCGGAAATAAAGTTACAGTTAAGGATTATGCTTCATATCTTCGTAACCGCGATAGCTGGGTGACTGACGGTGATACTCATACAGCGACAATTACATATTCTGCTGATGCAAGGTATTCTTTCGATATTGAATATTCAGATATTATCGGAAATGCAGCTGCGGATTATGAAAATGAAGATTTCGTTGTTGACCATAAGGCTCCTGATGAAATAAATATTGAGTACAGTGAGTCTTTGATTCAGAAGATATTTGAAAAGATTACATTCGGCTTCTACAAATCTCAGTTAAAGGTAACTATTTCAACTGAGGACGCAGTTGCAGGTGTTGACTACTTCACCTACACCTACACAAAGCAGGCGGGTACAAGTGAAGTTAACAAGAAGGATGAAACCGTTAAGGTTACAAGTGACAGAATTACTTATACAGAAAACGGTAAAAATGCTTCCTACAGCTTTGTAATTCCTGCAGAAGCAAGAGGTTATATCTCTGCAGTTGCTGTTGATCGTGCAGGAAACAGCACAGCAAAGGCAGATAAGAATATAATCAGTGTAGTGGACAGTATTTCTCCTGAAATCAGTGTGGTTTACACCGCTAAAGATCTTGAAACAGAACACCAGTTTATCGGTAGCAACAATGCAACTGTTGACAGTTTCTCTGATGCTCAGAGTGTGCTGTACGGTGGAAATGTTATTGCTGAAATTACAGTAAATGAAGCCAACTTCTTTGAGGGCAAGACCGCAGCTGACGGTGTTGTTCACGAAATAGGAATTAAGCTTACCAAGACCGATGATAACGGTAATGTATATGTAACAGAATTTGTTCCCACAGGCGCTAAGGGCTTATATGAGTCAGATGCAGTGAAGACAATCAGCTGGACAACCGACAAAGATGCTCATTCATTTACAATAGAGTATTCCGCAGACGGTGACTATGTACTTGAAATTGCATATGCAGACTTCTCCGGAAATGATGTAAATATAAATGCAAATGACGGAATAAGTTCAAAGGCAACATACAAGTCAAAGATTGTTACTGTGGATAAGACTGCTCCCGTTGTATCTGTTGAATACGGAAACAAGGATCTTGTTCAGATAATTGACGGAAGACAGTATTTTGATAAGGTGCAGTCTGCAACAATTATTGTCAAGGAACACAACTTCAGAGCATCTGATTTCAAAGCAACTGTTATTGCAAAGAATGTTGTTGATAAAGATGTTGCAGTTGAAAACTTTGCAGAAAAGCTCAGCAGCGAATCTGCATGGACTAAGGACGGGAACACATATACTGCAAAGGTAGAATATAAGGTTGATGCAAACTATGTATTTGATTATGAGTTTGAGGACCTGGCTAAGAATGTTTCCGCAGATTATGAAGGCGATCTGTTTACCGTTGATACAACAAGCCCCGCAAACCTTTCCGTTGAATATGAAACAAGTATCCTTGATAAGATTCTTGAAACAATTACATTCGGTTACTACAATGCGGAAATGAAGGTAACAATTTCTGCTGAAGACGAAACATCGCCCATTAACAGATTTGTTTACAGCTATAAAAAGAGCGAAGGCGTAAGTAATGTAAACGCAGAGCTTATCAATGCAAAGGTTGAAGCAGCAAGCAAGAATATTGCGTATGACGGCAAGAAGGCAACTGTTGAATTCAAAATTCCCAAGGATGCGCTTGTATCCGATAATCAGTTTAACGGTACAATCAGCTTTACGGCCTTTGACCGTGCGGAGAACAGCACAGACAAGGACGATACAAAGCGTATTATCGTTGATAATATCAGACCTACAGCTGTAATTACCTACAGTGCACCCGTACAGACCTCTTCTGCAAATGTTTCATATTATGCAGGTAATATTGATGCAAAGCTTGTTATCACTGAAGCTAACTTCTATTCAGAAGATGTAAGTGTAGTTGTTACTCAGAATGGTGTATCCTATCCCGTAAGCGTTGTGTGGACAGATGACAGTGTAGATGTTCATACCGGTACATTTACACTTACTGAAGACGGTGATTATATCGTTACTGTCAACTATAAGGACCGTTCCGACAACACAATGGATACATATACATCCAACCGTCTTACAATTGATACCAAGGTACCTACTGTTCATGTATCGGATATTGTTAACAACACGGCTAATAAGGATGATGTATACGGCTTTACTCTTACGGCTCAGGATATCAATATTGATGTAACTGAGATTAAGCCTGTACTTACTGCTGTAATCAGAAATGAAGATGGTACTTACTCTGTCCGTAATGAATCTCTCGGTAATATGCAGGCAATTACTGCAGGTGAAACATACAGCTTTACCATCAGCAATCTTCCTGACGATGCTTATTATACATTATCCTGCGTTGTTAAGGATATGGCAGGTAATGAATACAGTCAGATAGTTCTTGAAGACGGAAACAGCTACAATACGGTAGAATTTTCGGTCAACAGAGAAGGTTCTGTATTCAATGTTAATAAGAATACTAACGACATTGTAAATCAGTATTATGTATATTCCGTATATGAAGATATCGTTATTGAGGAAATCAATGTTGATCCCATTGAGTCTTATGTAGTGTTACTCAACGGTGCCGCATTGAAGGAAGGCGAGGATTACGATGTATCCCGTCGTTCTGCAAACGGTGAATGGAGCAAGACAACATATATCGTACATAAGGAGTTATTTGCGGAAGAAGGCGAATACTCAATTGTTGTTGAATCTGTGGATAAGACACAGACAACTGCATATAGTGATGTTAAGGCTCTTAAGATTGCCTTTGTTGTTGATAAGACAGCTCCTGTAATCGTTATAAGCGGTCTTGAAACTGCAGGCAGATATCATGTTGAAGAACAGGAAGTTACTCTTATTCCTACAGATGACGGCGGCCGTCTTGATTCACTTAAGGTTGTGCTTATGAACTCTGACGGAGTACCGTTGACAGATGATGCCGGTGAAGATATAAGTGTTGCATTTGATATGTCTGGAGAAGATCTTCTTGAGTATCTTGAAACAAATAATAATAAGGTAACATTTATTATTCCCACGGGTCTTGAAATGCAAGTTCAGATTATCTGTAATGACTGTTCTGCAAATGATAAGAATGAGTCAAACGAATACAATGAAGTATTTGATAGAGTAACAGTTTCTGCAAGCGGATTGGTTATTTATTATGCAAATAAACCGTTATTCTACGGTTCAATTGCAGCAGTTTGTGCTCTTACTGCAGCAGGTATATTCTTTGTTGTGTATAAGAGACGTAAAGAAAAAAAATAAAATCTGAATAAGTAATTCTTATTCTGCGAATATCCGGGAGGGAACTCCCTCCCGGATATTTTCTCTCCCCACTTTGTTAATTTTTTTGAAAATTTATGAGAAAAGAGGTGAGGCGCTGTGCTTGATGTTTTTATTTGTGATGAAGATACCGCTGTGGCGGAGTATCTGAAGAAACTGATTTTAGAGCATTTGGAATACGATGTCAGGGTTATTTCGAAAAGAAATGAAGCAGAACTTTTAGGTCTGATTGAAATAAATGAAAGAATTCCGGATGTGCTGATAATGGATATTCGTCCCAGAGAAAAAAACGGCATAGATATTGTCAAATCACTCCAGCGGCTTTACCCTGAAATCAAAGTTATATATATAACGGGCTTTATAAATTTTGCTACGGCAATTTTTGAAACGGAGCCATCGGGTTTCCTTTTGAAACCTATAAAAGAAGAAGAATTTCTTTATATTATCGAAAAGGTTTGCGGGCAGGTAAACAAAGAAAAGAAGAATCACATTTTAATAAAAAAAAACGGTATGGAAGTCCGATTATATCGCAGTGATATTGTATATGTTGAAAGTCATGGTAGACAGGTTTTTATTCATAATTCAGACGGTGGAGTAGATGTAATATATGAAAAAATCGATGTTCTGCAGGCGCAATTGGGGGCAAGCTTTGTAAGGAGCCACAAAAGCTTTCTTGTTAATATGAAATATATTGTAAGAAGAGTTAATAAAGAGTTTTTCCTTGCAAACGGCATTGTTTTACCTATAAGCAAGCCGAAACTTAAAGAAGTAAGTTCAAGATTCGTAGCTTTCCTCGGAGATATTGATGAACAAAACGATATGTAATTTATTATATTCACGTGTAGTTTTTGTAGTTGGGAGAAATATAGAGTATATGTGTTTGAGTCTCTAAATATTTATAAATATTGTTTGTATAAAATTTTTATTCAATGCGAAATAAATTCGATAAAAAGTAACACGATTGGTAATATTGTGTTTTTAATATATTTTTGGCAGTAAATACTGCAGTTGTTATACCTTGTTGTAAAAATGCAAAATAAATGAAGCGGAGTTTTTCAGATGGATATAAATCAGGTCTGGCCCGAGTGGTATGAGGATTGCGTTCTCGGAGAAGGTTCATTCGGAAAGGTTTACAGAGCAAAACGAGTAGAATACGGAAGAACCTTTTATTCTGCAATAAAAGTATTGTCCGTACCTAAAAATGCTCAGGAAATACGCCATGCAAGGTCACAGGGTCTTTCAGATGTGGAAATATATTCGTATTTCAAAGGTCTTGTTGAGGACTTGTTGAATGAAATTACCCTTATGGATAATCTGAAGGGGGCAAAGAATATAGTAGGTATTGAGGATTATAAAATCATTGAGCGCGAGGGTGAAATCGGTTGGAAAATTTTTATCCGTATGGAACTTCTTACTCCATTCGACAATTTTGCTTCCAATCCCGAATTTTCACAGATAGATGTTCTGAAACTGGGTGTAGATATATGTACTGCACTGGAAAACTGTGAGCAGAATCACATTGTTCACAGAGATATTAAACCCGATAACATTTTTGTTTCCAGGTTCGGAGAATATAAACTCGGTGACTTTGGAATCGCCCGTAAGATGGAAGCCTCACAGGCAAATCTGTCGAAAAAGGGAACGCTTAATTATATGGCTCCCGAAATATACAGAGGCGACAGCTACGGACCTAATGTAGATATCTATTCCCTGGGGCTTGTTCTTTACACTTTGCTTAATAACAAAAGAATAGCATTTCTTCCTCCTTATCCTCAGCCTATTACATACAATGATAATGAAAATGCTCTTTATCAAAGACTTTCGGGAGTTCCGCTTCCGTTTCCTTATAATGCAAGTCCCGATCTCGCCAATGTAATATTAAAAGCATGTGCATATAATCCTGCGGAGCGTTATCAGACGGCAACGGAATTTAAAAATGCTTTGATAACAGAATGGAACCGCATTCATCAGACGGGAACGAATTTTATTATAGGTAACACGGGCGATGCAAATGCATTTTCCGGTCAGAGAGGTACTACAAATGATATGACCTGTAACGGCAAGATAGTGGCAAACGGAAAATCTGCCGGAGATGGTGCATATAATTATTATGATAAGCCCGTAGATAACAGTATTTATTCCGGAAAGGGCAGTTTCGGTATGCCCGGTATTTATGGCGAAAAAAAGGGTAATAAGATTGCAAGAATCATTTCTGTGGTAATGGCAGTTGTAGCAATTTTCTTGAGCACATATGCTGTCAAGATAGGCAGTGCTGATGCGTTTTCAATTGTTGCCTGGATCTGTTGTCTTTCTGTATCTGTTATTGCAATAGCTTCCGGGTGCAATAAAAAAGCAATCGGAATATGTCAGATTTGTCTGTCTTCAGTTTTTCTGATACCTTCTGCACAGAGTATGTTCGGAACACTCAACGAAGATTTTCCGGTTGGATCACTTATTCTGTTTGTTTGCGGACTCCTCGTGTTATTTGGCGGAGTAGTTAAAATCGCGCAGAAGGTAGATCGTTTCAGTGCTTCTCTCGGTATATACGCTGCGGTTATTTACATAGTGTATAACATTTATCTTGCCATAAACGGCAGTTTATATCTCGATATGGGGTATGTCGCATCTATGGTGACGATACTTACATCATCGGTATGGTCTTTCGGTAGTTCCCATAAAACGGATATGAGTACCGTTGAAAAGATCATACATATAGGTACATATATTATTGCTGCTATTACAATTGTGCTCTCAATAATGGTTCTTATTGAATATTTTAACTCTGATCCGACTCAGATAGTGGGTGTTACAAATGAAATCAGAATTTAATTCGGCATGTGTCTGCTTTATAGGTTACGGTCGTGAAAATAACGAAGATAATTTTTGTTTTAATAAAAAACATATGCCTGAGCAGAACAACGGAATAAAATCACCGTTAGAGTATTCATCAACAACAGAAGACAATCAGTTGTTTGCTGTGTTTGATGGGCTTGGCGGAGAGGCTCATGGTGAAAAAGCTGCTTTTATTGCAAGTGAAGTATTTCTCGCGGAATATGAAAAGCTTGATAAACTGGTAGTACCGGGCACGGAAATGCTGGAAAGTATGTGCAATAAGGCACATACAACCATTATTTCCGAGCTTAACGGGAATAATGTCCGCTCGGCAGGTTCAACCGTTGCCGCATTATATATGTTAGGGGAAGAGGTTGTTATATGCAACATAGGTGACAGCAGGGTTTACAGAATAAGAGATAATGAGATGACTCTTGTATCTAAAGACCACACGGACGGAAAAATCCTTGAAGCTATGGGAATTGACAAATCTCCTGTCCTTTTGCAGTTCTTAGGTAATGCAGACATCGGCAAAGAGACAGAACCTTTTATCTCAAAAGGCAGATTGAAATCCGGCGATACATTCATTCTTTGTACGGATGGAGTATCAGATGTGCTGAGCGCAGATGAAATGTTCCGTGCGGTAACAGGCAGAAATGCGGGTGTTTCGGTTGCTGAAATAATCAGCAGAGTAGAGGCAGAAAACGGCTCTGATAACGCCACTGTCATAGTTATAAAAATAAAATAACGGGTGAGCTTTTATGGAAATAGAACAGGACATAGTATTACAGATTAAGAAAATTGTAACAGATGAATTACCGCTTAGTCAGTTGTCAAACGAGGAACTTACAACTGAAATTGAAAGAATTGTCGAAGAACATACAAGAGATAAGTATTATCCGATATTCTACAGAGTCAATCTTGTTCAGCAGGTTTACAGCTCCATACGAGGTTTCGGAATCCTTGACTCTATAATAAGTGACGACAGTATAACAGAAGTTATGATAAACGGTCATGAGAACATCTTTATAGAAAAATCCGGCAGACTTACAAAGCTTGATGCTACCTTTGAAAGTCAGAAAAGACTTGAGGATATTATTCAGCGAATAGTAGGTGTGGCAGGCCGAGAAGTAAACCAGGCTAACCCGATATGTGATACCCGTCTTCCCGACGGATCCCGAGTAAATGTTGTGTTGCCTCCCATTTCTCTCAGCGGTCCCATCATAACAATCCGAAAGTTCTCTAAAACACCTATGACAGTTGAAAAACTTATAGAATACAGATCTATCACAAAAGAAATTGCTGAAAAATTAGAGTTGCTTGTTAAGGCAAAATATAACATTTTCATCAGTGGTGGTACGGGTTCAGGTAAGACGACATTTCTTAATGCGCTTTCAAACTTTATTCCAAAAGATGAGCGTGTTATTACAATAGAAGACTCAGCAGAGCTTCAAATCAAAGGTGTTGATAATCTTGTCAGCCTTGAAACAAGAAACGCAAATGCATCCGGGGCGGGAGAAGTGAGCATCCGTGACCTTATTAAGTCATCACTGCGAATGAGACCCGAAAGAATTGTTGTCGGTGAAGTCAGAGGCGGTGAAGCTCTCGATATGCTTCAGGCAATGAATACCGGACATGATGGTTCACTTTCAACAGGTCATGCGAACTCAACGCAGGATATGCTCAGCCGTCTTGAAACTATGGTATTGCAGGGCGCAGCAGGACTGCCGCTTGAAGCGATAAGACAGCAGATAGGTTCTGCGATTGATATTATTATTCATCTTTCGCGTCTTCGTGATAAATCCAGAAAAACAATGGAAATTACCGAGGTTGTAGGATATAAGGACGGGGAGATAATTCTTAATCCCTTGTATGTATTTGAAGAAGATGAATTTTCCACAATGGACAGAGTGTCAGGTTCTTTGGTCAGAACTGAGAATCCTTTGATTAATGATTTTAAGTTGAGATTGTCAGGTATAAAAACAGAAATATGATAACAAATAGTTTTTTTGTTACAGTGATAAATTGATAATCGTTTTTATATGTCGGAAAAAGGGGTTATTTTATGAAAATCAAATTAACAATACTTGAAAGCGATTCAAATTATCTTCAGCGAGTAGTGACTATGTTTAACACAAAGTTTGCTGAAGAACTTGAAATATATTCCTTCACTGATATAGTCGGTGCAATGGATAGTCTGGAAGAGAAAAAAATCGATGTTTTCCTCGCAGGTGACAGTTTTGATATAGATTTTAATCATGTACCTAACCGTTGCGGCTTTGCATACCTTGTTGACAGTCTTGATATTAATTCAATTGACGGGCATAAGGCTATATGTAAGTTCCAGAAGGGAGAACTTATCTATAAGCAGATAATGAGTATATATTCTGAACATGTACCTAATGTTTCAGGTATGACAGATTCAAATAACAGCTCAATGAAAACAATAATTTTCTGTTCCCCCTGTGGCGGTGTGGGTACATCAACTGCGGCAGCAGCTGCTGCAATTGCACTTACAAATGCAGGAAAGAGAGTTCTGTATCTTAATTGTGATGTTTATGGTGATTCGGATTTGTTTTTTTCCTGTGACGGACAGTTTGATTTCAGTGATGTTATATATGCAGTCAAAAGTAACAAGACCAACCGTGCGATGAAGTTTCAAAGTACGGTGAAACAAGACCAGACGGGTGTTTATTTCTATTCCTCTGTAAAGGTACCATTGGATATGATGGAACTTACTATGTCTGATTATCTTGTTCTCCTTGGTGAACTCAAAACTCTCGGATGTTATGATTATGTTATTCTGGATAAGGCATTTCCTGTGAGTCACAATGAATTTGAGTTGTTTAATTATTGTAATTCAATTGTATTTGTTACAGAACCTTCTGATGTTGCAAGCGCTAAATTTTCAAAGGCTCTTACGGGAATAAGGATAATAGATTCTCAATCAGAGTTTTCGTTGATTCCGAGAATGTGGGTGCTTTATAACAAAGTTGGTGTCAATGAGTTTTTCCAGTCGGAAATTCATTCTCTCGGAACAATTCCGATATACCAGAGTGTAAATGCAAGTCAGATGGCAAGACAGCTGGCACTCTCCGGTAATATATTTACTCAATTAATGTGAAAGGCGGGGATTTGAATGGCAAAGAAAAAAAAGGAAGTCGAACAGGATTTATACGAGGTTTCAGCTACAAACCGACAGATGATTAATTATAAAACATATAAGTTTACCAACAATGAAAAAGCACTTTATGCTATTCTTGCTTTTGTAGTCGGTGCAGGTGTTGCGTATCTGTTTTATGGCGGAATAGGTAAGGATGATTACGGAAATCCCACAACACTTACTTATATTCTTGATATAGTCATTATGACTGTTATCGGTTTTGCTGTTTCGTTCCTGTTCCTGCCAATCCGAAAGGAACAGATAATCACCCAACGGAAAAAGAAACTCAGAGCACAGTTTATAGATCTGCTTGATTCTCTTGCTACTTCAATTGCCGCAGGTAAAAATGTTCCTGCAGCTTTTGTCGCAGCAAAGGAAGACCTTCTTGTTCAGTATCAGCCCGATGCTTTTATTGTTCAAGAGGTCGAGAACATAATAAGCGGCATAAACAATAATATTGATGTCGGAAGTATGCTCCTTAATTTCGGCGAGAGAAGCGGTATTCAGGATATAAGAACTTTTGGTCGTGTTTTTGAAACAGCATATTCAAAGGGTGCAAATCTTAAAGATGTTATCCGTAACAGCCACCTTATTCTCAGCAATAAGTGTGAAATTGAAGTTGAAATTGAAACAAAGGTTGCTTCCAATAAAAACGAACAGAATATTATGATAATAATGCCTATAATTCTTATCGCAATGATAAAAATGGCAGGATCGGATTTTGCAGAGAATTTTACAACACCTACGGGAATTCTTTGCACAACAATTGCTATTGCAGCATTTGTCGGTGCATATTTCATAGGAAGAAAGATATTGAAAATAGAGGTATAAACTAATGGTGCTTAATATCGTGTGTATGATTTTGGCTCTGGGCTCTGGTATATCATTTATTGTTTTTTTACTCTTATCCAGTGAATTTGAAGATTACATAAAGCCTTTGGATAAAAAACAGTTTATGCTGCCTGAAGTCTATGGTGTCGGATTTAAACTTCTTCAGCTTTTTAAATTTGAATTTAAAACCAGAGGAGCACAGCAGCTGCGTGAAAATGCTGCCATACTTTATGGTGAAAAATATGCAGATTACTATATGCGTGTATTTTATGCACAGCGAATAAGTCTTGTATATCTGTTTTTTGCTGTTGCCGCCGCAATAAGTTGTCTTACAGAAGGGTCGGACAAGCTTATTATTCTTGTTCTCGGTGTAGTTGTGTGTGCAACCATTTATTATTATTTTACAACTGTTCCTGCTGCAAGGGTAAAGGAAAGAAGCCGTCTTTTTATGCTGGAATTTCCTAATGCAGTATCAACCATAGCACTTCTTGTAAATTCGGGTATGATTCTCCGTGAGGCATGGAGAGAAGTTTCCTTGTCTGACGACAGTGAATTATATCTTGAAATGAGAAAAGTTAACGAAGATATTGATAACGGTATAGCGGAAATGGATGCTCTTTTTAGCTTTGCAAACCGTTGTGTTACTCCCGAAATCAAAAAGTTTACCGCTTTTGTTGTTCAGGGGCTTGAAAAAGGTAACCGTGACCTCGCAATTGCTCTGCGTAACCAGACAGATGAACTCTGGGAAATTAAAAAGCAGAACATTCTTAAACAGGGCGAACTGGCTTCCAGCAAGCTTATGATTCCTCTTATGATAATGTTTGCGGGTATACTTGTAATGGTTATGGGACCGATTATGACCAATCTTGGCATATAAGAGTTTTCTCTTATTTGATAAAAATTTTTATGGAGGTAGAAAAAATGCAGAAGATTATGAACATGCTCATTCTTCACGGACTTCTTGTTAAGGAAAAAGCAAGAGCTGTACTTACAAATGAGCACGGCGAAGCAAACATTATTGCAATTATCCTTGTTCTTGCAATTGTTATTGCGCTTGCTATCATTTTCAGAAACCAGCTTACAGGTCTGTTTAACAGAATCTGGTCATCACTCTTTTCTAATGTTGATAATGTTCTTACCTAAAAGGACAAATGACCTGCCGTCTGACGGCGGCAGGTCAAAAACAGACAGGGAGATACTCTTATGATTTATGTTTTGTTCGTTTTTCTTGCCTTGTTTTCGGCGGGTATAGTTACTATCGTTGCTGCTCGTAAAGGTGTTATGCAGATAGGGGAAAAATTCAATTTATATAAGACATCAGGCGAGGCCGGTGTTGTTCCTTATAAAGGAATTTCAATGATTTTGATTATAATTGTCTGTTTTGCTCTGGCGTTGGCAGTGCAGATTTCATTATATAAAAATACGGATACAGTTTCTTTTATAAAGCTGTTCGGTTTGTATATTCTTGTATTAAGCGCCGCTGTTGTTGATATGAAACGAAAAATAATTCCGAATATTCTTATAATCTGCGGAATTGTTTTCAGAGTGCTTATATATGTTTATGAATTTGTATCAGGTGCAGATATGAAAACAATATTGATAAACGATCTTATAGGTTCTCTTATAGGTTTTGTTTTTCTGGGACTTGTTTCGGTTATCTCAAAAGGTGCACTTGGTTTCGGAGACGCAAAGCTTTTCGGAATAATCGGTATGACTGCAGGTTCATTCTGTACATACAGTACATTGTTGATAAGTCTGGTTATTTCGCTTGCTGTATCGTTGATAAGTATAATTGCAAAAAAAATGGACAGAAAAGCATCGTTCCCATTCGGGCCTTGCATTGCAGCAGGATATGTTGTTTCTGTTTTGTTGACAAGTTATTGAAACGGAGAGGTTTGTTATGAAAAACAATAAAATATTGATTATTATCGGTGTTGTTCTTTTGAATATCATTGTAGTGTTTATGTTTGCTCAGTCAATGCTTGGAAAGACAAGTGCCTATGATCAGACTCTGATTGATGCAAGAACGCTGGTTGAACAGAATCTTTGTTCAAAGGCAATTGAAAAATATAACGAGGCTATAGTTATTGAAGATACACTTGAAACCCGTCTTGAGATGATAAAGGCTTATGAAAAAGGTCTTGAAATAGGCGAGTTTACAAATGCTTACAGCATTTTTACCGAAATCCGCACAATTGTGGATATTTACAAAACAGATATTGCCGTATATGAAGCTGCTGCTGATATATTCCTTAAGTATGAAAAATATGAGGATTGTGCACAGCTTCTTATGCAGGCAAGAGATCTTGAAGTAACTTCTGAAAAGATTGAAAAAGCTCGTTCCGAAGTAAGATATAAATTTATGAAAGTATATGCTATGTACACAGATATAATGCCTTCCTTCGACGGAATGATTACTGCTGTTTCGGAAAATGAGTATTCTTTCCTTTCAGATGAAGCAAGTCCTGATCTCAGCGGAGGATATGTATATGCAACATCTTTCTCCGAGGGTTGCGCTTTTGTAAAGACTCTTGATGCTCAAGGCAATGAAGTTTGTTTTGTTATAAATAAAGATGGACAGCGTCAGTTCTATGTTGAAAATGTTGAGTCTTCTTCCGGTGTCGGCAAGGCTGTGAATAAAGATAATCAGGCTATGCTCTTACTTACCTGTAAATCAGGGGATACATACGATTACTATGATATGAACGGTAATAAGGTGCTCAGCGGTTATGCTTTCGGTGGTCGTTTCAGAAATAATGTTGCTGCGGTCAAAGATACTGACGGCAAATGGAGAATAATAAACGGTATCGGTGAAGCGGTCAGCGATAAGGTTTTTGAAGATGTAATTCTCAATGAATTTGACGAATGTGCTCCTAAGGGACATATTATTGCAAAAGAAAATGGTGCTTATCATATTTACGATATAAAGCTCAATCAGGTCGGAGATTTTTCCTGCGAATATGCCAAGGCATTTGTTGACGATTATGCTGCATTCAGAAATGGCGACCTCTGGGGATTTGTCGGTTCAGACGGAAAGGTTGTTATTGAACCTCAGTATGAGGATGCAAAATCTTTCTCTAATCTTATGGGAGCTGTGAAAAACCAAGAAGGTTGGTCTCTTATCAATCCTGCAAATGAGGTAGTGGTTGATGAGGTATTTGAAGATGTCAGCTATCTTAATGATAAAGGTATTTGTTTCGTTAAAGTCGACGGTTTTTGGTCATACCTTGATATGTATTACACGGGCAAATAATGTGAGGTGACACATAATGAAAAAAAAGAGAGACAGCGGCGAAGTTGTTGTTGAAGCTTCCATAGTTGTCACAATTGCTCTGATATTTCTGACTGTAATGTTATTTATCGGTATAGTTCTGTACCATCAGACAATGCTGACATCTGTTGCCAACAAAACGGCAGCAAGTGTTGCTCAGTTGTATTCAAACAGTGCAAAGGACCCCTTTACGGGTTATATAGACGACGACAGTATTTATCAGGCTATTACATACAGTGATTTCAAGACAGACGGATATATTGAAGAAATTGAAGCAAAGGCAAATGCACTTGCAAAATACAGACTTCTTTCTTCAAGTATGCTGAAGGCTGAAATTGTTGATGTTGATGTACAGTTGGTTGCAAAACCTGAAGAGGTACTTAAAAGTCAGCTTATTGTTACCTTAAAGGGACGGTATAATGTTCCGTTAGTTGGATTTTTTAAGGTTGGTGACGGAGCGACGGAGTTTTCTGTAACAGGCAGAGCGGATTGCTTTGATATTCTTGAATATGTAAACGGCGTTGAAGCTCTCGGTAATCCCGAAGGGGATAATGCTGTTCCCGTTATTAAGGATACCTGTGTTGTAACATTTATTCTTAATAAATATGACGGAGATTTTTATGCGGCAGTACCTGTATTAAAAGGTGAGTCTATTATATCATCCAATCATTATTCGCATTCTTCAATGCCTAAAAATCCCGTTTTTAACGGCATTGAATTTATCGGATGGGTTACTGCAAACGGCACTCCTTTCAATTCAATAACAACAGTAAATTCGGATATGACTGTTTACGGATCATGGCTTTGTTCCGTTAAATTTGAGCCTGCAGGCGGAAATGTAACTCCCACGAGTTTACAGGTTCCGTATCATCAGACTATTTCATTCCCAACTCCGACCAGAAGCGGATATGCTTTTGAAGGTTGGTACACAGCACCGGAAGGCGGCGGTACCAGATATTATTCCGGTGTAACAGAAATTACTTCGGACATTACCTTGTATGCAAAATGGCGTTGTACTCATGATTTTAACTCAACGGAAATAAGAAAAGGTACCTGTATTCAGAAATACAGATACAAATATACTTGTGTCAGATGTCCTTATTCTTATGAGGCTGACGGCGATTTAGGTACACACAAGCAGGGCAGCGGTCAGGTTACCGTAAATCCCAGCTGTACAACTACGGGTAAAAAGATTTATAAGTGTGAATATTGCAGGGCTATTCTTGTCAGCCAGACACTTGATAAACTTCCCCATAACAGAGATCGGCAGGAAAATCCTGTTGCACCTACCTGCACGGCGCAGGGATACACACATTACAGATGTTCAATGTGCAACCGTATTACATACACAGAGTATGTAAATGCATTAGGCCATAGTATGCAGTCGTACAACAAAGATGCAACTTGTACGGAAGCCGGTTATCGCGGAGAAAAATGTTCCCGTTGCGGTCATCAGACCGGTTCATATATCGGTGCTTTAGGCCACGATTTTGATGCACGATGCGGTGGTACCCATACCTTGGGCGGTCAGTCATACACAATAGGTTCACATAATACTTCAGCGGGATATACTCAGACAACGAAAGCAGAGTGTATTCTTTGTATCAGATGTGCCGCACCCCGTGACGGTTGGGTAAGCAGAGGCGGTCAGACGGTTTCCGGCGGTATGATTTGCCGTAGTCACACTGAGGTAAAGCGTAACGGTAGAACCAGATATAATGTTTATTGCGGAAGCTGGATGAGTATGAAGAATCTCGGCATTCATTCAGGTTCAGCATATTAATTAAGCTTGTTATATTAACAATACGATTGGTGATTTTATGAAAATAAAATTAATTATTATTCTTGTTGCCGTAATGTTGGTTGTGGGTGCAGGAATTACTGTAGGCATTCTTGTTTCAGATAAGAATGAGGCAGAAGAAGAAACAACTGAGTTTGTGGAAGAAAGTCCTGATGTGTCAAAAATTGAAATTTTCAGAATTGATGATATTGATACAATGAAGGATTTTATCCTAAGAAATGAGCTTGTCTTACAGGAATCAGATGAAGCTACGCTGTTTGCAGTAGGTGATATTCCGGTTGCAGGACAATCTGTTGATATGTTTATGCAGACAAATGATGACGGCTCATTTCTTAGAATTGACGGCTCCTGTACGGTAGAAGCAAAGAATCTGACTGTGGAGATACTTGAAGAAAAACTAAGCATATTGGCTTATGTTATGACCGCACTTTTCGGAAGCGGTGTTAACGATGAATTTAAGGTATATTCTTCTGAAGGGGCATTGATACATTCAACAACATCAAATCCCCTTGAAAAGGTTATTACAGAAAATGCCAATTGTGCATTTTCCGTGATAGAAGAAGACGGTTCATACTGGAATATCGCAGTCCGTGCCGGAGAAGATGCTCTCATAATTGAATTTTTCCATTCATATCAGGAAGGTCTTTATATCTTCGAGAATGCGGATCTGGTTCTGAATGCAGAACCGGAAACACAGGAAGAAATAACAGATATTGTATCTGAAGAAACTGAAGAATCGGTTTCTGTTGAAGAAACTGAAGAAAGTTCGGAGGCTTAAGATGATTAGGAAAAAAACAAGCGGTGTTATTACGGTTTTCATATCGTTTATGTTAGCGGGAATAATCGGCTTGAGTTCACTTGTGTTGGAAGGCGGTCGTTTACAGGCTGCCAAAACCCAGCTTGATGAAGCTAACGGTAGTGCAGGATATTCGATGATTGCTGCATATGACAGTAAGCTTTTTGAACGGTTCGGTATTCTTGCAATTGATGAGGATATTTCCAATGTAGGAAGATACAGATCATATCTTGATTTTAATTCTGATCTGTCCGGTTCCTACAAGGGAAATAATATAAGTACTTTATATAAAGTACAGTCCGCAGAAATGCAGACTATGTATAACCTTACATATCCTTCAATATTAAAAAGGCAGATTCTTGCACGTGCCAAGTATAATGTTATCCCTCAGGATTTTGTCCTCAATTACTATAATGCCGAGCATTTTATTGCAGATATGCAGAAAAAGATTACCTATATCTCAGACCGTCTTTCTGTTGCATTGAATGCCGGTGCAGGTTCTGTCAATGATATTCCCGCAAATATGCAGAGTGCATTTACAAATATGTATGAAGCATTCAAGAACATTAAGAGATATGATGAAGAGTATGGTGTTGTAATTTCTGCTGCAGATTCATCAATATTGCCGAGCGTAACGGGTACTGTTGAAAGTACCGTCAATAATGCGGATACTGCAGAAATCAGTGCAGCCCTTGCAGATGCGTATTCTGTTATCGGTTCTGCTGCAGGTGTGCTTGATTCGGGAAGCACAAACACTTATTCAGAAATTGATGCCACTGCAGATGTAAGCTTTATTAAAAACGGATTTGATAAAATAGCTACCCCTGAAAACATTTCATCAAATGCCGGAACAATAATTTCAGACTGCCGCCGTCTTATGCAGAATATGAATGCTGCATTTAATGTGCTTAAAGGTGATTCTGACGGCAATCTTTTGCTTAATTCTTATATTGCAGGTTATTTCTCTAACAAGAATTTCCGAATAGAAGAGTATTCCGGTCCCGTAAAAGGAACAAAAGGAACAATAGGAACAGGAACTTTTGTAAGTGCCTGTACGGAATATGTTTTCGGTGGCAATGTCAGTGAAACATCCAATCAGGCAGCCGCATATAATTATGTTATGGCTGTCCGCATGATAAATAACCTTTATTCGGTGCTTGCAGGCTCCAATTTATTGAAAATGAACAGTAAAGCATCAGTCGCCGCTCACATTGCCTGGGCATATTACGAAAGCTTTATTGATGCGGAATTACTCTTCAAATACAATGCTGTTGTTCCTTATGCAAAATATAATATGATTATGCCCATAAACAATATCGATAAGGTAGCCAATGCTTTTACAACAAAGGACTTCCTTAACGGTATGCAGGGCCTCGGAATTCTTGTTGACGGCAATTTCTATATAAACGGTGCCGACACATTTGATTATACAGATGCTCTTGCAGTCGGATTATGGCTTGTGCCTAATTCAACAAAGCTTCTGAGAATAGCTGACCTTATTCAGCTTGAAATGAGATATTACGAAAGCTATATCGAAAATACAGCCCCTGCGTTTATGATGGCTGAGAAAAATACTGTTTGCCGTGTAAAGTGCACGGGAAGTTTGAATTCTGTATTGCCCGCTATTTCTTTGGGCGGTGACGGAACTGCTCAGGGAACAAGTTTTCAGAGCATAAAATATGTTAGTTATTAAAGGGCGGTATTTATGAAAAAAAATGAAAAAGGTATTCTTGCAGTCGAAACATCGATTGTTCTGACCTTTTGTGTCTTGCTGATATTGTTTTTGTTCAGCTTTGCCCGTGTTTACAGTGCTCAGAGTACAGTGAGTCATGCGGTTATTCAGGCATCTGATGCTGTTGCTCTTGAGTCATATCTTCGGGAGACCTGCTTCAATGCAAGTGAAGAGGATGTGGTGAAGCTCGCAAGCAGAATTACCGGTGCAGCATCAATCAGTGCGGACAGCTTTATAAGTCTCAGAGAAGCTGATGTTGCGACACTCGCAAAGGAAAAGTTTACTTATGCAATAGCAAAAACAAAAGAAGAGGCAGACCACAAGCTTAAGCAATTAGGTGTAAAGAACGGTCTTGCCGGAGTGGATTTATCCGCTTCAACTATGGAGCTTGGCAATGATGACGTTATTGTTTATGCTACATATACAATTCAGATGCAGTTCCCTGTGTTAGGTCTTAAGGATATTACCGTTACAAAGGCAGCAAGGTCAAAAACCTTCGGTGATATTCTGTTCGGAATTGAAACTCTGTCTCAGGATCCCAATATGGGCTCTGCCTCAGGCGGCGGTAACTATAAGCACGGAACACAGGTGCAGATTACTGCAACTCCCAAATACGGCTATGAGTTTGCCGGTTGGTTGGACGGCAGTACCGCAAATCCCCGTACTGTTACAGTTAACGGAGCCGCAACTTACGTTGCCACATTCAGAGCACGTGATTTCGGTGTTAATTTTGAGATTGTTCCCGGTGAAGGCGGTAGTGCCACCGGTGGCGGAACATTCCAATACCTTGAGACAACAAATATAGCTGCAACTCCCGCAGAGGGATATTCCTTCAAAAACTGGGAGATTTACAGACATGAGGACAAGACCACAACGACTGTAAACAGCAATGAAACACCTATAACTGTTAATCAGACATATACATGTACTGCAAATTTCAAAATAAATTCCTATACGGTAAATGTTATCAGCGAAGGTGCAAGCTGTTCTCCCGGTGTTATTTACAACGGAGTAACAAAAACTTCTGTTACCGCTAATTATAAGACAGCTCTTAAATTGTCGGCTCCGAACTTACCAAACTATGAGTTCTTAGGCTGGAAGGAACAAGGAACCTCCAACTATTTTGATAAAAATATTTTTGCTAATATAACAGTTCCTGCAAAAAATGTTACTTATGTTGCTTGTTATAAAAAATTGACTTGTAATGTAAACTTCTATGGTCCCAGTAATGAAATAATTAAAACAATGGTTGTTAATAAAGATCAGAGCTTTAGTGCTCAGGGCTTGACAGTTCCTTCATACACGGTTGTGGCAAATAAAGTTTTTGCCGGATGGTATAATTTTGATCAGAATACGCACATCGCTAAGGATACGGATGTTTACGGTAATTGGGGTACTTTATCAATCAGTATAAATAACAATACATCAACGAATGTTGGCGCAACTACACTAACTGCAACAACAAATCCTCCGGGATTAAAAGTAACATGGAAATCATATGATGGTTCTAAAGTGCATGCTGATTCAAACGGAAGAATAACTGCAACTGGTGCAGGAAATGCAATTGTTGAAGCATCTGTGGAATATTACGGCTTAACGGATTCAGATTCTGTTTCTGTAAATGTTGGCGAATCAGAGTATGAATTAGTGTACTGTATGAATATGGGTAGCCAAAAAAGATATTATACGAAAGAACACATAAGTTTAGTTGGTGTATCTCGTTGGGGCGCTTATTTCCCTGGTTCAAACCATCATTGTTATACCGCACAAAGCTATGCCAGAAGAGTTGTCAAACATTCGGATACCCTTTATCCTAGGGCTTGGAAAGTTAGTGCTGATCCGAATACTTATCAAAAAGTTGGTGGATATAGCGGATATAACAAATCCGGTGTTGAAGGTTTTGTATTAGATAACGGAACCGGAAATGCTTTATATTTTGCCAACAGACAGGTTTCAGGACCTCCCGGTCTCGGATATTATATCTCAAAGATTAGTTATTAATAATTTATTCATATTGTAATAGAGGTGTTGTTATGATTTTTTCTTATGAAACACAGGGTGCGATAACGTATCTTGTATGCGAATTGGAACCTATGGAGATATTGGATACTTTAACACTCGGTATGCTTACTAATAATCATATCGCAGGTGTTGCTCCCGTGCTTTATACGGAGATGAACGGTGTGAGATATCTTAAATATAATATTTCCGCAAAAATTACATCCGAACAGTTCTTTTCGGGAAGTATCAATAAGGACCGACTCTTTACTTCTCTTCAGAACATCACAAACGCACTCTGTGCTGCAGATGAGTATATGATTGATCAGGTTTGTTTTGCATTTCAGCCCGAGCATGTTTTCCTGAATGTGTCAAGCTGTGAAACTGCTCTTATCTGTGTTCCCGTGGCTGCTTCAAAGGATGTAAATGCCGAGACTACGGCATTATTAAGAAGACTTCTTACTTCTGCACAGGTCTCTCCTGCAGATGCAGGCTATATTACAAAACTTCTTGAGTTTATTGATAATTCTGCAGGGTTCAATATTTACAGCTTCAACGACTACCTCAGACAGCTTAAAACAGAGTCTCTTGCTCCTATGTCAAAGGGCGGTACTCCTGCAAGACCTTCATTTGATTCAACCATTTCAATTGATGATATGCCTGGACTTAAGACTGCTTCGGGACAGCCCTCAATTCAGCCGCCTGTGCAGTCCTCAATCCAGCCTCCCGTGCAGCCTGTAATTCAATCTCCCGTCCAGCCTGCAATTCAACCGCCTGTGCATACACCTCCGCAGCCTCCCGTATATACACCTCCTGTATATACTCCTCCCGCCCCTCCCAGCCCTCCTGTAAATCAGGGGGTTCCCGGCGGTTATCCTGTATTTAATAATGCACCTGCCGGACAGACCGGCGGCACCGGTGTTCCCGTTCGCCCCGCAAATGTTCCTCCTGCACCTGCACCTGCTCCCCGCCATAATCCCGGATTTGCTATTCCCGGACAGAATTTTGGCGGCGCAGAGGCTCCTGCTGCAGATGACGGAAAGAAGAAAAAGAAGGAGAAGAAGGAGAAGAAGGAGAAGAAGGAAAAAGCTCCCAAACAGCCTAAGACAGAAGCACCTGTAAATGCAGGTGAAAAGAAGATGTCTTTTATGAATCTTATGGCGCATTATAACAAGGAAAATGCTGCAATTTATAAGGCACAGAAAGAAGCTGCAAAACAGGAAAAAGAAAATGCAAAGGCAAATGCAAATGCAGCAGTTCCTCCCGTTGCACCTCCTCCTAATCAGTTCGGTTTCGGTGTTCAGGGGAATATGCCTCCTCAGGGCGGAATGCAACCCGGATTTGTGCCTTCCGTGCAACCCTTGCCCGTACAGAGCAGTTTTAACGAAACTACTGTTCTCAGTAATTTTACAGGTGAAACAACTGTGCTTAATGAAAGTGCTGCTGTTGCTATGCCTTCTGTTATAAGAATTAAAACCGGTGAAAAAACAGCAATTAATAAACCCGTTTTCCGTATAGGTAAAGAGAAGAGTTATGTTGACTATTTTATCGGAGATAACACAGCTATAAGCCGCAGCCATGCAAATATTCATACTGAGAACGGAGAATATTTCATAGAGGATACCAATTCAACCAATCATACATATGTAAATGGTGTGATTGTATCCGGTAATACTAAAGTAAAGATTACAAATGGTGATAAAATTAAGCTTGCAAATGAAGAATTTATTTTTTCATGCTGACATACTTGATTAAGTAATTTGGGTGAGCAAAACATATTTATGTATATACGGAGAAAAGGGTGAGATAAATTGATAGTGAATCTGATAAAGGCTGAGCAGATGTTCAGTCTGACTTTGCCTGAAAAGAAGAAAGGTCAGTATTGGCTTACAGATATTGATGAAAACGGAAAATATCGTGAAATCATAAGTATAGAAGCTATTGATAATATGTGGGTTGTAAAGAGCAATAAGCTTGTTACTGTGCTTGACGCAAATAACAATCCGATAGCTTCAGCTGTTCTTGAGCCTTCCGGCTTTCTTAGTCTTAAGTATTACAATTCTAACGAGAGAATTATTATTTATTCAGAGACTATAGACCCGTCCAGACAGAATTTTACAAAGATTGTTGTACGTCAGGCTGATAATCTTTATATAGGACGAAATAAAGAAAATAATTTGTTCTTTTCCAATAAATTTGTTTCGGGTAAGCATGCACAGCTTATTTTTGACGGAAATAACTGGTCTATCCGCGATCTTAACAGTACAAACGGAACTTATGTAAACGGAAGACGTGTTACCTCGGAAAATCTTGTTGCCGGTGATATGATATATATTATGGGGCTCAAGATTGTTGTCGGACATAACTATTTTGCAGTAAATAATCCTGATGGTTTGCTTGTTTTGCAGTCTTCTAATCTTGCAAAATATCAGGCTCAGACAGTGACGGAAATAGAAGCGCTTAAGGAACTTCCGTCCGAAACACATTTTTACCGTTCTCCCCGTTTTTATAAAGAAATTGAACACGGTGTTATAAAAATTGATCCGCCCCCGCAGATGGAAAAAGTTGAGACCGTTCCTATGGCGCTTATGCTTGGTCCCTCATTGACAATGGGTATGACTTCAGTGGGAACTGCCTTGCTTTCCGTTATAAATATAATAAATAATGGCGGCCAGATTTCCCAGGCATTGCCTTCTATAATTATGGCATTTAGTATGCTTGCCGGTACTATTCTCTGGCCTATGCTTACCAAACGCTATGAAAAGAAGCAGAAAGTAATTGCTGAAAAGAAGAGACAGACTGCATATTTGAAATATCTTGATGAAGTCCGCGATGAAATAAGACGTAAATGTAAAGAGCAGAGTGACATCCTTGCTGAAAATCTTGTTGCTCCCGATGAGTGTATTTCGAGAATTTATTACGAAAAGACAAATCTCTGGGAAAGAGCAATAAACCATAAAGATTTCCTTCAGATGAGACTTGGTCTTGGTGATCTTCCTCTGGATGCAGAGGTTGATTGTGCTGAGAAGAAGTTTACAATGGAAGAAGATAATCTTCAGAATGCTATGTTGTCTTTAGGAAATGAACCTAAAGTGCTTCAGTTGGTTCCCATCAGTATTTCTCTCAGAGATGACTTTGTTTCAGGTATATACGGTAAGCCTGAAGAAAAAGACAGCATTATCAAAAATATGATTCTGCAGATGATTGCATTACACAGTTATGATGAACTGAAGATTATGATAATTGATGATAATGAAGACGGTAAATGGGATTTTATAAAGTTTATTCCTCATTTCTGGGATAATGAAAAGCAGATAAGATTTTTTGCAACAACACCTGATGAAGTTAAAGAACTTTCAGTGTTTATCGAAAAGAATATTGTCAGCCGAGAAGATATTGAAAATCGTGATGATAATGCTCCGATTCCTTATTATGCCATTATTGTCAATGACAAGAGTCTTGCGGAAAAGTGCGAGGCATTGGATATGCTTCTTAAATTCAGAAATAACCGTTCCTTCAGTCTTATTTATTCTGCTGTTGAAATCAAGGATCTTCCTAAAGAAACAAAGACTGTTATTTTTGCAAACGGTAATGAATCATGTATCTTTGACCGTGAAGATACAACCGGAAAAACCGTTAATTTTGCTTCAGATAAGGTGAATCCCGCTTCTCTTGTACATGCTGCGGAAAAAATCGCAAATATTCACCTTGATCTTAATGAGTCCAGATATTCTCTTCCCAATATGATAACCTTTATGGAAATGTTCGGTGTCGGTAAGATTGAGCATCTTAACTCGCTTACTCGCTGGAGAGAGAATAATCCTACAAAGACATTGCAGACTCCTGTCGGTGTTGATTCCTATGGCGGAATATTCAATCTGGATCTTCATGAAAAATTCCATGGACCTCACGGCCTTGTTGCAGGTATGACCGGTTCAGGTAAATCTGAATTTATCATTACTTACATATTGTCATTAGCAGTAAATTATCATCCTGCTGAAGTTGCATTTATCCTTATTGACTATAAAGGCGGCGGACTTACAGGTGCATTTGAAGATGATGAAAGAGGAATAAAACTTCCTCATTTGTCGGGTACCATAACAAACCTTGACGGCGCTGCAGTCAAGAGATCTCTTATTTCTATTCAGAGTGAGCTTCGCAGAAGACAGGCAATTTTTAATGAGGCGAGAAAAGTATCCAATGAAGGTACTATGGATATTTATAAATATCAGCAGCTTTACCGTGATAAGGTTGTTACTGAGCCTGTTCCTCATCTTTTCATTATTTCTGATGAGTTTGCAGAACTTAAAACACAGCAGCCTGAATTTATGGAACAGCTCATCAGTACGGCACGTATCGGACGAAGCCTCGGTGTGCATCTTATTCTTGCTACACAGAAGCCCAGTGGTGTTGTTGATGACCAGATATGGAGTAACAGTAAGTTCAGAGTTTGCCTTAAGGTTCAGGAGAAGGCGGACAGCCAGGATATGATTAAGTGTCCCGATGCTGCAGAATTGTCTCAGACAGGTCGTTTTTATCTTCAGGTCGGTTTTAATGAATTATTTGCACTCGGACAGTCCGCATGGTGCGGGGCAGAATATATTCCTACCGAAACTGTTGAAAAATCAGTTGATAACAGTATTCAGGTTGTTGACCATCTTGGACGTATTATGATGAATATAAAGCCCTCTAAGAAGACAGTTCAGAAGGGTAGCAAGATAAAGCAGATAGTATCAATTGTAAAATACTTATCGGATCTTGCAAATGAAGAAGATATTCATGTCAGACCTTTATGGCTTCCCCCCATCCCTGCAAAGATTTTTGTAGATAGTCTTGAGGAAAAATACGGACTGGTTACTGAAAAAGCAATTCTTAACCCTGTAATCGGTGAATACGATGATCCCTTTAACCAGACACAGAAGGTTCTTACAATGCCCTTTACAAGAGAAGGCAATTGCCTGATTTATGGTTCTACAGGCAACGGAAAGACTACAATGCTGACTACTATCTGTTATTCATTGCTTAAAAACCATACTGCAGAAGAACTTAATCTTTATATTCTTGATTATGGCTCAGAAACATTGAAAGTATTTGAAAAAGCACCGCAGGTAGGCGGTGTAATGGTATCTGCCGATTATGAACGCACTGTGAATTTCTTCAAAATGCTTAACCGTGAAATTGATAACAGAAGAAATCTTTTCTCTGAATACGGCGGAGATTATATGAGCTACTGCAAGAACAGCGGAAAAATAATTCCTAATATTGTTGTTCTTATAAATAATTATGCAGGTTTTTCCGAGCAGTATGAAGATTTGCTTGAAAGCATCGCATTACTTACCCGTGACGGTGTTAAATACGGAATTTATTTTGCAGTTACTGCAAGTAATACAAATGCCATACGTTACGTTGTTGCACAGAATTTCAAGCGTACACTTACAATGCAGTTGAATGATGAATCTGATTACTCTGTTGTTGTCGGAAAAACAGACGGACTTATTCCTTCAAAGGTTAAGGGGCGTGGTCTTATTAATCTTGGCAGTTGTTATGAATTCCAGACAGCCTGCTGTACTGCAAATGATGATACCCATGAATTCTTATCTGCATTCTGTGCAGATCTCAGAAATAATGCAACTGTATTTGCACATAAGGTTCCCGTGCTTCCCGATGTCGTTAAGGTTGAAGATGTTGCAGAGGTTATAGGTTATATGCAAAAAATCCCTGTCGGTATTGCCAAAAAGTCTCTTTCTCCTGTATGCATCAATCTTTCCAACAAGGTGGCTTATTCTGTTGCTGCTCAGGAAATTTATCAAACTGCATTATTTACGGAAGAGTGGCTCAAGGTACTTAAAAAGTGTGCTTCAGTCAGTCTGGTGGATGCCGAACAGATACTTTCGGATGATGCTTATTCAGATGTGAATTTTGTTGAATCACAGTATGATATATTTGTGCAGAATATTTTTGCAGAAATGGTTGAAAGAAATAATACTTATAAAGATGCTAATATGGACAGTGCGTCTCTCGCAGAGTTTGAGAGAAAAATAATTGTTATTTCCGGATATAAGAAGTTTTTCGCTCAGTTGACTGCAGACTCTAAGGAAAAGATGAATGTTCTGCTTGAAAAGGCAGAGGCATCATATAAACTGCATTTCATTATCATTGAAAGTGTAAGTGAGTATTCAACATTTAACTATGAAAGCTGGTTCAAGCGTCACATCAGCGGTGCAGACGGCTTATGGATAGGTGATGGTGTGGCTGACCAGTATATGCTTAAGATCAGCAAGGTTACAAATGACCTTTATGATGAAATAGGAGATGAGTACGGCTTCTCAATCAACAAGAACCGTCCTGTACTTCTGAAATTACTTTCTTCTGCAGAAAAGGAGGACAAATAAAATGGAAAAGGTATTGGTTGAAGTATTTGTCCCCGTTATCGGCACTGCTTATGATGTTTTTATCCCGTTGAAGTCCTCGATGTCAGAGGTAGCACAGCTTCTGAAAAAGGCTGTAACCGATTTGTCAAACGGACATTTTGTTGCTACGGAAGAAACATCGGTCTGTTACCGTGAAAACGGTACTATTATCAATATTAATATGACTGTGTACGAATTGGGAATCCGAAACGGCACAAAGCTCATGTTGATATAAATATTTTAAGGAGGTAAAAAAATGGCAAGAAACATTAAGGTTACACCTGAACTTCTGGAGTCAGCAGGAAACAGAATAGAATCACTTGCATCTGATTACAAAACTCAGTATGAGCAGTTCTATAGTGAAACAAATGCAATGGCTTCAACCTGGAACGGAAAGGATAACATTGCCTTTATTGACCAGATTGCAGGCTTCAAAGATGATTTCGAGAAGATGTATGCACTTATGAACCGCTATGTTGCTTTCCTCAGAGAAAGTGCAAAGCATTATCGTGATACTCAGGATGCTGTAGTAGCACAGGCTAAAAAGCTTACAAACTAAAGAAGGAGGAAAACATAATGGCTGATAGTATTTTAATATCTACCCAAGTCCTGACCGATACCGCTGCAAAAGTTCGCAGTATCAACGGACAGCTTAAGAATAAGCTTGAAGATATCAACAAAAATATGAATGATCTTGAAAGCACATGGCAGAGTGATGCAGCAAGCGACATAAGAGCTGCAATGAACGCACTCAAACCCAGATTTGAAGAATATCAGGCTGTTGTTGAAGCTTATGCTAAGTTCCTTGTGAATACAGCTCAGAGCTATGAAGCAACAGAAAGTGCAATTGTAAATAACGCTTCTCAGTTTAAGTAAAAATTATTATAGTGAGTGTAACAGCTTTGTTGCACTCACTATAACCGACTTTGAAAAAAATTGATTTATAATCATTTTATATATTCAGGAGAATGAAAGAGATGAAGAAATTAATAGCTATTCTAATGGCAATTATTTTATTTGCAGGTATGTTTACCTGTTTAGTAGGATGTATGCCTGGTGAAAATCTCCTTATGACCAGAGGTGAGTGGATTTCGTTGCTTGCCCTTGAATTCGGTCTTGATGACTATGTAACCGAAGAACCAGCATTTAAAGATATCAAGAAAGATGATGAGCTTTTTACAAGTGTGCAGTCCTGTTTTGATTGGGGTATTCTTGATAACTCATCTTCAGATAAATTGAATCCTGATAAAACAGCAAGAATTGAATTTGCTCTTAAGACAGCAATTGCTGTTGCAGATGTAAGTACAGACGGTAAAACACTTGCTGAATTTGCAAAAAGTGAACAGATTATAGGTGACGGTTATCTTGATATTAACGGAAATCTTACTCAGGAAAAAGCTGAAAATATAATTTTATGGGCAAAGGATCTCTATCATAACAAGGAAATTGAAGAGGTTGAAATAGTCAATCTTGTTGAAGGTGTCAAGGAAGTTGATAAGAATACAGATGTTATTTCTGTTTCAGAATCTACAGCAGTTCTTTCCGGAGCTGAAGTAAGTGGTTATGCTGCAGGTGATGTTATTGTTCTTCCTCCTTCAGCAGAGTATCCTGATGGTTATGCAAGAAAGATAACTGATGTAAAAGCAAATGGTGACGGTACATACACATTCACAACAGAAGATCCCTCTATTGAAGAAGTCTTTGCTGATCTTGATATTGCTACAACAGTAGCACCCAATGTTGCGGACATTAAATTTGAGAACGGTTTCAGTCTTTCTTCAGGCGGTGCAACAGGTATGAGTTATAAAAAGGCAGAAGTTGGAACTTTGGAAAAGACAAATAATGATGTTGTTGCTGCTGATGTAGATAAAGGTGTATCTTTTAGTTTTGATGTTGATTTTACGGATGGCGGAGACATTTCTGTTGCTAAAAACTGGGCTAGTTTGTTTGGCGCAGCTATTGACCATACCGGCAAAGTAAGCGCTAATGCTAATCTTGGTAAAATTTTTGGTGTAGAAGAAGATATTGAAGTTGGTGGTGAAATGGGATTCAGCACAAAATCTCTTGTTCCGCCCTCAACCGCAGGAAAATTATTTGATATAAATTCAACAATTCCCGATAGATCATTGTTCGGTAAAGATCCCTATGACAATACAGATGCTATTGAAGCATATAAAGCCGGCAATATATCTCTTGAGGAATTGAAAAAGCAGCTTAATCTTACAGAAAACCAAACAGAAAAGAATGCAAAAACTATGACCAACAAATTTTCAGGGTCATATAAAATCACGGGAAATGTATCTATTACTAATTTGTATGTTACACCTGTAATTAAGCTTAAGAAAACCTTGGGCATTCCTACAGGAATTGAAACTCTTTCTGTTGAAGTTAATTATGATGTTAATTCTTCTCTTACCGTAAGCGGTACTTTCAAAGAGGAGCTTTGTGTGTGCACATGTCCTATTCCTGTAGTCGGCGGTGTTTCTATTGCTCTTAAATTTATACTGTTTGCAGATCTTAACGGCAACATTACTGTAAGTGCAGTTGTAGGCAATAATGCCAAGTTTGAATATTCAGACGGGAAAACCAAGAAATCTGCGACTAATACACAAAGTGTTACAGCTTCTATTTCTGCTGTGCTTGATGTAGGTCCTGCATTCGGTATTGATATTCAGTTCCTCGGATTAACTATTGTTGATATTAAGCTCAGCGCAGCGGTAAGATTTAAGACAGGTGCAAATGTTAAGTTTATGACTACATATTCGCTAAGCGATGATTCTATAACGATTAATCGTAAAACGGAGTATGGATTTACCGGTGATCTATATGTTCCGATTATAAAGCTAAGTATAGGACAGAAAAAATCTTTTGCAAATACACTGAAGTTGTCATTCGCATGGACACTGGTAGGTGAAAAGAAAGCTTACCATAAAGAGCTGTTTAATATTGGGGATGTAATCTGGGAAGAAACACAGGTTATTAAGCTTCGTCCCGAAGAAGAGGAAGAATCTACGACAGGTAATCCCGAAGAGGATCTTGAATACAAGAGAGTAACGGATTATCTGAAGCTTGACGGATACTTTGCATCAATAGCAGAGGGAGAATCTTACAAGATAGGTATTGCAAATCTTCCTGAAGGTTATTCGGAATCAGATCTTATATGGGCTTCAGATAACGGTTTTGTCGCAAGTGTTAGTGGCGGTGTAGTTACAGGTGAATCTAACGGTTCAGCTGTCATTTCTGTGATGACATCCGATGGTATTTTTAAGTGTTATTGTTCAGTGACAGTTGCCGGTGAATCGGTTAGCTTTACTCCTTTGGAGGATGATTTAGTTTATGCAGCTTAGTATTCAACAGACAAAAACAAATTTTAATATGGCATGGGAAGTTCTTGATAAGGACAATCAGCGATATGCATTTATAGATGCCCCTCTTGCTATGGGATATTTTGAGGCAACAGCTGTTTTTCGTAACCATACACCTAAAAGACTGTATCACAATACTCATGATAAAACATGGGGAAGTAGTGTTGCAGATAGATTGAATCTGAAAATTTTCGAAAATCAGAATGATTATGTAGGCACAATGGAAGGTGTAACTGAAAAAATCGGTTTTTTGAAAAGTTATATTTATCATAAAATCGAATACAAGGGAACAGTGTATTCTGCATACGAAGTAGGATTCGGGAATAAAGGCTTGTACCTCTGTATCTATAAGGGGGACAAAATCATTGCCATTGTAAATAAAAAACTCAGAGTAATAAATTATAAGGACAGCTATGTTTGCTACCTGGAAAATGAAGAAGATGCCGATATGGTTATTTCTTATGTGGTTTATTATGATATGGTTTCGTATGGGGATTGGCTTGATATTTCCCTTTACTCCGGAGAAGAAAAATTGGTTGTAACACTGCAAAAGGAATTAAAAGCTAAATTCGTTGCCGATTTTATACCGAAAATTATTGCACAGGATGGATATGTCTTATAACTTTCAGGAGGTGCTGATATGGCAATCAATGTAACAAAAGCAAATAATCAGGCAGCAAGTATTGTTGATAATGTCAACCAGTTAAGGACTGCTAAACACCAATTGCAGACATACAGCAATGAACTTAATAATGCCTGGCAAAGTAAAGAGGTAACATATTACAACAGTGCTATTGATGCAGCTATGAGAAGTATTGATAACGTAATCAGAGAGATGGAAAGTGTTCAGAATGATATTAAGAACACGGCATCTCAGATAAAACGAGAAGAAGAACAAGCAGCCGCTGCTGCAGCTGCGGCTGCACGGCGAAATCAGAGAATCAGAGCTGCTCAGACTGCATTTGATAAGGCAAAGAAAGAACTTGAAGATATCAAAAAAGAGATTAAAAATCTCGAAAAGAAGATGAATAAGAGCATCTTTGAAAAAATAAAGAATCTGGATAAAATGAAAGAGCTTGAAGAAGAGCTTAAAAAAGCTGAAAAGAACTACAACAGTAAATTGTCTGCTTTGCAGGCGGCGAAAAGATAAAGGGATAAGTTGTTATGGCTAAGTATAAAATTGAACGCTCAAGAGGCAGAACATTACTTGTTATAGCAGGACAGAAGGGTGATCAGTTAAGCGAACGAGAGTTTTATGCTATCACCACAATGCAGATGCCGTGCCTTGTAAAAGCAGATATTGTAAGAAAGTCAAAGACATTTAAGTTGTTGTATGATATTTCAGGCTTTATTCCGCTGAGGGAATATCTTATGAACCCTCTCAGTAAAAAGACTTTTTCTCAGCTGCTGAAAGGAATTCTTGATAATCTTAAAATACTTCAGCGTGCTTACTTCGAAGAACGTTATCTGTTGTTGGATGTAAATACCGTAATGGTTAATCCGCTTAATCAGGAATTGAAATTTATTTTTGTTCCGATTTCATTTTATGGCAATAGTGTTTCACTGAAAAATTTCCTGTTGAGCATTATAGACAGTTGTACTTTTGTACAGGGCGAGTCAGGGGATTATGTGCGTGAATACATAAGGATTCTTAACAACGGAATAAATTTTTCGGTGTTTGATCTTGAAGAATATGTCAGACGGCTTAATTCGGACAGTCCGGAAAATAAGCACGAAAAAAAGTGCAATAAATGTGGGGCTGTAATAGGATATAATGTAAATTTCTGTTCATTGTGCGGAACAAGAATCGGTGAAATTGTTGTCAACAATGATAATGTCTATGATCCATCTAAGATTGCGTTCCGTCAAGTTGTTCAGGCTGTTACAGTTCCTGATATTCCGACAAGTGTTCCTCCGAATTCCTATAATGCTTACGGGGTGGCAGGGATTCCTGCAAGCAGCCCCGAAAATTCTTCGGGGTATTCATCGGGTGGTTCTGCGACTATACCTGCATATACAGGAAACGGGCACAGGGATGTTTCATATGGGGATAACAGAGGACAGATTAATTCATCGCTTTCCTCAGGTCCTGAAACTCATGGTAGGAGATCAGTTCCTCCAGATTTCGGAGTTCCCAACGGACCAATTAATGAAACAGCTGTAATTCCTCAGTTGTACGGAAAACAGGTTTTCCTTGTAGATGCTGTGTCCGGAGAAAAAGTTGCTGTTAATTCGCAGGTCTTTTCAATCGGCAAGGATCGTTCAAACAGTTTTTGTATTGAAAATAATTCTGCTGTCAGCAGAAAGCATGCTGTGATAAAAAATGTCAATGGAAGATGGATGCTTTCAGATGCTAACTCAACAAATCATACATATGCTAACGGCAATCGGGTTATGCCCGGCCAGGATGTAGAGATTTTTAATAATACAAAAATAACTTTTGCAAATGCAGATTATATTTTCTTAAAATATTAAAGGAGTGTTAAGTATGTATCCGGAGTTTATTGCTATTTACGTTATGCTTGCAGTGATTCTTATTTTACTCGGCATTGCAGTATTTTTACTTGTAAAATTAGTTAAAGATGGAGGCGGAATTAGTGCAAAAAGCGGGGCTTCTTCATATTCTCAGCCTTCTTCAGTAAATACATATTATTCGGGAGCACAGCAGTATCAGGCACAGGCTGATTCTTATCAGTCGCAGGGTGGTGTTGTTTATTGTAAGCATTGTACAATGCCTTACGATGCAACGCAGCCCTATTGTCCTAACTGCGGCACAAGAAGATAAATGTTTGCATTTTGTTTCAGGAGGTGAATTACTTTGAGCAGAACATCTATTAATGTATCTGCCGCAGGTAGTGCAAATAATACAATAGTCAAGGCAAAACGAAGTGTTACTTCCGCTAAGGAGGATTTTCGTTCAACTTCCAATAATGTTGATTCAAAAATCAAAAACAGAAACAATATTAATAATAGACTGAATTCTATTCATAATCAGTTATCTGATATTGAAGGAAAATTATCCCGTATTTCTCAGACTGTACAGAACGGTTTACAGATGTACAGCAGTACTGACAGCAGTTTGGAACAAAAAACAAAGGATATTCAAAGAAATGCTATTGTTGCTAAAAGCATATATCGTAGTGGGCTTGAAGCAATGTTTAACTCGACTACCAATAACGGAAGTATTAAAAAAGTTGCCGAGAAGTCAGTTGTTGAAACTTCAAATGCAAAAAAAACAGAAGATGATTCTAATTTTGGTAAAGTTGGTAAGAACATTTTTGATACTGTTGTAAACAATGCCGGTTTAGGTGGTGGATTTGTATCGTCTGTTATTGGAATGTATGAAACATTTTCAGACGAAAAACTTAATATCGGTGCTGTTGCTAAAAGTACAAAAAGCTTTGTAAGCAGTATTTATAAAAATTTAAGAAATGCAGATAAACTTGAAAAATTAAGTCGAATGAATCCCGGGCAAGCTGTAAAAACCGGTATAAAGCGTTTTATTGGGTTTGATAAAGCTTTTATTGGGGAACTTCGTCCTTCTGTTGCGAAGAGTTTTTCAACACGTTTTTATAATAATTATCAAAAACAAATTGCCAATAGTTTAGATGCTTACAAAGGAAAAGGTTTGAAGTCAGCACTTTCTTGGGCCGGTGTTGCAGTTTCAGGTATTTCTAATACAATTCAGAATATCGAGGAAGCAAAAAGCGGCGAGATATCTGCTACAAGAGCAGTTGCAGAAACTGTTTTACAGACGGGTGTTGATGTAGCGGCTGATATTTTTATCGGTGCTGCTGTCAGTGCAGGAATTGCTGCATTAGGTTTTACATCTGCTCCGGTGCTTGTGGTTGGTGCAGCTACTGCTGGAGTTGTTGCAGGTGTGAATGCAATCAGTAAGCTTGTATTCAAAAAAGATTTATCAGAAGCTGTAACTGATTTGGTACTTGATGCAGGTGAAGCTGTTGTAAAAACAGGTAAAAAAATTGTATCTGAAAGTGTAAAAGCAATAAGCAATGCCGGAAAAGCTGTTGGGTCATTTTTCAAAAAATTATTTTAATTGGAGGAAATTATAAATGGAAGATAGAAGAGCCTATTTGCCTATAGGTAGTATTGTAATGCTTAAAAACGGCAATAAAAGATTAATGATTTTTGGTATAATACAGTCTGAAGTCGGTAATCCCCAGAATGAATATGATTATATCGGTGTTCCTTATCCTGAAGGAAATATGGGAGATGATCATCAGTATTTATTCTATCACAAGGATATTGAGGAGATATATTTCAGAGGTTTCGAGGATATTGAACGTCAGGTATTTATTGATACACTTGTAGAATATTATAATGCTAATAAAGCTGAATGAAACAGATAAAAAAGTAAAAAGATGCTTTATTGAAAATAGATAAAAGAATAGCTAAAAACGAGATTTAGGTTGTGGATCTCGTTTTTTTCTTTTATGAATAAAATGTAAAAGCAGGTTTTGTATAAAAGGTGGTAAAGTGCGGAATTATATTACCGGTGAAATTGATTGAGGATTATTTTCAGAGGTTTTATTCTTTTGCTTTCGGGGTTGTTTGTTGCAATAGTATTATATCCTGTTTTGCATGAGTTCGGACATGCGGTTTTTGCACTTTTGTCGGGTGTGAGAATTGAGGAAATAAATCTGTTTTCGGAGTTTAATGTTGTCTGCCGTATTGATAATTTCGAGACAATTAAAGCGGTTTTTGTGGGATACGGAGGGATAATTGTGCCTGTTATTTTTTCCTTATTGTTTTCTTCGGATATTTTTATTTTCAGGTATATGAATTTTACAATAAAAATAATAAATCTGCTTGCCGTAATAAATGCATTTGCCGCTTTAATTATGTTTACAGCAGATATCTCTGTTATGAGGAATGATATTACTGCAATATTGACTATTTCCGATGATAGTTTGTGTATTACTGTTATATTTCTTTTTTTGTGCATACTCCTTGTAATAATATCTTTGAATTATAAAAAGAATATTTTGAATGATTTTTATTCTTTTCTTATAGAATAAGGCAAAAAGTGAAAATAAAAGCAATTGGTATTGAATATGTCAATTGATTAAAAAATTTATTAATGCAAGAGTTTTTTAACAGTTGTCGAACGAGAAAGATTAATGGATTTTTTAGTTCTGTTAATTAAAAAATTTATAAGCGATATGAATAAGAATAAATTCCTTCATTCCTTTGTTGCACCACAGGCAGCTATTGCCGATGGCAGGAAATAAATCCTACCTACTTCACAAATTTCGCTGAATTCACTCTGACGATTGAGGAAGCACAGGAATATGTCTATTCCATCTCCTCAACAAAGCGTGTAAGAGGCTGGCGAGATATTGAAGTAAAACTCTATATTTAAAATGAACTCCTCATCGAGAAATCGGTGAGGAGTTATTGTGTGTAGGGGTATTGAGATAATTATTGCGTTTATGATATAATGATAAAAAGATTCGCGAAATTTACATAGTCTGTTATGAAAAAATTATAAGGAGATTCAATATGGACAATATAATTAAGTTTAACAGTAATGATTCACAAGAATTATCCCCAATGCCTTGTGCAGAGGCAAACGATTTAATCAGCATAACAGACAATGTGCTTTTAGATGTGAGAACAGATATATCTCAAAGCAAAAGTTTAAGTATGCCCATAGCACAGCTTTCTACGCTCGGTGCAGGCGTGGCTTCCTTGTTACCTGTATTCAGAACAGTTACACAAACATCTACAGTTGCTGCTGAAGGTTTATACAGAATTCCAAATGCCGTAATTGGTGATACATTAAAAGCAGCAAAAAGTGGTAACTTTTGGCCTTCTTTTAAGAATTCCAATAAACTTGCACAATTGCAAAAAGTAGATTCTCTCCAATCGACAACTTCAATGGTAATGCCAATTGACCCAGCAGCAATGATGATGGCAGTTGCTTTGTTCTCTATTGAGCAACAACTTGGCAACATAGTAGAAATGCAAAAGAAAATTCTCTCATTCCTTGAAATTGAAAAGGAATCAGAAATTGAAGCGGATATTGAAACTCTGTCAAATATCATCGAAAAATACAAGCACAATTGGGATAATGAACAATTCATCTCAAGCAACCACAAAATGGTTATTGATATTCAGCGCACCGCAAGAAAGAATATGGTTTCATATCAGAAGAAAGTGCGTGATGTGATAAAAGAGAAAAAGCTGTTGGTTTTACAGAATAAGATTAAAACTACTCTTGATGAACTGATGAAAGACTTTAAATATTACAGATTGTCGCTGTTTACATTCTCAATGTCATCATTAATTGAAATTATGTTAAGCGGTAATTTCAAGGAAGAGAATATTCTTTCAATCAAAGATGAAATTCAAAAGCTTTCATTTGTATACAGAGATATTTATGGAGAATGTTCTGTATATTTAGAGGGTATGGAAAAATCATCAGTTGAATCCAATTTGTTAAAAGGTGTAAGTGCCACAAGTAAGGCTGTCGGTAAATTTATTGGCAGTATTCCGAAAATCAAAGACGGCCAGATTGATGAACGCTTACAGGAAGCAGGAGAGCATGTAAGTGATAAGGCAAAAACAATTGAAACAGACAGTATTGCCGCATTTGCAGAAATGAGCAATCCCGGAACAAGTTTGTTTACTGATAAGATGGATGATTTGATTTTTGTATATAATCAGACGACAGATATTTGCTTCGATAGTAATAACATTTATCTTATAGCTAATTAACCCTTTGTCTGTGCTCTATTCGTATTTATATCCAACTCAACACTATCGATTATTAAGAAATTCAAAAATGGATTTGAGCTAAAATGCGAAATGAAAGGACTGTATTTATTAATGATTTGTATGGTATTGATAGGTGTTCCTGGGGATTTATCCGCCGTCTTGCGTGGGTGCTGTTGAGGTTAGCTGAAGGTTATAAATATAAGTAGAGTGCATTAATATAGAGGGATGTAGGCGTGAGGTTCGAATCCTCAGGCATCCACCAAAGTCACCTAATAACTTAGGTGGCTTTTTCTTATAACAGCTCAAGAGTCTGTATTATCTTATTGACAAAAGTCAAAAAACAAACAAAATAACTCAAAATAATAAGCAATAACTCAAATCAAAAGTAAATTTGAGTTATTGTAATTTTAGTTATAGTTAATTCCACACATTCGACAAAACACAGACCTTCTTGTAAAATGGTATTACCAAATACAAGGAGGTCAATTTTTATGTTTAATAAGAAAACCAAACTGAAGCTCACGGACTTTGAGTGCAACCTTTTAATCAACGGAATGAACGAGTTCCGTAATATGCTTCTCTCGGACGGTATCCCCACAGAAGATGTTGACGAACTGCTCCTGAAAATCATCAACCAATCTGAACGGTAGGGGGTGATACTATTTCAGACTTTATTGAAGATTTTTACTATGGAAACATCGAGCCGCAGGAGTGCACAACCAACCTGACGGCAAAGGTTAAAAAGAGCCTGAGTGAGCTTAGCGGCAAAGAGGAGCACCTGACATCAATCCTCACTGACAAGGAGCAGGAACTTTTCACCGATTATGTAGCAACCTACATCAAATTTTCAAGCCTCTGCAATGCAGACAGTTTCACCACCGGCTTCAGACTCGGAGCAAGGTTCACCTACGACACTTTTATCGAAAACAAGAAAGGATAAGCATTATGGCAAACATTACATACAGACAAGTCGCAGATTATATGATACCCAACCTCAGACTCCCGCCCGAAGAATCAGCCGTCTGCCTCGGAAAATGGGGTATGATGCATAAGGACTACCTGCAAAAACACAACCTCGTCCTCTTCGCAACCCTCCTTACCCAAGGCAAACTCTACCAACACTGTGCAGAAATTGACACCCAAGCACAGCAAATGTTCAACACCCTCGTAGAGCAAATGACAAAAACCGAAAACATCACCGAACAACTCAAAGAACAAAACCAACTTGAATGGGTACAACGAATGAACAGTGTTCAGGAAAGTGCAAGTGAAATCGTCTGCAATGAGTTGATATATGTATAAACATCAAGCCGCCCGATTACTCGGACGGCTCTTTTTATTCAGTCAGGTTAAAACAGTTGTGTGGGGAGCTTCAGCTTTTCTTTCGGCGGGAACTGTTTGTCGAATTCTTCGGCTTCTGCCTCATCAACAAAATATCCCTTTGGTGGAGTGTATTCACCGCTGATGCCGTCAAGATAACCTTTTTTCAGCTCCTTGCAAAGAAAGAACGATGCGTCCGCACCTTCGGGCAAACCGTGGTAACGGATACCGAATTCGTTCGCATATGTGAATCCGCTTTTACCGTAGAAATTGATATTTCCCTCAAAGCAAAGTGCTCCGCAACCAAGCTCTGCCGCCTTTTCCAAGGAATAGTCAAGCAGTATCTTGCCGTAACCTTGCCCTTGTAATTCGGGTGAAATGCAAATCGGTCCCATAGTCATAATGGGCAAATCTGAGCCGTCATCGGCTTTGATAGCCGCCCTCATAAACATATTTTGGCCAATCAGTATGCCGTCTTTTTCCATAACGAAATTAAGCTCGGGCACAAACGCTTTGTCATTTCTCAGCTGATTGAGTACATAATGCTCAAGACAACCGGGACGGTACACATTCCAGAACGCTTCCCTGACGAGAGCTTCGGTTTCGCGATGTTCTTCTGTTTTTTCCAAACGAATGATGCAGTCATTTTTCATTGTTAAACCTCCAAAAATTGTTGACCTTCAATCACCGGAGGCTTGCGGGGAGAAGTATTTGCAAACCTCACGGTTTACATTACTATCTCCAAGGTGTTGTTCATTTTCAAACAGCATTCTCCAAAAATTTTATTCAGGCTTTTGCCTGTAAATTCAGTATAGCATATATACAAATAAATAACAAGTGGCTGCCTCACTTCGTTCGTGATACAGCCACTTCAAAGCTCATTTACAGTATTCAAGTATAGCCTTGTTCACGAATTCGGCAGTACCGACACCGTGTTTATCAATGTTCCGGGTAAAGCGTTCATCGAAGATATACATCTGACCAAGGCTCGATAAAATTTCCTTGGTGCAGGTATAAAAATTATCTGTGATGTGCTTTTGCAGTTTCTCCGCAAGTGCCTTTGCCGCCTCGGAATCGGGAGCGTTACCACCCTTCATACACTCTGCAAATTCACCGATAATGCTGTCCAAGCCGTCCATAACGGACTGCCACTTGTCCTTTGAATAATCCTTTGTTTTCTCGGTGTGTTCCTTATATGCCTCGGTTTTGCCCCATCTTTCTTTGGCTTCTGCTTCATATTGCTTGCGCGCAACCTCATAATCATTATTATTTAATGCTTTCATAACAACCTCGCTTTCTTCTGCATTGTCAATAGCCGAGATAATTCTCTCAAGACGCTCCTTTTTAAGAATAAGAAGCTTCTTCTGCTCGGACAATGCCTTTTGTTTGTCATAATCGGGTGAAGATAAAATCTCACAAATGCTTTTCAGAGGAAAATCCAACTCACGGTAAAACAGAATCTCCTGCATGCGCTCAAGAGCAGTTCTGTCGTAAAATCGGTAACCGTTGTTTTCGTCAATCTCTGCCGGCTTCAAAAGATTGATTTCATCATAATAGTGAAGTGTGCGCACACTCACACCGGTAAGTTCAGCAAATTCCTTGACAGACATTTTCATTATCATCACCTCTGATTATGATTATAAACTATGACGTAACGTTAGTGTCAATACTTTTGCAAAAAAAATTACAGGAAGATTTCTCTTCCTGCTGTTACTTTATTTCCTGTTCCAAATCGTCAAACAAATCGCTGTCAAAGAACTCTCTGATGCTGATTTCAAGACCGTCGCAAATCTTTTTGATTGACACTACACCGGGATTCTTGCTCTTCTCATTAAGCATACTGTAAATTGTCGAGGGTGAAACACCTGAGATATTAGCAAGTGCGTTAATTGCAATGTTTCTTTCATTGCAAAGCTCAATTATTCTCTTTTCAACCGCTTCCTTAATATTCATATCTATACCACCTTTACGATATATCGCTAATATAAGTTTAATAAAATCTGCGATAAATCGTGTGGGACATATCGCATATTTATAATTCTTGTGATATAATTGCGATATATCCCATATAAAGAGGTGGTATTTTATGGTATGTACCTTCTTTGGTCACAAGGACACACCAAAAGAAATAGAGCCGACCTTGCGGTCGACTCTGATAGATTTAATTGAAAATAAAAATGTAACTATATTTTATGTAGGTAACAACGGCAACTTTGATACTATGGTCCGCCGTCAGCTTGAAGATTTATCTCAAATCTTCCCCATAACCTACAGCGTAGTTTTAGCCTACCTCCCGACAGAGAAAAACAAATATGACAACTTAACAAACACCATTTACCCCGAAGGCCTTGAAACCGTACCCAAACGTTTCGCAATCTCTTGGCGAAATAAGTGGATGATTCAGCAGTCAGATGTTATCGTTACATATGTTACACATAATTTCGGGGGTGCTGCACAGTTTAAGGAAATGGCGGAGAGGCAAGAAAAAAATGTAATAAATCTGTTTTTGCAAAAAAGATAAAATATTACTATTTATTGTAAAATAGAGTTATATATGTTACAATAAAAATAGCGTATGGCAAGATTTTGGGCTTGTGTTTCGCAAGCGTTGACTAAAATGGTAGGAGCATTTGCGTCTATCCATGCTTTTTAGAATCGTTTATGTGTGTCGAGTATCCGCATAATGAGTTGCCATACGCTATTTTTATGGGTGGTGGTTTAAATCAGTACTTTTGAATTCATACTTAACAGACGAGATTTTGCAGAATTACTAGGAGTACCTCTTAGTAAATTAACTCATATATTATACATAGCAAAAGTTAATAGTTACTATACAACTTTTAACATTCCTAAAAAATCTGGTGAACCACGAAGGATATGCGCTCCAACAGGTGATTTAAAACAAATACAACACAAATTATATGATGTTTTATTAAAACATGAGGAAAAAATAAAGAAAGAAAACAATATTCAGCGTAATATATCACATGGATTTGAAAAAAACAAAAATATAATTACTAACAGTGAAATTCATCGAAACAAAAGAGTCGTGATAAATATTGATTTGCAAGATTTTTTTGATAGTTTTCATTTCGGAAGAGTTGTAGGTTTTTTTGAGAAAAATAAAAACTATAAATGCACAAATGAAGTAGCAATACTAATTGCGCAATTAACATGTCACAACGGAAAGCTACCTCAAGGCGCACCAACATCTCCACTGATTACGAACATAATTTGCCAGATAATGGATATGAGAATTTTAAGAATAGCAAAGAAATATCATTTAGATTATACTCGCTATGCTGATGATTTATCTTTTTCCACTAACGATAAAAAGTTTCTTGAAAAATGGGAAGCGTTTTATAAAGAAATAACAGACGAAATTGTTCGCGCTGGGTTAAAAGTTAATGCTGACAAAACGCGTATGCAATACAGAGATTCACGGCAATCTGTTACGGGATTAACTGTTAATAAAAAAATTAATATTGACAGAAGATTCTATAAGCAGGTACGTGCTATGGCTAATTCTTTGTACGTAAACAACACTTTTGTAAATGGCACAAAAGTGGGCACTATCAAACAATTAGAGGGTAAATTCTCTTTTATTGACCAAATTGATAAATATAACAACATTAAAGACCGAGAAACTCATTCTATATATAATCTTAATGGACGAGAAAAACAATATCAGAAGTTTTTATTTTTTAAATATTTTTTTGCACTTGATAAACCTTTGATTATGACTGAAGGGAAAACAGATGTAAAATATCTAAAATCAGCTCTTAAAAAACTTTATAAAGATTATCCTGAGCTTATTGAAAGAAATCCTGATGGAACTTTTAATTTTAAAATTTCTTTTCTAAGAAGAACTAAAAGACTCAAATATTTTTTCAATATGAGCCAAGACGGTGCTGATGCTATGAAAAATATTTATAACTTTTATTCAAGTAAAAATAATAAGTTTCATAATTATTTTGCTGAATTCAAAAATATCGGGCAAATTCCAGCTCATCCTGTAATAATGATTTTTGATAATGAATTAGCGAATAAGAGTAAACCTTTAAGTTGTTTTGCATCATACATTTCTTTGGGTGATAAAGAAAAAGATATGTTGAAAAATGATCTTTTCTTAAATATCGTAGAGGATAGTAATTTATTTCTTTTGACTCACCAACTTATTCAAGGAAAAAAGGAATGTGAAATAGAAGATTTATTTGATGAAACGACGCTTAATCATAAGATTGGAGAAAAAACATTTTCAAGAAAGGATAAAGCAGATAAAAGCTTTTTTTATGGAAAAGAGATTTTTGCCAATTACATACAGTCAAATTATATAAATATAAATTTTGATGAGTTCAAACCGTTTTTGGATAACATTGTAAAAATTATGGACGAATATAATAAATGTATTAAAACAGATACTGATCAGGGTAATACAATGAAATAAGTACTTTAACAAAAAAGGCAGGGTCACTCAGGTGACCTTGCCTTTTTCACAGAACTTCTTCTATCTCTGCAATAACACTATTAGACAAGTTAAGTGCATATAAGTTTTGTTTTTTTAACCATGCACGTATTTCTTCGGTCGTCATAGCGGAGTTCAACATAATTTTCGCAATTTGAGAGGCTGCTGTTCTAGAAATGCCCATTCCAATTAGGTTTATCATTGTCGTAGAAGAAGCCCCCAACTCTAAATATAAATGTAATGGCGGTATAGAGTTTGTTGCTTCCTCTAGCCCCTGTTCTTTAAGAATATGTGATAATATATCATTGTAACACTTGCTGAATTTAACATATTTAAACCTAACATTCGATTCAATATTATCAAACAAACCGCGGGCTTCCGTATTTACATTAGCCGAACCTCGCTTGCGCTTACTATTGCTATGATCAATTCTACCTTTTAATAAATCAAAGTAGGAATCACCACGCATCCAATCTAATGAAATCCAATAAAAATACAAATATGATTGGGCTTTGCTATTAACCAAATAGTTTTCATACATTTGGAAAAGTTTAATGTATCGTTCTTTAATAGCATTAAATTGATGCATAGGATGTAGAGGAATGAAACTCCGAAGATTGCTAGGTGAAACATTACTAAAAACATCATACAGTTTTTGTTGTCTAAACACCGAAACATTTGGATTCTTCGAATACAATTCATATGGAATCGTTATATCTTTCGTTGCAGATTCAATAGAGCTTATTATTATTTGTTTATGCTGCTCATCAATGCTATCTCCAAAAGCATCTAGTGTTTCGCATAATCTACCTTCACTATTCAACATCAACAACTTCATAAATGTATTCTCTAATCCTTGTGTTTCTTTTTGTCCAGACCTATGTTCTCTATCACTAATAAAATCTAATAGTCCAGACTCAAGGGAACATACATAACTCTTGAATGATGGAGTAATGGTGGTCATCCTCTCTTTGGCCTTGAGTGGATTTTCTTCCCAATCGTGTAAATTGATTAGAAAAATATTACCTTCAAAATCCTTTGTTAATCTACCTGCTCTACCAGCTAAATTCCAAAAATCAGGTGCATTAAGTGGAATAGCTTTTTTGTTTTTATCGCGTCCTTTTGTTGGCTTCATTATAAATATATTTTGAGTTGGTAAATTAACCCCTTGAAGCAAAGTGCTAGTACATACAATATATTTGATTTTGCCACTCGTGCACAATCGTTCGATACCTTTACGAATAAACGAGGGAAGATTCCCATAGTGGTACGCAACTCCGTACTTGATCGTTTCTGCTAAAAGATAATCTTTGTGTATATGTTCTTTTAAATAATTTGAGAAATCTTTTAATTCTACATCAAGTTTATTATCTGCAGCTTCACAACTTAGTGCTTGAGCAATCAAGGAAGCTATATTCTCGCAGACACTCGGATCATTTCCATAGATAATATTGTTTTGACCTGCTCCTATTTCTGTCGCCAACACTGCTAAATATTTTCGTTCATCAACAAGTTCATACTCTGGAAAGATACTGCAAACATGGTTGAATCTCCCATCATCACTCATTTTTGATATTTCAACCTTGTGAGCATCGTTGATTTCGACATTTACACTAAATAAATTTTGACTCACAGGAGCTTCGGCCATGGGTATAATATTACTTAATACATTACGGAAACCGAACATAGATAGAAAAACTCCCGGGTTTTTAACATATGGAGTGGCAAATACAAATTTTACATTAACACAGTTATTCTTGATTTGTTCTATAACAGACTGCAAAATGATGCCACGTGCATTGTCAGATACATTTTGTGCCTCATCAACAACAACTAAATCCAAAGAGACATCTTCTTCGAGCAAAAGTTGAACTCTCTCTTGGGTAAGAACAAAAATATGGCGTTGTTCCGCATTTTCATAATGTGGAACTTCCGTTACCAATGTTTCAAGAGAATTCGTAGTTTTTAGTATCTTTCGAAAATCATTAATAACTTGCTCTATCAAAGCTCTTGTAGGAACAATGTATAGTGCGTTTTGCGCCCCACTGTTCAATGCATGTACTATATGGTTTTGGAGTATAAATGATTTACCCGCTGAAGTAGGGGCGTTAACTATCGAAACAGGATGTTCTTTGACCGATTTCCAAAGTTGCAATTGAAAATCGGTCAGTACAATATTATAGTCCCCTAGAATATTTACGGTATTGTCTTCTTGGTGCACTTCTTTTTCAAACCAAAGACTCTGCGGAAGTACGTAATCATTGGACATATTATTTTCCTGCAAAAACTTATTTTCGGCAGGGAAATTACCTAATCTAGATAACACTAATGCAATAAGACTATTAATCAATGTTGTATTATCCGTATTTTGTTTTAGGGTAAGATTACGACAATTTATCGCTATGTTGTAAGCTGTTTTTCTAATTGAAACTCTATTGGAAAGGGAGAATGTAGTGGCACACTGTAGTAATTTCAATATAATATCGACGTGATAATCGTCAATACCATCCTTACTTTTTTTATCTAGTTGTATTCTTGCACTATTAGTTGATGCCCACATATAATCTTTTTTGAATTCTTCATGTTCTATTATTCGATCACAAAGTTCTTCAATCATTTTGATCATCACCTAACCTTTTTTTGGTGGATACCCCGAGCAGTTTTAAAAATTCAGTCCTAAAATTTTCTACATTTTCAAAAGGTAGCAATACTAGTGCGAACTCTAAATCATTTAAATTCTTATTGTTAACTTTCTTTGCAAAAAGATTGTATGCGCTCACGATTCGTTCCAAATATTTTTCCTTAAAATAGCATTCTATTTCTTCATCGGAACTACCTTTTAAACTTGAATAAAGGGTATAATCAAAACCGACTAAACAAAAATATAATTCTTTCCAATTATTCGAGTTCTTTTCATATGGATCAAAATATTCAAGAAGAGCAGACTTCATTTCAGGGGTGTCGACGTTAGGCATATCTTTTATTATGTCTATATCTCTATCGCGCGGTGTCCTACCGTCATCATCTGGTTTTCCATAAATAAATTCGTTAACAGAATCAATTGCCCTATCAAAAGCGTCTGAAATCTCTCCGTATAATTTTGCTTCTCCCCAAATCAATTCAAGTTTATCTTCATTTAGCAATCTAATATGAACGCTATCGGAACCGTGTATTGGCATCTTTTCGCTTGTTTTTAAAAACATTTTACACGCAATTTGAGGTGCATTGAAAAAAGCTTCTAATATTACAAATGCAATCAATTCGCCTGGTTCACCAAGGTGTGCACCATATTTATTTAGAGATTTAACAAATAAGTTTTTGGCTTGATCGTGCAAATCAGTTATGAAGCGTTCATCACCCGTATCTTCGAATTTTTGGATTGCTTCTTGATATTTTTTGCGAGGGATACAGTACCTAATTATTTTATGATATATGAACTTAGCGAATTCACGCTCTGTAATCTTCTTATCACGAAATGTAAGATAAAAAAATCTACCATTGACAGAAACTCCCGGAACAGGATCAATTGATGTTTTTAGTTCGCAAATTCTGTGTTCAATGCCACCATATGTACCTGCATTTTTTAATTCATTTAATATACTCAAAAAATCCCCTCCAATGCGGTTGCTTGCATAGCATTGTTATAAATTATATTAATATCCCATCACAATGGTCAATTTCGTGTTGTATTATCTGTGCAGGAAAGCCTGTAAAGTTCTTGATTCGAGTCTGCGTTTCAGCTGTCTGCCATTTGACTTTTATAGTCTTATAGCGCTTACACTTACGAGGTCCGCCGAGCAGAGAAAGACAACCTTCTTCTGTTTCGTATGGATCTAACTTTTTGATAATCTGAGGGTTGAACATAACCATATATGTACCTTCATTATCAAAGGCGATAATGCGTTTGCGTACGCCTATCATATTTGCAGCCATACCAACACAGCCATCCTTATGGGCAATGAGCGTATCAAGTAAGTCTTCTGCAACTTGTAAATCTTCTTTTGTTGCGACTTCCGATTTCAGACTGAGGAAAATCGGGTCGTGA
>JAZSJT010000118.1:0-2780 GCA_045534425.1 Acutalibacteraceae bacterium | reverse complement strand
GCTATTCGAAAATCACAGTTGTTGATATAAGATATATTGCTTCGGGTGCCTTAACGGGACTTGTGGATTTCAAAAACGCAGACGAAGTCCTCTTCCTCTATTCAACAGTTCTCCTCAATAACTCTGTTGCAATGAAATAAAAAAAATTCTCCGGAAGTATGGTCTCCGGAGAATTTTTGTTTGTCAAATACAATTGCATATAGACATATTATATTAAAATTTTTATAATATCAGAGATGACAGATATTGCAAAAAGTATTTAATAAATTTATAGGGGGAAGAATTAAAATGAGACCGGGTGAAAAATTTGAAACAAGATGTTTTGAGTATTTGCAAAATAAATATAAGGCAAAGAATACTGTTTTTTATCATGAAGGCGGACCGGATTCAACAAAATCCGATATCGCTGTTATAAAAAACGGAAAGCTTGAATTTTATATAGAAGCAAAGGATTCTTCGGCACAATCGGGACAGTTTGTCTTATTACCGGATGAAGAGACTGAAGCTTTTGTATTTTCTCCCCGAAACAAAAGTAAACCTAATGAGATGACGGATATTATAATTAATTATATGAATAGTGATTTTCATCGGTTTAATGCAGCGGGAACCTCAGGACAAGCATTAAATATTGATACAAAAGTGTTTTCTGAATGGATTATCGGCCATTATAAAGAAAAAAATGTTAAGTATGTTATCAGTTGCCAAAAAGATTATGTTGTATTCCCGATTCGTAAATTCCATCAGTATTTTAATATTGTTGCAAATTACAGAGTTAAGAAAAGCGGTTCAGGCAGTCCTTCGAAAAAAGATATTTCATTGATAGAGCAACGCATAAAGGATTATTATCCTGCTGCTGAATTTACGCAAGAGCAGAAGAAGCTTTATGTTGAAATAAAAGAACCGATTACCGCTGAAAGAATTGTATTAGATAAATATACATATTATCTTTCTTCGCAAGGCTCAAGCAAATATGAAGTAAGAAGATTATCCAATACTTATAATATGAATGTAATATTTGCTGTTGAATTAAATAAGTCTCAGAATGAAGAGGATCTGAATGAATTTGAATCCGATATATAAAGCTATAAAGAAGATTCTTCACAAAACATAATATAGTGTTTGATAGCGTGTCTGAATGTGCTCATATAATATTTTCCGATAGGTAAATTTGCATCAGGATATTTGTTCATTTCACTGTTTTGCCCCTTGTTGAGAAACAGTGCCATTAATGAACTGCATTTATCACTGCGGTATTGTTCGTCAATGTCGCAGTTTTCTATTTCCCTTTCTATTCTTTTTATTCTCGAAACAATGTCACTTTGAACCTTACGGTTTACATTGTTTTTGGTCATCCAATTTCTGAAATCAACTTCGTTCATCCGTTAATTCTCCAATGCTTTCCCTATTTCAATGGCGATGTATTGAAGAACATCAATAACCACAGAATTACCGAATTGTTGATATGCCTGGTTCGTTCTTTTGCTTATTTTATAAGAATCCGGATAGCCCATTAGTCGTGCACACTCTCTGGGATGAAGCCGACGTGGCTTTCCGTTGACCAGATATCCGCCTGTTTTTGCAAAAACACCGCCCCCGTATGCGGAAAGTGTTATTGCAATTCCTTTTGTGCTGTAAATCCGTTCACCCTGACCGCCTTTGTTTACGATGCCTAATCGAATAGCTTTGTTACTGTAAACATTATCCTGAAGTCCGTTATAATAAGTATCTTCTCTGTTTATATATAAATGTTCGGTTAATGATGTATCTTCCAATAAATAGTCTTCAACATGTTTAGTGAGCTTTATGGCTTTTGGAAATATAAAATTTTTAACTGTAACATCATTTCTGAAACACACCATATAAATTCTTTCTCTTTTTTGAGGAACACCGTAATCTACAGAGTTCAGAACCCGTTGATTGAAAGAATACCCCAATTCTTCCATTGTGCATTTTACTACTTCAAGTGTTTTTCCGCCGTCGTGTGTTGCAAAGTTTTTTACATTTTCCATAAATACGATTTTTGGTTTTTTTTCTTTTACAATACGTGCGACATCGAAAAACAATGTACCTCTGCTGTCCTCAAATCCTCGTTGTTTGCCGCTTATGGAAAAAGCCTGACAGGGAAAACCGGCACACAATATATCATGGTCGGGGATAGTTTTTTCATCAACTTTAGTGATATCACCTTCAGGTATCTCGCCGAAATTTTCGCAATAAACTTCCTGTGCAGGAACATCCCATTCATTGGAATATACACATTCTGCACCCAAAGATTCCAGTGCAAGCCTGAAACCGCCAAGTCCTGCAAATAAATCAATAAATTTCCAGCTTTTGAAATATTGTTTATCTATAGCGATCATAAATATCCTCCGCAAAGCTACTGTTATATATAATTATAGCGCTATGCGCTATAATTGTCAATGAGACTGCAAAGAAATAATGGCATAAAAACAAACGGCACCTGTGTGTATGCCGTTTGTTTTACTTGAAGTTCAGGAAACTGTATTCGATTGTTGGCTTTTCAGTGTAATTATTACCAGCTCGGGGCGGTTGTTTAGTCTTATGGGGAAGACGCTTGAGCCTATGCCTCGGCTTACTATCATTGTTGTGTCGCTTTTTTCGTGAATACCTTCAGAATATTTCGGGGCAACCTCAATTAATGGCTATGATTTCATTTATTGTTTTCCCATTTCGTCTACCATACCAAACGATTTCTTTGGCGTAGTCATCAAGCTTATTAATATGAGGAGTTTTAATTTTTAAAATATTTTTTTTCTTTT
>JAZSJT010000135.1:0-2003 GCA_045534425.1 Acutalibacteraceae bacterium | reverse complement strand
ATTGACGGAACACCTGCTGTTGTTATCAACGGTGCTGGTTTGAATGATTTTCAGAAGCAGGAAATGGTTTATTTCAGTGCAATGAGCAGCGAAGGAATGAATCTTGCAATCGAAGCAGCAAAAAAATTTCCGTATGTTGATGTTATTGTTGTTGCGAAGGATATGATATATATAACAGGCCTCGGATGGTTCGGAAAACTCTTCGTTGCTTCAGGAAATCTTAAACATCAACACATTAAAAACATTGAGGGTGTTCCGAAAGAAAATTGGGGAAAGGTTATTTTTTCCGGTATTCCGTTCCATATATCAAAAGTAAAAAAACACTTTGAATCGATGGTTGATCCTGATCTTACTCTTATGTCATCATCGGTTGCCAGTTTCGAAATTCTTGCAAGAAATACACATAAGGGTACCGCTTTAATGAAGCTTGCAGAAATTCTCGGAATTGATAAATCTCATACCGGTGCAATCGGTGACTATTTCAATGATTTTGATATGCTCAAAACCGTTGGTGTTCCCGCTTGCTGCGGTCAGGCTCCGAAAGAATTAAAAGATATTTCAGAGTTTATTGCGTGTCACTGCAACAACGGTGCCGTAGCTGACTTTCTTAAATATATAGAAAATAAAAATAATAACTCGTATTAATAAATAGGAGGCGACTGTAATGGATGCAGTTATGAGAAAACAATTAAAAATCAAAGCCTGTAAGGCAAGAATGGGAATAATCGAAGGTGTATTCAACGCTAAATCGGGACATCCCGGCGGATCACTTTCAATAGCAGATATTCTTACATATCTTTATTTCAAAGAGATGAAAATTGATACGGCAAATCCCAAATGGGAAAAGAGAGACAGACTTGTTCTTTCCAAAGGACACGCAGCTCCCGCACTTTATGCAGTTCTTGCTGAAAGAGGCTTCTTCCCTGTTGAAGACCTCAAAACATTAAGAAAATCAGATTCATATCTTCAGGGACACCCCAATATGAATTATGTTCCCGGTGTTGATATGAGCACCGGCTCTCTCGGTCAGGGTATTTCTGCCGCCTGCGGATTTGCATTGGCTTCAAAAATCGAGGGTAATCCTTATAATGTATATGCTGTTTTAGGCGACGGCGAAATCGAAGAAGGTCAGGTATGGGAAGCCTGTATGTTTGCAGCTGCAAAGAAGCTTTCTTGTCTCACCGTTATTGTTGACAACAATGACCTTCAGATTGACGGTACTGTTGAAGAAGTAAACTCTCCTTATCCCATTCCCGAAAAGTTTGCCGCATTCGGCTTCAATGTGATTGAAATTTGCGGACACTGCTTCAACCAGATTGAAGAAGCAATCGAAAAGGCAAAAGCCTGCACCGACAAGCCCACTGCAATTATTATGAAAACTGTCAAGGGCAAGGGCATTTCATTTATGGAAAATCAGGTTTCATGGCACGGAAGTGCTCCCAACGCCGAGCAGTATGCCGCCGCTATGGCAGAGCTTGATGCACAGATTGAAGAACTCAGTAAATAAGGGAGGATAAAATAATGGCTGATGTAATTAAGACCGCTACAAGAGACGCTTACGGAAAGGCTCTCGTTGAGCTCGGTGAAAAGAATGATAAACTTATAGTTCTTGATGCAGACCTTGCCGCCGCAACGAAGACAGGTATGTTCAAGAAGGCATTTCCCGAAAAATTCTATGACTGCGGAATAGCAGAAGGAAATATGATGGGTATTGCCGCAGGTCTTGCAGCCTCCGGTTATACCGTATTTGCAAGCTCCTTTGCAATGTTTGCCGCAGGCAGAGCATTTGAACAGATAAGAAACACAATAGGCTATCCTCACATAAATGTAAAAATCGGTGCAACACACGCAGGTATCTCTGTCGGTGAAGACGGTGCAAGCCATCAGTGCTGCGAAGATATTGCTCTTATGAGAACAATTCCCGGAATGACAATTATTAACCCTGCAGATGATATTGAAACCCGCCTTGCAGTTCTTGCAGCCGCTGAACTTGACGGCCCCGT
>JAZSJT010000114.1:0-1666 GCA_045534425.1 Acutalibacteraceae bacterium | reverse complement strand
ATCAGAACATGGTGTTGTACGTACTCTTTATATAGATGTTCTTTCGTTTTCCGAGGAAGATAAACAAGCGTATGATTTCTACACAGTGATCTATGAGTATTCCTCTTTTTTCTGGTGTATTGTCAGTATTACGATCGGTGCCGTTATCTTTTATTTCGGTAAGCTGCAAAAGCCGATAAAACTTTTAATAAATGCTTCCGAAAACATTTCCGATGATAATCTCGACTTCGTTATAGGTTACAGCGGCAAAGACGAGCTTGGACAGCTTTGTTCTTCTTTTGAAAAAATGCGGCTGTCGCTTCAGGACAATAACCGAACGATGTGGCGAATGATTGAGGAAAGGAGAAAACTCAATAAGGCTTTTTCTCACGAGCTTCGGACACCGCTTACTGTTATGAGGGGCAATGTCGAGCTTCTTGAAAAGGTCTATATGAGGTCAGATGTTTCGAAGGATAAAAAGGCGGCAATATTGAGTACCGTATCAAAGAACATAGAACGTATAGAAAGCTATGTTTACAGTATGGGGACAATGAGCAAATTGGAAGATCAACCGATACAAATCAAGTGTACCCGTGTAAACGATCTTTCAAATCAATTAGGAAAATCATTAGAAATGCTCTGTCAAGAAAACGGTCTTGAATCTCACTTTGAAATCGTGGCAGAAGCCGAGAACGTAAATGTTGACGCGAATATTATTATGCAGGTATTTGAGAGTATCGTTTCAAATGCCGTTCGCTATGCCGAAAAATCAATAACGGTATCTTGCTGTGTATCAGAAGATCATCTGACTATATCCGTATCAGACGACGGGACGGGCTTTTCGGAAGAAGAACTGAAAACAGCGTCCGCTCCCTACTATACGGGAAATCAAAATGATAGCGAGCTTCATTTTGGGCTTGGTCTGTATCTGTGTAAAATGCTGTGTGAAAAGCACAAGGGCGCATTGAAGCTGACAAATAAAGACGGCGCGGGTGCGTGTGTTGTCGCTTCATTTTCTTGCAAATAATTTTTCAGGTATGATATTTTCTTGATCTTTGAATGTTAAAATAACCTTGCTACCCAAAGTGGCAAGGTTATTTTATATCAAGGAGTGATGATTATGGGTAAAATACTAACTGTAAAGGGTATATCCAAAAACTACAAAATCGGAAACACACAAGTCCACGCACTTAAAAGCACGACTTTAGATATAAACAAGGGTGAAATTGTTGTTGTTATCGGAAAAAGCGGATCGGGCAAAAGTACCCTTTTGAATGTTCTCGGTGGTCTTATTGTTCCGGATTCGGGCGAGGTGCTGTTAGACGGCAAAAATCTTTATGCGCTGAGCGAAAAGGAACGGGCAAAAATCCGCAATCAAAAATGCGGCTTCATATATCAAGGTTTCAATCTCATAAATGAACTGTCGGTTATCAATAATATCAGACTGCCTTTTGATATTGCAGGCAAACCATACAACACCAAAAGAGAAAAGGAACTGCTTGACATTTTGGACTTGGCTAAAAGACGCAATTTTTATCCGACACAGTTATCCGGCGGTGAAAGACAACGTACCGCCGTTGCACGTGCTTTGCTCATGGAACCTTCCATTATTCTTGCAGACGAGCCGACCGGTAATCTTGATCTTGAATCAGGAAACAAACTGATGGCATTTGTGAAGCGTACCAAT
>JAZSJT010000056.1:0-6234 GCA_045534425.1 Acutalibacteraceae bacterium | reverse complement strand
TTGCCGTGGGAGATAATGTAAACGACGAAGCTATGATAAAAGAATTTTATTCCTATGCCATGGAAAACGGTGTGGAAAGTATAAAGGCTTTGGCAGACCGTAAAACAAATGGTATAGTTGAACTCATAGAAAGGGAAATATGATGATCAGAAAAGAATATACAGAGAACGAAATTTTCAGTTTTGTTGAATATTCACCCGAAAATATGAAAGAGGGACTTCCAATAGTTTTTCAGCTTCACGGAGCGGGGGAGAGAGGAAACGGCAAAGACGAGCTTCCCCTTGTGGATGTTCACGGCTTTTCCGAGTTTCTCAAGGATAATGACAGAGAATGTATTTTTATAATGCCCCAGTGTCCTGCGGACACCTTCTGGACCGCAAGGGTTGAATCAATTCTCAAATTCATTGAAGAAAAAATTGAACTCTATAAAGCGGATAAAAAAAGAGTGTATCTCACGGGTATAAGCATGGGCGGCTACGGCACGTGGCTCACGGCTATGGCAAGGCCCTCTCTGTTCAGAGCAATTGCTCCCGTCTGCGGCGGAGGTATGCCCTGGAACGCACAAAGAGTGACAATGCCCGTATGGATGTTTCACGGTGCAGACGACAAAACGGTAAATGTATTCTTTTCCGACGAAATGGCACAAAAATTAGAAGAAGCCGGAAAAGACTTCATCTATACCCGCCTTCCCGGAGTTGGCCATAACGCATGGGACTACACGTATAGAGCTGAACTCATTGATTGGCTTTTGAGCAAATCATAATTTAGCGGTGCTGAATTCCGAATTCCGAATTTTCATTATTTTGTTGTAAGCTTTTTATTTTGATTAAATTTTCTTTTGGTGCATTATGTTATATTACGGACTACTCACTGCGGCTGTTACTATGTTCAGCTTTCAGTTTCTTTTTAACAGAATATTTGAAAAGGAGTACGGAAACTCTCTTAGGGCGATGTTTGTTTTTTCGGCGGGCTCGTCTCTTGTGGGGCTTCTGGGACTTCTTATAATCAACGGCTTTAAGGTTGAATATACGCATTTTTCACTTCTTATGGCATTTTTCGCAGCCCTCGATTCCATAGGATATACATATTTCAGTCTCAAGGCATTGGGAAGAATAAATCTTTCGCTTTATTCAATGTTTGCTATGCTGGGCGGTATGATTCTGCCCTCTGTGACGGGAATTGTTTTTTACAATGAAGAGCTGACCTTGGGAAAGGGCATATGCTATGCTCTTTTGCTCCTGTCTCTTCTTATGACGGTGAAAAAGGGTGAAAAGAAGTCGGGATATGTTTATTATATGGGCGTGTTTATGCTTAACGGTATGTCGGGTGTGCTTTCCACGGTCTTCAGTAACGCACCCTATGAAAAAACCTCCGATGCGGGATATTCCGTTCTTATTGCCGCAACGGCTCTTGTTATCTGTCTCGTATTTCTTCCCTTTATCAAGGGCGACGGCAAAAGGCTTACAAAAAAAGCCGTTCTCAGTATGGGAGGCTACGGGGTTTTGTGCAGACTCGGAAACTATCTTCTTCTTATAGCTCTCGCACACATTCCCGCTTCCGCACAATATCCCTTTGTTACGGGCGGTGTTATGATAATTTCCACCGTAATAAGCCTCTTTACGAAGAATAAACCGTCAAAGAGAGAAATTATCGGTGTTGCAGTGGCATTTGCCGCATTACTCATTCTTATGTTCGTTTAAGAGGTGTCAGTATGGAAAAAATTAAAATCGGTATTTTCGGGCTGCGACGCGGTTCTTCGTTTTTTGATGAAATAAAAACCAACGGCGGTGAAATTGTTGCCGTCTGCGAAAAGGACGAGGAACAGATAAAGGCTGTCAGTGAGAGTATTTCGGGTGCGGCGGTTTATACTGACTTCGATGAATTTATAAATCATCCTATGGATGCTCTGCTTCTTGCTAATTTCTTCCCCGAGCACGCTCAATATGCCGTGAAGGCACTGGAAAAGAATATCCATGTTTTAAGTGAATGTATTTCCAATTCCACTATGGCTGAAGGAGTGAAGCTCTGTGAAGCGGCAGAAAAAAGCGGTGCACAGTATATGCTTGCGGAAAACTATCCCTTTATGCTTTTCAACCGTGAAATGAAAAAGGTTTATGAGGGCGGAACTCTCGGAAGGCTTATGTATGCCGAGGGTGAATATAACCATCCTATGGACTGGTATGACACAAAAGCCGTAATGTCTATTCGTCCCTATGAAAAGCACTGGAGAAACTTTTTGCCCCGTTCATACTATATAACCCATTCCCTTGCCCCCATTATGTCGGCTACGGGTGTGTTTCCCAAAAGGGTTACCGCAATGCCCGTATATTCGCCGCTTCCCTCGGACTGTCCCACTGTTTCCCACGTTGCGGATGCGGCTGCAATAATTACCATTCTCAATGACGACGGCTCCGTTTTCAAGGTGACAGGCTGCTCCGCCTTCGGTGCTCACTGGAATTCCTACCGTATCTGCTGTGAGAAGGGACAGATTGAAAATGTCAGAGGAACCGATAAGGTTATGCTCCGTTATAATGACTGGGAGGTGCCCCGGGGCAAAAAGGCAGTTAATTTCTACACTCCCAAAATTTCCCGTGCCGAAAAGAAGCTTATAGGTGATGCGGGGCACGGCGGCGGAGATTTCTTTGTCATAAGAGAATTTTTTAACTCAATAAGAGAGAATAAGCCCCATCAGTTTGACGTATATTTCGCAACCGCTATGGCATCTGTTGCAATTCTTTCACACAGAAGCATTATGGAAGGCTCCGTGCCCTTTGATGTGCCCGATTTCAGAAAGAAGGAGGACAGAGATAAGTTCAGAGACGACAATCTCACACCCTTCTGGCATTCCGACGGCACACCGCCCACATATCCGTGCTGCTCAAATCCCGATTATGAGCCTACAGAGGAACAAAAAAATAATTATAAATGAGGAATAAGGCTATGAAAAAAATAATTGCATTAATTACAGGACTTTTATTATTGTTTACCCTTTCATCCTGCACACAGCCCGAAGCCCCGGAGCTTACAACAGACGGCGAAGAATTGACCTCTTCAGCCGAAGACACAACGGCTTCTCTTCCTGCGGCTTATGAGGAGGATGCCACAATAGGCGAGGGTGAAACCGTTGTTACGCTAAAGGTGATAACAGACGAAAAAGCATACACCTTCACAATTCTTACGGACAAAACCAACCTTGGAGAGGCTCTCAAGGAATCGGGGCTGGTTGAGGGTGAAGACGGCCCTTACGGGCTTTACATCAAAAAAGTAAACGGCATCTGTGCCGTATACGAAGAAGATAACACCTATTGGTCACTTTCCGTAAACGGTGAAGCTGCCGTAACAGGTGCAGACGGAATAACAATAGATTCTGCAGCTGTCTATGAGCTTACAAAGGTTAAATCATAATTCAGAGCAATGTCAATTAGATTTAATTTTTATGCATATTACTGTTATATCATCATGTTTTCCCGTGGAGGAAAGTCTTATGGCTTCCTCCACGGCTTTTTTTGACAATTCTTTCGCAGAAGAGTTTTTGTTATCCCGGATAAGCTTTTTGAAGCCGGAGGGAGAAATTACCGCTGCACCGTCGGAAATTATAAAAATGAAGTCATTGTTACCTAATATAATTTCATTTTTTTGCAATTGGGTTTCACTTAAAATTCCTAAAGGCATTGAGCTTTTTTCAACCACAAGAGTTTTTTCTGCTTTTTTTATTACGGAAAATGCGGCTCCCGCTTTGAAAAATTCCGCCTTGCCTGTTTCAAGAGAAAAACGGAGTATATCAAGAGTTGAAAGGGTTTCGTCCGAGCTTTTCATAAGAAGTGCACAGTTTACTGTTTCCATTGCATTTTCGGGTGAAAATCCGGACCGCATAAGGCGGGATATAAGAGAACAGGTCATAACCGAATCCACGGCGGCTTTTGCACCCGAGCCCATACCGTCACTCAGAATTGCGTAAAAATAACCTGTCCCGTCAAAAAAGCATTTTGCCGTGTCTCCCGAAAAATGCTCGTTTGCACCGGTGTGTGATGCAATATTAAAATCAACATCGAAAGTGCTTTCCTCACAAAAGCTCAGGACAGTACCCTCTTTTGAATATTCATCTGCAACGGGGGGAAGATAATTTATACCCGTAGCCTCATACATCTGCTCAAGAAGCAGCTCCATATCCGAAACAGGCGGAACGGTTTCACAGTAGAGCTGAACACAGCTTTTATCCAAAAGACTTTTTTGTGCAATCAGGCCTTTTACAGTGAACCCTTTATCCGAAAAAAAAGCTGTCAGAACGGATTCCTTTTCTCTGTCCTGTTTCACGGGGATTTCTATGGATTTGGAAATGTTTTCAACCATTGTACCCACGCAGCTGAAGCTTTTTGCCGCCGCTTTCTTTATATCGCGGATTTCATTTTCTGCAACAATACGGGAAATTCGGGCATAAAATATACGGTTGAAGCTGTCTGTAAGCTTTTCAGGGCTTCGGCAGATAAGAGAAATTCTTTCAGGCAGCTCATCTGATATAAGGTGCTCATTTTTCTTTATGATGTCCTGGGCTTCAAGAAAAGCTTTTTGTGTTATATTTCTGCATTTGTTCCAGCAAAAATCATATTTACCGCATTCTTTACATATATCCTCCTTTACACAAATCCAAAGCTTTTCTTCTGTGCTGTTTTCTGCTTTTATAAGAAATTCCGACACTGCCTCAACGGATTGTGAGATATCCTTTATGGCTTTTGAGCTTCTTTTTAAAGTGAAGCCGATAATATCGTTTTTTTCTGCTTCAAAGGATTTTGCTGCAGGAGAAACTGCAGATATTGTCCGTACAAGAATGTTTTTAGGGATAACTGCAAAAAGAATGCTTGAGGCAACAGCTTCAGAAATGGCAATAATTGCGGTGTCGGGATTGCCTTTAAGAATGACTGCGAGAAGATTTGATAGGACAATACTCATAGCAGTCGGAATTTTTCCGTGAATCCCTGCAATTCCGGAGGATATACCGCAAAGAATAAATGCACTCATAAGCTGCGGATGCTCTTCATTAAAGCCCAGAGTCAATGCACAGCATATTCCCGCAACAGAGGTTGAAATTCCTTTTTCCGACAAAGAAAAAAGCATAATTACAAAAAAAGCAATAAATCTTGCGGGTGAAAATCCGAAAAATGAAAATCTTTCAAGGGATAAAAGAAGAATTGAGCAGAAAAATACTGCGGCTATGGTATCCGACGAGGTGAGAACGGAGTTGCTTTTTGTTTTCTTAGGAAGACTGAGTGTTCTTACGGTAAAGCAGGTGAAGGCAGAGGAAATCAGCGATTCGCAGAAGCTCATAATAATAAAAGTGCTGTTTTCCCCAACCGCGAGGAAAATGCATAAGGAGGTGCAGAATGTAATAATAAAAGCAAAAAAAGCAGAGGTTATCATTGATTTGTTTTTGTCAATTCTGCTGTCAAGCCCCAGTCTTATAAGGCAGATAAGAAAAACGGCACAAATAAAACGCAGAGCATCAAAAATTTCAAAAAATATGCCGTATCCGATTGCTGCCCCCGCGGCTGAGCTTAAAAGCACAGAAACGGGTACACCTGCAGTAAAGCCCGTGGCAAAGGGTGAAATGCCCCCGGCAAAGGAAATTCCCCCCAGAAGGAAGCCCGTAATGAAATGAATTGTATGTAAAAGTGCTGTTTTTATAAAAGAAATATTAATTTTAAGTGTATTCAGTCTGTTTCTCAAATTTTCCATTTTTTTATTCCTCAATAGTATACTTTACAGAAAATAATACAACGGAAAATAAAAGAAAGCTGTCTCAAAAGGGCAGAGAATAATGTAAAAAATAAAGAAAAGACGTCACCTTTAATTTTGTTTTGAAATATTTGAAAATTACTCTTGACAAGACAATATCCTTTGTGTATAATACCTCTTGTTCACAAGAAATGCGGATGTAGCTCATCTGGTAGAGCGCCACCTTGCCAAGGTGGAGGTAGCGAGTTCGAGCCTCGTCATCCGCTCCAAAAAATTCCGAATGCAAAAGCATTCGGAATTTTTACTTCTTCACTCTTCACTATTCAATTAAATACTCGTAACTTCTCTTTTGCACTTGATTCCTGTTATGGTACAATTGATGGGTGACAAATAAAAAAGAAAATTCAACTCAAATATGGTATGATGTTAATAACCACAAAAACACTTACCGAAAAGGAGTTGAATTTTCTATGGTTAGTTTAACATCAAATGCAAAGTTTCGTC
>JAZSJT010000038.1:0-18746 GCA_045534425.1 Acutalibacteraceae bacterium | reverse complement strand
GGTTGCCCTTTTGTCTTTTTTTGCTTTGTTTTTTGCTTGTTTTCTATGCTTTTATTACTGCTTCCCATAGTTATTTCCACTTGTTTCTCAGTGTAAAATCTACTGGTGTACTACTGTGGAACTTACTTTGGGAATTTACGTATTTATATTAAAATATGATTTTTTTGTTTTGATATTTTTCTTTATACAAAAAACAATAAAAAAGAGAACCTTCGCAGTTAAAGGTTCTCTTTTCACTTTACAGATCTCGTATATCAGTTAAGAGATTTTTCAGAAAATTTGTATACACCAAATCAAACTCTTTATCATCCTCTAAACCACAAATATATTCTTCTCCATCCTCAATTACTGTCTTTCTGAAGAAGAAATCATTGTAGTCTTCCAGAGACACAAAACAAGTATATTCTGTCTCGTTTACCATGAATTCTTTTAATATAAAATACTCTTCATCATCCTCTAATATGCATGTTTCGATTTCAACGGTATCGGATAATGAGTTTTGAAGTTTTTGTATTGTCTTGCTTATAAAAAATTCACTATACCTTGTTAACTCCACAACAAAATCAAATATCTGTGTGCAAAGCTTTGAGTCCATAATGATTCTGTCAAGCAGATAATCAACAGGAGGTAAATCTTCTATATCGAGAATACATAAACGCCACAGCCAATAGGAAACTATAATACTTTCTGCTTCGTTGATATGCTCATATTCCAGCCAACGTTTTACACTTTGCAAAAGTGCATCGTGGTTTTTGGTTAGGCTTTCTTCCTCTGTTTCCAAATAGCAATATCCAAGACTTAAGTCTCCAAAATCATTTTTACTGACGTGCGAAAGAATCAAGGCGTGTTCTATAATCGATGCAACATCTCCAACCATATCACCATATAACAAGTTCATAGGAGAGGTTGGTATTTGGTCTTTGTACACCTTTTTCAATTCGCCTCTACGCAAATAATATGACAGATTAAATGTTAATTTTTCAATAGGTTCATTATCCGATAAGTTATTGAAATATCGCTTTCCTTCGTCAGATAATTGATAATTGAAATATTCAATGGCAAAATTATCCTCATCAACGCCGTCGCGAATGATTTTAAATACTGTCAGCAATTTGTTTAAGCATAAAAACCAAGCACGGCTCATACTATCAGATTTATCTTTTTCAAAGATTTTACATATTTCTTCAAAGAAAGAGCTTTTGAAAACGCCTATAGACGCACAAACAGAAAAATCAAACACAGCATTTTGATTTTTTTCTTCAAGTTCTTTGATTAATTTATCAAGAGCAACTTTTTTTGTCATATCAGAAATAGAAATATCTTTTGTCGAATAGCTAAAATCAAACACTGAAAGTATAGTACGCAGATAATCTTTATCATTATTGTGAGAGAAATCTGAAACGATTTTTTTATACAAATCATAATCGACTATATCCGAGAAAGCAACGAATCCGGCGATAACACATTCCTGAAACGCTCTTGCTATAACACCGGGCATAGCGAAAGAATCAATATTTCCTATAAGTGTCCTGAACGACTGTATTGCTCTATCATACATTCTATAGACATCACTATCGATACTGAACATATTTCTGATGTTCATATAACGACACCACGCCAGTATAGTATATATCTCTAACCCCAAAATGACATCAGTCAGATCGCTTGATTGCAACATTTTTTCGGCTTGCCACAAAGGATCTGTTTCGTGTTTTACGAGGTCATAGCATACAGATATAGCATATGCATAATTGTAATAAGGTCTTTCACCTGATGCAGCCACGCTTTCTTCAAACTTTTTTTCAATATAGTCACTAAAATCTTCGGCAACAATTGAGTTTGTCGAAAGCAAGGAGATAATAAGCTGAATTTGTCGGTCTGTTATATGTTCCTTGAATAAAGTATCGTAGATTCTATGCCTTTCATCCGTAAACATAGGAACTGCTGTTGATAGTTCAAACAACAAGTTGCCAGGATAATAATTATCTTCGATATTTTCAATATTTTCAATAGTTGAAATTAAACTATCTATGATATTAGAAGTTTCTTCAGAGTCCATTAAACAGAACCATACTATTACTTCTTTCCATTTTGGATCATTAAATCTGTCAGAAAAAATCGCCAATCGAGTTTTAGAACGAGAGATTGTGTCAACATATCGTTTTTTAACAGCATAGGCTGCGAAATATTCAAGTAACAGTCGATGTTGCGAAAAGCTGTATTTTGACATTCTGTCATCGATTAATCCAATTGTAAGCAATTCTTTTATATGTATATCGATATTAGTTGCCTCCATTTTTTCCGGAAATCTACCATCCATATCTGTATAACAATCGGAAAGGACTTGGGCAAACTCGCTTTTATTTAGCATGAGTTTTCGATTCTTGACCATATAAAAAGCAGTGTATGACAATAAAATATTGGCTGTTGTTTGTGATAATCCTGTTTTTCGATTCTTTTTTGTGTACCAAGACAAAAATAAGTCTATGTATTTAAACAATAATTCAGCACGGTTTTCAGGTAGGCTTCCGTTGGCAATAAATAGCGTTAAAAGAAAAGAAAGCGAAAATGGAGTGCTTATCATAGATTTCAAGAAAGTTTTACCTGCAATTTGTTTGATAAATTCTTTGTAACTTTCTTGTTCTTGTTGATTGAATTTGAATATCACCTTATAAAAATTTCTCGAAAACCCTTCAATGATATCTATGTTGGCTTCTCCTGCTTCAGTAACAAATTCTGGAATATGAAAAAATTCTACATTTTCGTCAAATAATACACTATTATCAGAATCACCAGTACGGGTTGTAATTAATATATTGTAGTATTCTTTTTTCTGTTTCAATTTTTTTAAGAAAGTTTCTTTCTTATCATCATCCAAAATTTCATCCAAGCCATCAAGAAATAAGGTGATTTTTTGTTGAGTTAAAATATCACTAAATTCATCACCTGTTATCTCAGCAGTAAATGACTCGCCAAGCATAAAACCAGAAAGTTTATAAATAATGTTTTCAAGATTTTCGTTCTCTAATTCATCAACTGAAACGAGTTCTAAATTTCTCAAAATCACAAGAATCGGGATTGAGTCAAGGACACTTTCATCCAAAATATTCTTATATTTTTCAAAAAATTCTTGAGTTTCTTTGTTTGAATTAAGACAACTTAATACCAACCTTTTAAGCAATATACTTTTTCCACTTCCTGGCAAACCTGTTATTATTGCTCTTTTTTTGTTGCTTTTTGATGGTGATTCAATTGCAGATACACCATCTTGCTTGTTGCGTTCCTCTAGTTCCTCTAACTCCTTTATTCTAGCATCAATTCTCTTGATAATTTCGTCGATATCTACATCAGAGGGTTTGATATAATCACCATATGCTATGCGGCTTGCCTGTTTTCCTTCTATAACATCAATATTATAGAACACTTCATTCAAAAAGATGTTCCTATACAACAATTCTTGAGAATGCGGAAAAGTAGTTAATGTCAGATTTTTACAAAACTTCTCAAGAAGATCTTTATAAACAGTGATTTTATCCATTAGCTTCACCTCGTGCTTCATCCAAAACCATAAAATCAACACTGGTTTTAAATGAAATTTGAATAGGATCATTTGTTGGATTTGAAAACAAACTAACGCCAAGATCTCTGTTTTTGAGTCCCGCAAAAAAGCTCTGAATATTCAATCTCTTGTCATTATTATTGACAGACAGAAACTTGAGAAAAACTGCCATAGTAACAATTCGATCTTCAAACATTTTTCTATCATCGTCATCGCCGTTATTTATACCTTCGGTATTTCTTGACAAAAATAAAGAAAACGCCCTTAAAACATCAATGTTTGTTAAATCAAAGCTCTGATCGATGAGTTCTATAAGCTTAAAATGCTTAAAATAATCTATGTTCCAAGGATCTTTCAAACCATCGCATAAATCATTATGCTTTTTCTCTATATAACTGAACCAACGAAAAATATACAATGATGCCAGATATGACATAGCAAGAGGCTCTTCAAAAGCAACACTTTCTCCTCCATCTGTCTTATAACTCAATATGCCACTTTGAGAATCCCATTTGCTTTTGAAAATATCATATTCTTGCTTAATTGATCTTTTAGTATCATTTTCCAATGAAGCGTTCAAAGATTCAGGCAAGTTAGAGATCAGATAATTAAAATCCGAATAACTATGTGTTTTGCCCTTGATTGCTATATATCCCAAGAGTTCTTTAGTAAAATTGCGAGCCTTGAACCACCGAAGTTCAATAATGGAATCTATCGATTTTTTCAAATATTCATACACGGTTAATTCATTAGAATAATTAGAAATTAACTTTTCAAAAAAGAAGGGGGTGCACACAAAATTCTGTAAGTCTGTGTTTTTCGACATAAAACTTATAATATTTTCTCTATTTTCAGAACTAATAAGCATACTTGTTCTTACGTAATTTTTTACACTATCAAACTCAAGCTTTCTTAATGTGATTTTTTCACGATAACTTCTGACACATTCAAAAGGTTCTGAATATCGAGTGGTAACAATCACACTAACATTCGTATGTTTTTCGTTTTCAAAAAATTTCTTGAATGCCTCCTCAAATAATGGCCTTTTCTGTTCCGATTCAATTTCTTCAATACCATCAACCAATAACAATGCTTTTACTTCATCGTTGCAAGAAACAAAGTTTTCAAGCAACGATTTTTCATATTTATCAGCAAGATCAAGCAGGTTATATGGTTCTATTTGATCGTTAGCTTTTTTCGCCTCAATAAAAATAGGAAAATACGACCTATCAGAATTTGTGAAGAGTTTGCTTTTCAAATTTTTATACCAACATTTCTCGTCATCTGAAAATTCAGTTGTATCAGTATTTTCTATTACAAATATATTATTTATTGCTTTTAATAGTGTTGTTTTTCCTACACCTGAATTGCCTTCGATAAGGTATTTCATCACCCTTCCACCATTATTCAATTTTAATGTTGGTGCAATAAAAAATTCGCTGATTCTCTTAAATGCAGTTGCGTCTTCATTATCTTTCGGACTTACATCTGTAAAACATATAAAATCAACGGATGTTAATTTGCCAGAACCAAGATTGTTATCACGAACAAAGTTAATAATTTCCATTTCGAGACTATTTAACAGCTGTTCATAAGTTTTTTTATTCGCAGAAGAAGCTTTCACTATTTTGAGTTCTCTTATGCTAACTGCAATTAAAACAGTCAGATAAAATAAAGCATGCTCATATGATATAAAACTAACATTCATACCGTATGCTTCAAATACCGATGCATATGGTTCTTTTTTTAAGTATTGCGACAACATTTTAATTGCTTCGCAATAAGAATTTTCACACCTATTAATGATTTTGTTACGGTCTTGTTCAAATTTGATCAATTTGATGCTTTTCTCTTGTGATTTTCTTGATAGTTGATATTCATAACTGAAATTGCTATCAGACATAAAGCTTTTATAAGTTGTTGTATATAAAAAGATTCTTTCCAAATGCATTTTTAAATCTTTAAGACCACCATTAACACATAACTCAAGGATATCCTTTACTCTACTTCCACCCTCTTCAGAATCTATCTCAGCTGCTTCAAATATACGAGTAATATAATTTGTGTTAAAAGTACCGCTAGTGACACTAGGAGGAAAAAAAACATATTTCTTTGAATCCGCCTTTTTTGAAACATATAATTCAGTGGTTTCATAATCTTTGTTATAAACATAGCAATTCCCTAAAATGTTGCTTACCAGTTCGAAAATTTCATTTAGATTTCCCATGTTTTTACTCTCCTATATAGTTAATGGTTCAATTCATTTTAACACATATATAAAGTTAAATCAACAAAATAACATTAGCTTTTTTGCGTATTACAAGATTGTTCCATTAAACAAGAATATGCTACTCTAAAGTTGCAATAACATTCATCAATACCCCACAAAACAAAGGAGGACAAAATCATGTCAGATTACGAGTACGAAATTAAAAAGACCGGAAATAACAAATACACGGTCACACCTATACCTGCCGCTGGCTGTGGTGCAGGCTGCGGAATCATTGGTCCGATTTTACTGGGCTTCATAGGTTTTCTGCTCTTAGGAAACGCCATTATGGATGACGGAGGCAGCTGGGTTTGGGAGATCCTCAGCAACCCTCTTGTTGCCGTTCCCTTATTTGTAATTGTCGGAATTCCTGCAATAGTTCTTGTTATTGGCTTTATTGTAGCAATTGTATCTTCAAAAAAATAAGCACTTGTAAGCGGGGAACTGTTTACGGTTCTCCGCTTATCTCATCCTTTTACAAAATGTCACGGCAAAAAAACATTAACTTAATCATCGAATACATTAACTCGATAAGTGTATACAGGATATCAACATAAATAATAATGAGTAGAATGATACTTGTAATGAGATTTTGGCCGGTTAAAACAAGGGTTATGCCCGATGTAATTTTTTGTTTTAGCTTACCAAAGGCTAAATATATTAATATTAAGGAGTGTTTAAAATGAACAACTACTACAACCAGACCATGAAAAACCTTGAGAAACACCTTAAAAACACCACAGACTCTTTCAAAAAGCTTGGCGGATCAAGCTCAGAAGGTTTCATCTACAAGAAGGACGGTGTATTCTTTAACGCAAGAGTGGACAAGCACCTCGAGTTCCTCATTTTTGATGCTTATAAAGGTATTACCCTTGCAAACAAGGCGTTCGCCCCTGCTGTAAGCAAATACTGTCAGGAAGCTGTAACAACAAGAATCGGTTCTCTCCAGCTCGATGTGGATCACGATGAGGTTTATTTCCACATTGAGTCTCCGTTTATCGATAATGCAGTTACTGCTTCAACATTCGCTGTTTGCGAAGAAGAGGCAATTAAGACCCTCAATAAGCACTACACAATTCTTGACGATCTCTGCCACGGTAAGCTTCTTGCTACAATCCCTGTTGAACAGGAAGAAGCCGAGAAATTCGTTGACTTCGACAAAATCAAATCTACTCTCGATGCAATCGAAACACACCTCAGCGAAAAGAGCAACCACAATGTGGTTGCAAAGAACATCTCAGCTACAAGCGACAAGGTTTTCCAGTGCGAAATTATGACTCATACAGACCGCTTCCGTCTCGATATCATTGTTGCTGCCGCAAAGGACTTTGTAACTTTCAAAGTATATAACGGAACAGAAGGGATTTTCATTGCTGAGCCTTACCGATACATGGCTGCACAGTTCTGCAACGAGAAGTCAGACGAGAAAAAAGCAGGCTGCATTGGCATCGAGCCTGACACAGGAAGAGTCTACTGCAAAGTTAACGCCTCACTCCTCGACGGTGTAATTGAAGGCAATACGGTTGAAAATTGCGAACAGGTCGCTCTTGGTATTCTTCACATGTGCAAAAGCGACATTGAAATGATCTCCCACGGAATCCTTCCTATTGAGGAAGATGATAAAAAGCCTTCTATGGAAGATATGTTCAAAAAGCTCAGTTCCGGCAGTAACGGTCTTCCCTTTATGGGTCGCCCTCATGACCCCTCTTCCGATGATTTCGATGTTGATGATCTTATAAAGCGCATTGACGCTAAAATTGCATCACTTTCTGAGGAACTTGAAGCCGACGATGATTCCGGGGAAATGAGCGACGATGACATTGACGCCCTCGATACACTTCTTTCAGGAGACGACGCAGAGGCAGTATAATACATAACTACAAAAACACTGGCAGATGGGTACATCCCATCTGCCGAAGAAGGAGGACAGACAAAATGAAGGTCAATGAAATGAGCAAAGATAGAAAAGAGCTTCTCGTGATGCTTTCAAAAATCCCCGAAGATGAGCTTGGCAAGGTTAAGAAGGTTCTTATAAAGCCCTCTAATCATATGAAGAAAGGCTTTGTTATTCCTCAGAACGTTGCCGAAAAATACAAAAAGCTTAAGGCTGAATCTAACAGTATTATCGGCAAATCAGATGCTGACGATGTAAAATGGTGCGGTTACGTGGAAAAGCTTTCAACACTCAACTACCAGGTTCCTAATATTCCTGCGAATGCCAGTGATAAGGAGCTTTACAACACAATCTTAAAAGCATGCATTGACAATGATATGCCTATTAATTTTTGTGTAAAAATCACAAGCATTCTTCTTGAATATGTAAAAACCGGACAGAGCCCTCCCATTATTCTTGATGGTCCTCCCGGCAGTGGAAAAACCGAGTCCTTTAAACTCATCTGCAACATCTTTGATATGGCTCTTCATTTCATACCTGCTACCGCTATACGTCGCGGAAGAGGCATTTATGGCGAAGACAAAAACTATAAATCTGCAGATATCGGCAATTTCGTAAATGGCATTATGCAGACAGAGGTTCTCAATCCTGTAATGCTTATCGACGAAATAGATAAAACTGTCAATGTCAAAGATGATATTGCACTCGAGGATGAGCTTCTCCCCATCTTTAACAACAAAGAGCGTATGGTAACGGATAACTTCCTTTCTTTTCCTATCAGCTTTGAAAACAGTCTCTTTGTATTTACTTGCAACGACCTTAGTTCATTGAGCGAACCCTTCAAAGATCGTTGCAAGATCGTCAGGTTTGAACATACAGAGGAAGAAAGAATGAAAAGAATCATCAGCAAATATGCCAAAAAGGAAATGGCTACATACACTGATAGCCTTGAACTTGATGAGACACTTCTTTACAATGCCATTGAGGAACTCTATCATAACGACGTTTTCTCTATCCGCCAGCACCAGTCTCTCTTCGACGAGGCCCGCATTAACGCTTATACAGAGTTTCTTGAATCAGATGAAGAAACACCTGTGATTATCAATAAGACACATTATGACAAAGCCATAGCAGAAATCACCAAAGGCAAATGTAAAGCTTCAAGAATCGGATTTTGAAAAAGTAAGCACATCGGGTGAAAATTCATCCGATGTGCCTGTCGTGATATATAAAAACATACTCTTACATCTTATGTATCGGGAGCCCTTTATAACGCATATAACACAGACTCTTCATCTGACCGGAATTTGATATCAACAATTACCTTGAAGGCGATTAAGAATAACTACCATAATTATAAACGAAAGAAAGGATATAAGAAACGATATGGCAAAGATAATTATTACCTCGTTCTACGGCAGTATCATTATTGAGAATGAAACAGTTACCATATATACCACAGAGGAAAAGATTTGTGATGAGAAAGGAAATATTGTTAAGGTAGGTGACCCTGCAGGACTTCACGTAGCTGACCTTGTATTTGAGACAGAAAAACAGCGCTTTATATTTCCGAATTTATATCTTGGGCTGGACTGTTTGCTTGAAATCAACGATCTACTCGAGGCATTTTATCATAACGAACAGGATAAAATTTTCATTAATATAAATAAGCTTTGTGATTTTGTCGATGTCGAGCTTATAGGTTCAAGATCCATTGTTATTGAAAATAAAACGTTATAAATTGGCATTAAACATATGCTATAATAAGGAGATGATTATAATATGAAGGATAGAGTTATCTTTTGATGATCAGGATGTTCATCTCGATCCAGCAAGCAAGTATTTGCCTTCTGCAAAGGTGTTGTATAAGCAGTAAAAAATACTGTCCGTCAAAAATGACGGACAGTATTTTTTTGTTTAGAACTCTTCAATTGAGTTTCCGATTTTTATGACTATATCTTCGATTTCATCAATATCAAGTTCAGAAGAATTACAGCTGATAGTGAGCATACTATCTGCGATTTCACATAGGATAAATCCATATCCTATGTCTTCTGTGTCGGTCATAATTGTGGAAATAAGTTTACCGTTTTCATTTGTATAGTTACTACAATTGATGACCGCATTCGGATAAATGTATTTCATCGTTTGTACTACTTCTTCAACGGCAGACTGATAACTCGTTTCTGTTTCTTCGATTATAACATTCTGATTAAATTTTACGATGATATCCGTGCCGTTATTTTGAAAGAATATGGTGTCAACTATATCTGTCATTAAGCTGTATTTTTCAAGCTTATCTCCATTTGCGACCTCATCAAATCCTTCCGGTATAATAAAGTCAACAAACTCCGTGAGTTCACCTCTGTAAAATTCAGAAAAGTTCATTTTGACCTGTGATTCTTCACTTATTGAAACATCATCTGTCGTTTCAATTTCATCAACATTATTGCTCGTAGGCATAACTGAAGTAACATCATTTGATTCGAAAGATTCAATTGTGGTATTTGTATTACCACAAGCAGCAAAAATGAAGCAAAAAGCAACAGATATCGTGAGTATAAAAATAATTTTTTTCATGATTGACCCTCCTTGTTTTTTTATGTTATCACATCGAATGTTTGTAAAACCTGAAGTCCAAGTTGATACTGCTGTTCAAAAGGTAACGTAGTAATATAGTCTCTGAAAGAAGCGTATCCTTGAAACGACGAGTTATAAAATCGGGTGATTTTATAATGTGTTTCGGCATCGATTATGATTGAATTTGCCGTACTATAGACTAGTTCAGCTTTAAATCCCGCACGATTCACTTGGCTTTGTTCGACCAAATGATGTATGTGGAATCCCTCCGGAGCTGTTCCCATAACCTTTTTGTAGTTGTTAAAGTTAGAAAAATATATGTCGGATGAATCAAAAATATCGGACATTTTTATGTCAGTTTTGTTTGCCAATTTTGAAAGTCCTTTCAATCGTTCGGAAGACTTGTTATAATCAATGGCTTTATTTATAATGCTCGCGGTGCCGGGAGCATTTCCGCTAAAGGGTACAGCTGCAGAAAAACTTAACAAACCATCCGCAATGTCACCATGTGAAAAAGCGATCAAGCCATCAATGATATCTGCACCTTCACCTAAATAAGGAAGCTGACCGACTATAGATAAGGCAATCTGAACTTTAAGTAGCATTATTTCATTTTCTGCTAAAAATAACGCTACATTAAAATCACAAATATCGCAATATTCTTGTCCTAAATCATTAGTAAGAAAATGGTGGTCAACAGCTGTTTTTTCTGTTATGTGTTTTGAAGTATTATCGTTATTTTTATGTCCTTCAGATACTAAACCACCGCAAGAAGCACATGTTTTCTCATATATATCCACGATATAGTGGTGTTTCATGTTCCCTTTATCTATAGTGGAACTTATTAATTCACCACGTTCATAAGACGTTGAAGAACACCCTGTTTTTATCTCGGTGTCAACATAGAAATGAGATGTGTCAATAGCAGGCGCTGTAGTTGTAACTTCTGCCGCTTCTGTTGTAGTAGTTGTTGTAGCAGTAGAAACTACACTTTTGTATCCGCATTTTTCACAAATGAGATCAGTATTAAAATCATGGTTTTCTTCTTCAACTTCTGTATAACTTCCTGTTTTAAAGTTACAATTGCAGAGGTTGTCATAGGTTTTGGATGCAATATGAACTGATCCGTCTTTTTGATCATATTTAGTATCAGTAGGAAACGGCGTGGACATAACATCTTGGTGAATATGAGTCACGTGACCGGAAAACAACCAAGATCCGTCCTTCTCAAGTTGAAACCATTCATTATTAAATTCATTTTTTGCTTTTTTGATCACTCTTAAATCTTCATTCTTAAATAATTGTTTATCATATTTTTTAGAGTGCTTTGTTGGCCCACTGTATGTATAACAGTTTTCACCGAGTCTTATGAAAAAATCACAATCTTCAAAAGATCTTGTAAAAATATAACCACAATCAAGGCATATTCCATCTCCGTTTTCAAAATTATGGTTTTCCGAGGTGTTTGAATAGCGTTCGTTAAGTCTGTAACCACAATCGCATAAATCGAAGTCAGTTGTGCTTATAGAGTGCCTTTTTTCATCGATACATGAGTATTTTTTCTCAGGAACCCCACACATGGTGCTCTGGTGATCATGCCTTCGCACGTTCTCTGAATATACCCAATTGCGGTTTTCTAATAAAAACCAAGTGTGATTATGTTCATTTTCCACTTGAGCTTTGACTAAAAAAAGTGTGCCCTTTTCTTCAACTACTCTTACCTTAGTAGAGGCTTTGCGAGGCTCTGACCATAAAGGAACATCGTCCTTAACCGTTTCAACTAAAAACTCTTCAAAAGCTCTTGCCTCATTCGGAATTACGATAATTCCTAAAAGAGTAACAATAGTCATAACGATTGCTAAAAGTTTTTTTGATGTGTGTTTCATAAAAAATCCACCTTTCTATATTTGATATATTCATTATGAATTATAAAAAAATATGTTTCCATACTGTTTTTGCAGGTTTTTTTAATGTATAAATAAAAAATGCGGCTCAGTAGTGTTTTTTCTACTAAGTCGCATAATTTTTTAAGGGCGCAAAAATGGGTTAAGAGTGCGAGAATTTTGTGTGTCCTTGTAACACATAAAAATCAAACAAATATCAACTCATTGCAAACAATCTCACTTGCCCTTGCCTCAATATTTTGTACACGGCGCAACCACTCTATCTGATTATCTTCTTTAATCCACTCAGTTACCCCTTCAGCTACTTTCATTTGCTTAACAAAAGTATCAAACATCTGTCGGGCCTGTTTTTCTACCTCAGCACAGTGCTGATAGAGTTTGCCCTGAGTGAGTAGTGTTGTGAACAGCACTTTCTTGTTTTTTAGTAAATAATCCTTGTGTAACATACCCCATTTACCGAGCCTGATATTTGCTTCTTCGGGTGGCAATATAAGGTTAGGTATATTGAAATCTCCAACTTGTCTATATTGAATATTTGTACTGTTTTTCATAGTAGCACTCATCCTTTCGTATTCTTAACAAATGTGTCGTATGTGAATCTTGCACCGAGTCTGAAGCCTGATATAAAGCCGTCTGCGTTACTTGTTGTTGAGAACTCAATATAAGCACTTACATAGTTTTGAAACAGCTCCTTATCTTCGCCGGTAAGCCTTGCAGTAAGTTGTTCTTCTTTCTCTGCGAGGTTTCTTAGTCTCTTTTTGAGTTTAGGTGTTAATTCTGAATTGACCTCTTGCGGCTCAATGTTGCCGTAATAGAATTCTTCAATGATATTAGTCATAATATCACCACTTTCGATGTTCACTCTTGTCAATGATTTTCAATAACAGCTCATCAACATCCTCTGTGGGTAATCCCTCAGCCAGAAGCATATTACGGAACTCATTCATACCGTTGATAAGTAAATTACATTCAAAATCTGTGAACTTAATTTTAGTTTTTCTTTCCATAACAAAACCTCCTGTTATTTGGTAGCTTTATTCTACCTTATAACAAGAGGTTAGTCGAATGTACGGATTATTGATTAAAACCTTTATATTCCCACGAGGGTATTATAGTGTTAATTTCTTCACTTGATATGCGGATTCGTTCTTCACCTTCTCTTTGCTTCCAAAGGTAAAAGGCAATTGTAATTTGTTTAAATCTTTTTTCTAAGTTTGAAAATTCTTTACTGTTTTTAAGCTTTGAAATACGTTCAAAAGCATCGTCTATATTTATATATTCTTCAATAGTTTGTTCGGTAAATGACCATCCATATGTAGAATTGGAACTATGCCAATATGATGATACTTGCCATAAAAATTTAGGAATACCATCATCTTTCTCCAACAATTTATTAATATAATTATCCAAAGAATCCTTATCTAATAATTTCCATAACAAACAAATTACTTCAATGTCTTTGATATCAAAAAGACAATAACGCTCAGATAAATCTTTGATTTTTTCTAAAAGTTCATTTTCGATTTCTTTGAGATGTTCTTCTTTTATAAATTTGTACTCTGAATAAATCGAAGTTCCTATTCTTCCATAGCCCCTTTCTAACCTTTCGATAATCTCACATATATAAGGAAGAGTATCTTTATCAGCACTATTTATCCACTCGGTTAGGTTTTTAAAATTTTCCTCGGTATCATTAATTCTAAAAATTTCATAAACGCAATTTGATGCTTTGGTTTCAATTGAAGGTGTTAAAAAGCCTCGGCGTTGCTGATTTTCTTTTTTTGTTTGAAGTTCTGTAAGTTCTTTTATAAACATTAAACGACGGTTGTAGGGTATATCAGAAACAAAAGCAATTAATTCGTTTAAATAATCATATAAAGCATCATTTTTGGTAAGTGCTTCAAAGTACGCTCTTAATTGCATAGAATCATAATTAGTTATAGTTTGCAGCATTTGTCTTTTATCAATTACAATGTCTTCCAATGATAAGTTGAAATATCGATTGATTCTGTCCGGGGAAGCAATGTGCTGATTATGCTTAAGAGTTAATTCATCATCGTGATTATAGGTGTAACCGCCGGTATTCCATGAAAATTTTGGGAATAGGTTTTGAAGAACTCGTAACATAAGATTTGGGTTTTTAGTGTAGACTGTATCGAATTCGGTTAGATACTTTTCAGCAGTTTTTTTCTGGTCATCAACAGAAGAGCTTTTTGCTGATTTTGTGCTCCCTGTTAATAAACTTGAATTATTGAATATCCAATTATAAATTTCGTTAGCACATATTTGTAAGGTTGTTATTGCTAACAAATCGATACTGTTGGTTTCTTCACGCATAAGCCCAAATTTAAATTTATAAGTATTCACAATTCTATTAACATCTCTCATTGTACTGATAAATGGTGAAATACAAGATGGAAATATTTGTTGCCAATATTCAATGTTAAAAGTTGTGTCCTGTTCTATTCCAGGTAAAATAATATCGGAAATTTTTTTACAAAAAGCATCATCTATTAATTTTTTATTAGCTTCGGGGATTTCAAAAGGAACTTGTATGATTTTTTCAAGATATTCTTCACCATTGCAATTTTGTTCTTCACTTAAAGCTCTAACTACAACACTTTTATCAAAAGACAGTAAATATATCATATTTGGGAAGCCTGCCAATGAATTTACCAACTGGAAAATCAAACGAATCTGAGTGTTTGTCAATCTGTCAATATCGTCAATAATTACTATTAGTTTTTGTTTCTGCTCTTTAAGTACTTTACTTACTTCTTCTTTTCTGTTTTCGAGTGAATCTTTTTCGGAAGCTTTTCCGTAAATGGCTTTTCCTGCACCGGATACAATAGATTTCCCTAGTTTGATGTATTCTCCAGCTACAGGTATGTACGCTGCATAATCTAAGATGTTTGAGTAGTTTTGCAAGGCTTCACCTATTTTTTTAAGATTCTTATTTTTAGGATTTTTTCCCAATGTAGACATAATAGTTTTGAAAAACTGCGTGGTGAGCTGAGCTTGGTCGGAATAATTCCACGGATTAAAAGAAACAATAATCGGTTTTTCCTCATCGGTATAATTATTTGTTAATTCCTTTATTTCTCCGAGAACCATATTTAATACTGAAGTTTTTCCTGTTCCCCATCTTCCGCATAAACTTATGGTGAAATTATCAGTTGATGTATAAGAAACTATTGCTTTTGCTAGTTGTTTTGAAAACTCTGTTCTGTTTAATAAGTCAAATTCTTTGCCACTAATGGGTTTGTCTGCAGAAAACATATTTTATCCTCTTTCCTATAAGTATTTCACAATAATTATACCAAATACTAGTCAATTCATCAAGCATCGGGAAACCGATGTATAATTAGTTGCTTGTAATATCTTGCTTAACGACAATATGCAGTAACATTCAAAATAGTAAGAAAGCTCCGCAAATACGGAGCTTTCTCTATACGTCAGAAATAAACAAAAAATCCGAACGCTTCACCAATCGGTAAAATGTTCGGATTATTTGTTTCTGGTGGGAGAAGGTGGATTCGAACCACCGAAGTCGTTGACAACAGATTTACAGTCTGCCCCCTTTGGCCGCTCGGGAATTCTCCCATATTAAAATGAAAATGGAGCTGGTGGACGGACTCGAACCCCCGACCTGCTGATTACAAATCAGCTGCTCTACCAACTGAGCTACACCAGCACATCCTGTGTGGAATGCTTAATAAATATAGCATAAGAAAGTTCTTGTGTCAAGCCTTTTTTTCTGTTTTTTGAAAAATTTTTGATAAAAAGCTTTTTCCTCTGTTTTTTGGTTTTTTTGTCGGTTTTGTTGAAAATATCTGCGGATTTTGCTACTATGTAAATATAGTTTTCTGCATTGTGAGAGGTGTATTATGTATAAAATTTCTGTGCCTGTTATGAATGAAAATGTTACTCGATGCACTCCCGAGAGCGTGTTTGAGGAATTGAAAAAATTTGAGCCCGACAGGGTTTTCCTTGCACTGGGAAGCTATGAGAACGATGAGAAAAAAAGGAAAGAGCAGTTTAAAAGCCTTTCCGACAATGTACGCTTTTTCAAGGAAAAGGGGCTCCAAGTAGGCGTCTGGATATGGGCGTTTATGCTCTATGACGGAAAATATACCTGTATGAAAAGCCTCAAGGGGCAGGAATATAAAGACAATATGTGTCCTCTTGACGAGGATTTTCTGCAGTTTGCTCAAGGCTATGCGAGAGATATGGCAAAATCGGGAGCCGATATAATTATGTATGATGATGACTTCAGATACGGTTTTCTCGGAGCTGCCCCCGCTTGTTTATGTAAAAACCATCTTAAAGCCATCAGCAGCATTCTCGGAGAAGAGGTTACGGAAGAAATTATCAGAGAAAATGTTTATCACGGAGGAAGGAATAAATACCGGGATGCCTATATAAAGGCCAACGGTGATGCATTCAGAGAATTTGCAAGAAGAATGAGAACGGCAGTTGATGAGGTTGCTCCCGAGGTACGTATGGGGGCATGTGCGTGTCTTAATTCATGGGATATTGACGGAGTCAGTGCAGAGGAAGCCGCAAGGATATTTGCAGGAAACACAAAGCCATTTTTCCGTCTTATCGGTGCTCCCTATTGGGCGGCACTTAATGCTTGGGGCAATTCTCTTCAGGACAGCATTGAGCTTTCCCGTATGGAGTGTTCCTGGACAAAGGACAAGGATATTGAAATCTTTTCCGAGGGTGATGTATATCCCCGTCCGAGAACTCTCGTGTCCGCATCCTTTCTTGAGGGCTTTGACACTGCTTTGCGTGCGGCAGACTGTACCGACGGAATACTTAAATACGGAATGGACTATGTTTCCGATGCTTCTTATGAAACAGGCTATGCACTGTATCATATGAAAAACCGAGCTCTTTATAAGGAGCTTGAAAAGCATTTCTGCGGAAAAGCCTCTGTCGGTGTGAGAATATATGAGCATCCGCAGAAGCTTTGTGATGCCGTTTTTACAGAGGAGGAAAATATTGACAATATGTTTTTCTCCTTATGTGCAAGAGCTCTCACCTATAATTCAATCCCCACTGTTTATGAGGGACAGGGAGCTACCGGTGCAGTATTCGGTGAAAATGCAAGGCATTTACCCGAAAATGCTTTTGACAAAGGGCTTATTCTTGATATAAAAGCTGCAGAAATTCTGTGGGAAAAGGGCATTGATACGGGTGTTTCGCATTTCGGAGAAAAGACGGCTGCGGGAACATATGAATTCTTTGATAACGGCAACAGAATTGCAGCTATGGGGGCAAATATCAGAAAAATTATCCTTAATGAAAAGACGGAAATTCTTTCTTTCACAGAGAAAGACGGAGAAAAAATTCCCATGTCTTTTCGTTTTATAAACGAAAACGGACAGAGATTTTTTGTTCTGAACATTATTTCAGATATAAATAACCCGAGTGTTTTAAGACACTATGAGAGAAACAGACAGTATACCGAAAACACACTGTGGCTTTCGGGAGAAAGGCTTCCCGCCGCCGTGCACGGTCATCCCGCACTTTATATGCAGTGCAAAAAGGACAAAAACACTCTTGTGACAGGACTGTGGAATTTCTTTTCCGATATTGTTTTTTCACCCGAAATCACTCTTGACGGTACATATACGGATATTGAATTCATCAACTGTACGGGTGAATTAACGGGTGACAAGGTTATTCTTTCTGATATCCCCGCCTTCGGCTTTGCAGGCTTTTCCGTGAAAAAATAAAGGAACCTGAAATCAAAAAATCCTTTCAGCACACCGCTTGAATTCCGATAGGACTAAACGGGAGCAAGCATAAATTTCTATATATTAAAATGCAAAAAATAGAGAGCTAATTACTTTTATGTGTAATAAGCTCTCTGATTTTTTGAACTATTTGATATGCATTTTATAGGAATTCAGTCTGTTGAAATAGCCTGAATTGTGCATTACGGTTTCGCCGAGGGAATTCAGCCATTTCCCGTAGTAGCCAAGCCCTTTTTCTGTCAGGATTATTATTTCGTGTGTCAGTGAAAAATAGGGCTCGTCGAAGTGATATTCTCTTTCGGGGGTGAAGATTATCAGTCTTTCTCCGTCAAAGGCACAGGAGCTTTGATAGGGGAAATATTCCCAATGGAAATTGTTTTCTTCGGGGACCGTGTATGAAAATATTTCTTTATATGTACCGTAGGTGTTTTTCACGACCTTTAATTCATAATTATTTTTATGGAATACTAAAAAGTCTTCACAGATTTTATACTGAATTATGTCTCCGTCTTTATAAGAAAACAGGTTGAGAGATGCGACGTCCGTCATAGCTTTTCTGTCAATCACTTTGAAAATGAAGCTGCCGTTTTCTATAAGACATAAGTAGAGCAAATCGGTTTGAGTATCGCCGTCGAGATAGACTATGTTGCTGTTTTCATTCACGGTGTATTCGGTTTTCATCTGTTCAAAGAGTACGTCATTTTCCGTGTAAGGCACGGAATAAATTCCGTAGCCGCCTGTGATTTCGGAGGTATCTACCCTGATTTCAGTGGGA
>JAZSJT010000127.1:0-14986 GCA_045534425.1 Acutalibacteraceae bacterium | reverse complement strand
GTGCCGTTTTCTGTGAGTGTATTTTTAAGGCGGAAGCCTGCCATACAGTAATCGTCAGAATCGCTTGTAAGCTCGTCATATATGGTTTTAAAAGCACTTCTTCCGTAGAAATCATCGGCATTGACAACCGCAAAGGGCTCTTTTACAGCATCCTTGCAGCAGAGAATTGCGTGAGCGGTTCCCCAGGGCTTTTCTCTTGTTTCGGGACAGGTGAAGCCTTCCGGAAGCTTATAGAGCTCCTGATAAACATACCGGACATCAATGATTTTCTCAATACGCTTTCCCACTATATTGATAAAATCCTCGGCAATAGCCTCTTTTATAACAAACACGATTTTATTAAATCCTGCTTTTTTTGCATCATAAACAGAAAAATCAAGAAGAACTCTGCCGTCACGTGAAATGGGTTCCATCTGCTTGAGCCCGCCGAAACGGCTTCCCATACCCGCCGCCATTACTACAAGTGTTGCATTCTTTGACATAATACTACCCTCTTTTATGTTGTTACTTTCAGTATAGTATATTGTGCGGATTTTAGCAAGGGGGAAAATATGAACTAATCCCGATGCACTGTAAATTTTCTGCAGACACCGAAAATAAAACCCACAACAGCAAACAGAGCTACAACAAAACAAGCACCGCTATGGGTGCCTGTTGGTGCGAGTGGTCATAAGGGATTTGTTTAAAACAACAAAGAATGTATCCTAAAACTGTCAGAAAATATGCAAGGAAACGGGGAGCGCTACTGTGAATAAACACAACTGCCGGCAATATCCTCTATTTTAACATTTTTCACATCATCGTAATCAAATAAAGAAAACTGCCAATCACTACAAGTATCAAGATAATTAAAGGCTTTATGTAAAATTTTGTATCGGGTATCATCATCTGTATCAGGAGTCATTTTTATAACAAATGCACTTGTGAAAAAGTTGTCGGTTATTGTTTTTCTAACAAGATAAATTTTTTCTATCTTGTCGCTACACTCAAATATGATATGTTCAAGTATATCTTCAAGCATACCCTCGGGAAGACTTTCAGTTGAAAGCTTGTCTTTTTTATTGAGGATAGAAGCTTCCGATTGGATTTTATTATCTTCGGTTAAAGCAATTGCTCTTTCGCGATAAATTTCCAATTGGTCCTCTTGTCCTGTAAGGCAACAGAAATGACCTATTACAGCAAGACCTTCATCAACATAGTTGTGGTTATTCTCAATAGCTTTATAAATATATTCAATACCTGCTTCATTAAATGAATGTAGCAAAAAACATCCTTTTATAAAGTAAGCGTAGCATGCGCCTGTATCATCAAGAAGTTTGATAGCGTTTTCACATAATTCGAGAGCGTCTGTGTTTCGCCCCAAACGACGCAGAGCATCGCATATATCACCATATTCCTCCGCAATTATGTATCTGCCATTGCTTTCCCACTTTTCAATCAATTCTTTCGACTCAACGTAATAGTACTTGCGATATTCTGTGTAAGAATCTTTGCTTTGTTCTGCAATTAAAGAACTTACATATTTAATGGCTTTTTCACAATCTGCAATATATTTCTTCGAACTTTCGATATGCAATGTTTCAATTTCATTTATCCCCAAACTTTCCAGTCTCATTTTTAAAGTGGGATGTGATGCACTGCGTGAAAGTATTTCTTTGTTTATAAGCCCGTTCCATTTTTCAGCATTCAGCTGTATAGCTTCCTTGAATTTTTGCAACTCGTTATTTAAAGAATTGGTATCGTATTCCTCGGACTCCATATTGCAGGTTGTGTCATAAGTTCCTTTTTCCCAGTCATAATGTTCATAATATTTTATTTTAATTAAAGCAGATGCGGCTGTTTTGCTGTTACCATAAATTGCCATAGCTTTATCTGCAGCAGTTTCACGGGTGAGCGAAACCGAATATAAATATAGGTTGTACTGCATATTGAAATAAGTATCAATAAAAGTGAACAGGTGCTTGGTGATGTTTGAATAAATATTTGCTATGTTATTGTTGTGTATGTCACATATATACTGGTTGTACTTACCTATTCTTCCTTGTCTGACCTCATCTTTTATGTGGGAGAATTCGTGCAATAAAACACAATATACTTCATCTTCTGATAACCCATTTAGCAAAAGGGCACCAAGCTGAATTGAAATTGTATTATTTATTATGGCTGCTCCTGCGTTAAAATCGTCAAGTATGGCGATTTTTATTGTTTCGGTACATCCTGTTGCAGTTGCAGCTTTTCTGGCTAAATCATAAAGAACAGGGTAATCTTTTTCGAGAACATAAGTCTTATCGTCTTCAAAAATTTTGTCAGAGGGCTTCAGTCGTATTCTTATTGTGGCACCTGACAGAACCATACAACATACGAACAACGGGGCAACAGAATCACCACCATCACTGATAACACCTAAGAAAAACGCCGAAACAAAAGCACAAACAGCCAAAAGCACACTATAAAAATCATTAATTCTTATAAGCATTTTCAATAAAGATAGTTTTTTTGCTATGGTTTTTTCGGGATTATCACGGTGTGCAAGCCAGTATTGTTGGTTTTCGGCAATAGATTTTTGCTTTAATTTTTTGACATAAATGCGATTTGCGGTAATATTTATTATTAAAAATAAAATCGGTAAAAGTAATGTGGAGATAGCAATAATACCGATAATATTTTCTGGGAAAGTGTCTATTAATTTTTTTGCAAAAATGCCACCAAACATAGTTGCAATTATTGCTATAAATGATGCAACAGTAAGTGCAACTCTGCGTTTATCAAGGGGCATTTTTATATTGCTTTGAATATTGGTAATATTTTTATTAACAAGCTTTTGTGCTTTAATGATAAAAATTATAATAGAAGCCAATGTTAATATTTCAACGATTATAAAACCTGTAAAAAACATTTTATCTTTATCGGTAAAATCCGAAATCTCACGCCCACCTGTAAGAGCTACGGTGACAAAAATCCATACAAACATAAGCACTACGGCAACAAGCGTGGGTATTAGATATTTTTTGTTTTCCTTGTTCATCATACTCTCCATAATTTTTGTATTTTTATTATAAATTCTTATCTTCTTGCTTTTTAATGTTCAATAAGTTAGTTTATTAAGATGATTATAACACAAATTTATAACACAAATCAACCTAAATACATATCCTTGTACTTTAAGTTTCAGTACGAGGATTTTATAATAAAAAGTTCTAAGTAAAGGATGTGAAAAAATGCTTTAGCAAACCAACTAAAAAACAGTAAAAAGCGCGGGATAAGTCTTAGCAAGCATTGAATTTGTGCATACAAATTCTAATTGTTAGGGACAGCCCTAAAACCCGTATAAAAACCGACAAAACAAAAAGTCGCACTCCGAAAGGAATGCGACGATACAAAAAACTATTAAATTATATACAAAACTCTATTTTAAGCAAAAAAATGAGTATCCACAGGTCAAATCCCTTATGAATACTCAATATGGTACGGGTGTTCATAACACAAGTTATTCTCCGACAATACATATTCCATCTTTCGTACTCTAATATATTTCCTCAGATACGGAGGAATACATAATGTCAAATATTATTGAAGATTTTTATTATGGCAACATTGAGCCACAAGAGGTCAATTCAGAATTAACACCCAAGCTCAAGAAAAAACTGAATAACCTCGCCGAGAAAGAAGAACAACTAACCACAAGGCTGACCGGTGAAGATAAGGAGTTGTTTCAAAACTATGTGAGTTCATATATTGAGTTTTCAACAACAAGTAATGCCGACAGCTTTATATCAGGCTTCAGACTTGGAGCAAAATTCATATACGATATTTTTATTGAATGATAGCGTTATTTTCGGTAGCTGCTACCGAAAATAAAATTTGCACATTCGACTAAAATCTTGATTTAAGGTATGATGAAGTCACAATGCAACAAGGAGGTTTTGTTATGGAAAGAAAAACTAAAATTAAGTTCACGGATTTTAAGTGCAATTTGCTTATCAATGGTATGAATGAGTTTCGCAATATGCTTTTGGCAGAGGATCTACCCACCGAGGATGTTGACGAACTCTTATTGAAAATCATTGATAAAAGTGAGCATTAAGGAGGCAAGAATTATGAAATCATCATTTGAACAAAACGGCGGCACATACAGACAGGTTGGAGATTTTAAAATTCCAAACTTAACATTACCGCCCGAAGAAGCAACTATCAAGCTCGGTAAATGGGGCATGTTACATAAAGAGTACCTTTTGAAACACAAGAAAGTGGTATTTGCAACCCTGCTTGCTGAAGGCAAACTGTGGCAGTATTTATCTGACGTTGATACTCAGGCTCAGAAGATGTTTGATATACTTGTTGAACAGATAAAAGCAAGTGAAAGCGTCACCGAGCAGCTGAAAGAAGACAATCAGATGGAATGGATATGCTGTATGCAGAATATTGAGGTACGGGCAAGAGAAATAGTGTATTCTAATTTAATTTATGCATAATAAAAGGCACAGCCAACAGAATTATATCTGAAGGTTGTGCCATTTTAGTATACAGTCAGTATGTAAAAGATGAAAATATTTAATGCAAATGATTTTTATACCATTCAATTACAGAGTCTCTGTCCGATTCAAAAAACTGCGTAGAAATATAAATAGCAGTATTGTTGAAAATTAACTCTTTGGCTCGATATCTCTTATAATTTGAATTTCCTTTATTATCTTCTACACTGTTTGCTATTGCGGGATAATCTGTTGCTTTGAACAATGATTTCGTATAATCTTTTGATTTTAATTTATCAATTTCTGTTGAAGTAATTTTAGATTTGATAATTAAATCTTCAAGTAAGTTATAGAATAACTTTGCAACGGGTAACATCCCTTCCGTCCAAGTGCTTTCGTCATTAATAGAGAACGGTGCTTCAGAGAGAGAAAAGCTAAAATCATCAACATCCAATTCCATTTTTGATAATAAGTCTTTAACAAATGAAATGATATTATTTGAAGACAGATTCGTTTCAAAAAATATACCGGTATTGCCGATTTGTCTTGATTTGCGAAATTTTCGTTCATCATTACTAATATACACTCTGTCTGCATTAGGAATTGAATAATTTTTGGTTGCTAAATCATTTAATAATTCACCATCTAAATCATATGCAATGTCGACAAATTTGCTTAATAAGTCAACCCAACTTGATACCGTTGTATATTCACCTACAAAAGAGAATCCGCCGGGCTTTGTATTTGCAAAGTCGAAATCGCTGTTAACATTAAAACTTAATTCATTTGTTTCGCTAATATCTGAGTGCATATCAACATAACTAAAACTATCAATCAAGATATTTGAAAGGACTTCGGCTCTTTTTAAAATAGATGTTTCATTCCAAGTATCAGCATTTAATACATATTTGTTTAATACATTTGCCTTTGAGTTATCACGGATGATTTTCTTTTTTTCATTAAATGGTCTTGTTCCAAGCTCACTATTATGTCCTGTAATTGTTAAATTTCCAAGTGTATGTAGATATATCTCATATACTCTATCATAATCGCTACCGACCTCTTTCTTCCATACAACTGCATTTATTTTCTGTGGTAAAATATGTTCAATTGTAAGATTTGTAACATCAATATGCTCTTTGGTGGAGTTTTCGATAACAGATAATACATATTTGCATATAGGCTTTTTGTACAAAGGTTTACGGATAAGAGCTTCTCTAAATTCTGCATCAGTAGGCATGCGATCGTTGGCTCGCAAATCGTTAATAAATATTACAAATTTTTCATAGTAGTTTTCATAATTGCCATCATAAATACGGTCATACAATGTTTTCATAAATTTAGATAAGTTTTTGTTGATTTCACAGGCCGTAATTCTTATAAAATATGTTAGCAAATACTCTAATACATTACATAGAATCTCTTCGTTAATGAGATTTTCTTCGTAATCATTAAAAATTTTGAATATAAATGGGAGAACTGTGGTTTGCTTTATGGTGTAAAAAGATTTCAGATATTCTGTAATCTTTTCACTATAATATTGTTTTTCTCCAATAAAGGCTCCATAATACTTGGATGTTCTTAATAAATCTTTTAATACTTCTTCGTGTGTTAGTTTTTTAGAATTACAATGTTCTTTAAACAGACGATACGCATTATTACTATTAACAGATTTGCTGATTTGAGAATTTAAGTAATTTATAACAAAATCGCCTAAATTCCTATAACCTACATTCTTTTCTATTGCAGACCAATAATTCTCATACAATTCGTCTTGGTTGCTGTCATCCATAAGCAAATAATTTCGTATTTTGTCCGAAATACTTAATTCCAATCCAGTTGAATTAATTGATTCAAATATTTTTTGAGGTTCGTCACCTTGCGATTTATCTAAAACAATTTCAACCATTTCCAACTTTTTAATACCGTTTAAAATATCAGATAAATCTAATCCCGATTCAAATGTTTGGTTTATTAAATTTTTAAAAGTAATGTAGTTTTTATAGATGTTGGAATTTCTATCCATTTCATCAATCTTGTCTTTTACTAAAAGCAATAGTTGTTCATTATCAGTTTTTACGGGTTTTAATTTTAGCTTGTATTTTTCATCACAGTTTCGGTTAAACATTACTTCTTCTATTTCTGACTCAATTCTGATAGATACACCTTTAGCAGAATCATAAAGAGCTTTAAGTAGAATGTACATAGTAGTAAGGCGTTGTTGACCATCTATAATCAAAACTTCACTTAGTGTACTTGCATTAAGACCTACTATATATACAATAGTTCCGGTAAAATGTTTATGGTCTCGTTCGTTGGCTGTCATAATGTCTTGATAAAGCTTTTCGCATTGTATATTAGACCAGTCATAATTTCGTTGATACACAGGAACTTTAAAAACTCTCTTATTCTTTTCAATTAAATCTGAAAATAACCATACTTTATAAGGCTGCATAATTGTATCTCCTTTTAACTTCAATTAGTTTTTATACATCATTTATTTTTATTAGCAAGTAAGTCCTCACGCTTTTGTTTTGATATATTTGTACTCATATAGATTCCCTCATGTCATTCATCTTGAGAATAAGGACAACTCTCACAATCACCATTACAATCAGTTGGTTTCGTAGTTAGATAACTTAATAATTCTTGTTTGTATTTTTTATTTCTTTTTGCCTCAATAATCATGAATACTACAATACCGACTGTCACCAGTATAACAACAGATAACATAACTGTAATAAAAATTGTTCTATTATCTTTGAGTTCTTCTAATCTGTCGGCGGTTGTGTTAACTAAAGTTATGCTAGGTATTCCTTCAATTCTTGGGCTATAATTGATTTTTGTCGGTTTTTGATTGGTAATGATACTCATAGTGAAAGACTCTCCTTGATTGAGAAAGAAGTCCGAAAATACAAGTTCTGTACCATCTATACTCGAATTAGATAATACTTCATCCCAAATATCCTTGTTGTCTGCTTCAATTATGCTCGCTTTTATAATTTTAGAGCTTCCGGCAAAATCAATAGAAAAAGCTCTTTTAAAATCTTCATTTTCTATGGCATAATCACCCGTGTTGCTTATCGTGATACTAAAAATATAAGGATCCGTTACTTCTTTATCGTCATACATTATCTTGAAACTATCATCATTAGTATTTTTCGTTATCAGTTTTTGTGAATAGTTGAGCGTACAAGTCAATTCTTTTTGAGGAAGATTGCTTACCTCTACAGGAGGTGATATTAATATCCATGCTAACACCCAACTAACAAGTCCTCCTATAATTGCCCAAATAAATCCAGAAACAATTTGATGTTTTTTTATCCACATAACAATATTTTTCATATACATCCTTCTTTTTATCTTCCGTAAATCTATATTTTACACTAATAGTTCCAATAAACATATATCTATGGAAAAGAGATCTGCAAAAAAGTAAAATTATAAACTCACTAATAATTTTTTATAGAACTATAAATTAATTAAAGATTATACCAAATACAGATACTTTTTAATTTGAACTTGCCGATTCTCGTGCTTTATCCAACATCGCTACATATTCCTCTCTAACCATATCAGGTCCGAGAATTTTAACTTTACCGCCAAAGCCGAATATCCAACTATAAAATATATGGCTGGTAGCTACATTTACCGTTATCTTGAACTTTTCGGTAGCGGCTGCCGTTATTTCAACATCCACTCCGAATCGGTCAATTATTGAATCAACAACATCATTATCACAAAGAAGCTCAACATCTGTATGTTCGGCATTAAACATACGGAAGGTTGTGTTTATGTAATCATCAATATTGAAATCTTTGGGAGTCTGACTTGAATTTTCTTCAAGAATTGTCGGACATTTTGCAATACGGTCAACACGGAAGTTTCTTATGGAATTATCTTCTGCAACACCGACTAAATAATAGAAGTCTCCGTTCCATACAAGATGTAAAGGTGAAAGCACATAAGGTTCACCGTTGTGTCTGAGCTGATGCTCCTTTTTTATATTGTACTGAAAGTACGGGAATGAAATCTTTTTACCCTCATTGATAGCCTCGTTTATGGTATCGACAATAATATAAATTCTTTCATTGTCTGATTTGATACGCCCCTCACAGCAAACATTACGCTTTAATTTTTCAGCACCAAAATCACCTGCAAGTGAACTGAGCTTTGCAACAAGCTCTTTACTCTTAACGGCGGTAATGAATTTTGCTGATTCAACAGCGTCTATAAGAAGCTTCAGCTCGGAATTTTCGAAATCACGGGAGCAGATATTATATCTGTTCTGAACGGATTTGATTTCCTGTATTTCAAGACCGAACTTGCGAAGAAGCTCAATTTCCGACTTAATAGTCTGACGATGAGCACTGATACCGTACTTTTCTTCAAGAATATTAATAAGCTGAACGGTTGTGAGATAATGCTCCTCGTCGGTCTGCTCATATAAAATTTTAGCAAGATATAAAGGTCTTAACTTTGAATCGTTATCCATTGTGTACTCCTTTTTGCTAAATCAAATTAAGATATACTTATACAAAATAAAGTATATCACTTTATGCCCGTTAATTCAACAGATTTAACCAAATTTATACAAAAAGGTGTTGAGCAGAATCAACACCTTAAAACGACTTTCCAAAACCCTATTGACTGTTGGAAGCGTTTGTTCTATACTGATAACCACAATTTAATAAATTTGCGACTTTAAGCGTGATGCAAGGTCATCAGAGGACTATTTGGCACCGTATGAAGTCGAATGTACATATCTTTCAAAAGAGCAACACAGCAAGAACCTACATATTCGTGTTGCAGAGAAGAAAGAACCCACTTTCTAAATCGCGTATGCGGAGATAATCGTAAGATTATGCTACCCAAGCACCGTAACGAAAGTCGATTGGATGTGGGATAACTATGTCCATTCGAGTTCGTACGGTGCTTTTTTGTCTTTAAAACGGACTTTGCATGAAATTACTCTGCCGACAAAAACAAACTCGTCACAGAGGAAAAAATCATTGAAAATCAACCCGAAACCCTACAGTAAAGGAGTGATAAATGTGGAAGAAAAGAAGCGTGGTCGTGGCAGACCGAGGCTTGATACACGGAACACAGAAGCTTATGCACCAAGTCGAAGACAGGCAGTCAACTCAATGTATATGTTTGAAGCTGTACAGTTAATTTCGGAAGCGGCTACCGAAATTCCGGATAGTGAGCTGCTTTGGTATTCAGATAATGCAACCCATAGTGCAATAAGTAAAAACGGAATTCTTGAACAAATAGGAAGAATGAGAATTCAAGATAAGTATGACCTGAGTGACTGCATTTATATTACTAATCTTTCCATTGCCGCAGTGAAAAACGGTTGCACTTGCAGAGAAATAGAAAAATCTATCCGAAGTATACGGCTAATCACAAAAGAAGCTAATTACAACCCCGACAACACCTATCTCCAAAATTTGGCAGAACAAGTTGTTGTTGATTTATGTAAGATGGGCGGAAACTACGCAAATCATTTATGGTAGCCGCTACCGAAAAGAAAAGGAGTGTGATGTTTCTGAACATTGATATCTTTTATGAGGAACCTCAAAGCAACATTTTCTTTAAAATGCCAAAATTGTTGTTTACGGACGAGTACAAGGATTTATCTGCAGAGGCAAAGTTGCTTTACGGCTTAATGCTCGATAGAATGAACTTGTCGGCAGTGAATGGTTGGTGTGATAAAAATGGTGAAGTGTTTATCTTTTACACTATTGCCGAAACAAGTGAAAAACTCGGTTGTGGACATGACAAAGCCACAAAGCTACAGCGTGAGCTTGAAAAATACAATTTGCTTCGCCGTAAATATCAGGGTAAAGGCAAGCCTGCAAAGCTGTATGTTTTAACTGTGCCGAAAACAAGCGCTGAGCCTCCGTAAAAGTCGCAAGTAATAAGACTGAGCAGAGTAAGACTGAAAGTTATATACTAGCCGAGAAGAGAAAATATATCTTTAATTTAGTTAGTAGTAACTTTAAGTATATAAGGCGGCTTGGCTTAATGCGAAATGCTGATGAAACATCGCTTTTCTTCTTCGGCTCGTAAAATATCGAATAGAAAATGATTGAATGATACCGGCATTGTTATTGAGTTTTCCATTTGAAAAAAGCTAATTTTCAACGGTTTGAACCGAAGAAAATTTGCTAAAAACAGCACACTTGAAAAAACAAATTTTTTTCAAAGGAATGAAAATCACGATTTAGCAAATTAGACGATAGAAATTTGCAAAACGAACAGTACCTCGTCAGCAAAATTTCCATTAAAAATCGGTGTATTCTGCCCGTAGTACAAAGGGCAAAATGCACTCAAAAAAGGCTCTGTTGAAAAATATAAATTTTTCAAAGAAATGGAAACTGCCCCCACAAAGGTGAGAGCAGCAATAGTATTTTGCATATTATTTAATTTCGTATTTCCATTCACCATCTATTTTGTTGTGATAATAGTAAAACTCACTTTTATCATCATTAAGGAAAACATCAAGCATACCTAACATATCACGTGCAAGTTCCGCTTTTTTGAAATCTTCCAAATCCATCCAAAAGACTTCACCCTCGGCAGATGATTTTAATTCACCTTCGAACTTATCTGTTTTATAAAACAAAACTATGTATCGTACTGATTTAGAATCAGGCCATTGTTTGATGCCACAAAGCTGTGGAGATGAAATTGTAAGCCCTGTTTCTTCTTTAACTTCTCTGATAACAGCATTGGTAAATGATTCGTGTTTTTCAACATGCCCGCCAGGGAAAGTAAGACCTTTCCAATTCTTATTTAACCTATTCTGAACAAGAACCCTATTACCGTCATATACCATACACATATTGGTTAATATTACTTTTTCTGATTCAGCCATAATTAAAAACCTCATTAATAACCTATTGTACTTTTTTGAGAACTGAATTTTGTCAGCCTATGATACCGAGTTTTATTTTGTTATCCAATTCCCATAGTGCAACCTTGTTGCTGTCATATTTCAGCCTTTGTTTTGCTGTAGAGTAATCTACCCACTCAAAGCATCCGTGCTCATTAGAAATATGAATATTATCATCTTGCATTTTAACAGCAAAGCAATGTTCTGGTATAACAAGACATTCCTCACCCCAAATTGTACGAGCATTCTTAAAACATTCTGTTGCGATACTACATTTTGTTTCAAGCTCTACAAAGTGCATTTCGGAAGATATACCTGCTTCCTCGAAAGCCTCTCTTTGAGCAGATACAATGGGCATTTTATCTTCATCCTCTCCACCACCTGCAATAAATTGCCAGCAATCATTCATGTCGCTTCTCTTGAAAACACAATACAAAATTTCATTCGTTTCTTTTTTATATGGTATCACTAATACTTGATACTTCGCTCTTGCCATGCGATATCCTCCACAAACCCATATTTATCAAAATAATTATATCACATAGCTGCCAAACAAATCAACCTGAATACATATCCTCGTATAAATACAAGGATTTTTTATCACAAAAATTTTAAAACAAAGGAAGTGAAAAAATGCTTTAGCAAAAATAAAAACATCATTTTAAAGTTCAAAAACTCAAACAAAAATTTTGAAAGAAAGGAAAAAGGATTTAATGACAAACGAAAAAATTGAATATCTAAATCTCGATTTGCTTCATCCGTTTGAGAATAATCCGTTTCAGAGTGTTGATGAAAGTGAATACGATGAGCTTCGTGACAGCGTTAAAGAGTTCGGGATTATAACGCCGCTCATTGTTAATAAGTCAGATAACGGTTACGAAATTATCTCCGGGCACAGACGATGGCAGATTGCAAAGGAATTAAATCTCCAAGTTGTTCCCGTTTATGTAAGAGAGTTTTCAAAAGAAGAAGCGGTGATAAATTTTGTTGATTGCAACCTGAGCCGAGAAAAAATCTTACCCAGCGAAAAAGCACGTGCGTATAAAATGAAACACGATGCAATTAAAAAGCAAGGTGCAAGAACTGATTTAACTTCGTCACAAGTTGGGACGAAGTTCCGTAGCGATGAAATGCTCGCAAAAACAATGCCCGATTCTCGAATGCAGATTCAGAGATATATCAGATTGAACAATTTACAACCTGCACTTCTTGATATGGTGGATGAAAAAAGAATATCTTTTACTCCCGCAGTTGAACTTTCATATTTAACTGAAGAGGAACAGTGCAACTTAATTGAAACTATTGAAAGTGAAGATTGCACTCCGTCACTCTCTCAGGCACAGCGTATGCATAAGTTAAGTGATGAAAAGAAACTCACTATGGATGCTATCTTTGAAATCATGCAGGAGCAAAAAGCGAATCAAAAGGAGTATGTAAAAATTCCTGTTGAAACTTTTAAGAAGTATTTCAAGAAAGATATGCCACCGAAAAAGATGGAAGAAATAACGGAAAAAGCTCTCGCACGATATGCAATGGTGCTTCAAAAGCAACGGCAGTGGGAGCGATAAAAACCGTGGTATCGTCTTTGCGAGCATTGGATTTGTTGCAACAAATCCGCTCGGAAGCAGAAAAGAGGTGAAAATATTTGCCGAGAAAAAGACAACACCGATACGCTTTTTATCTCGATGATGAAGAAAATGAAATGCTTTTAAGCCAAACAAAAGAATATAACGTCAGCGTTTCAAAGCTCATAAGATTGTTGATTTTGTACCAATGCATAAAATTTCCGCCGAAAGAAATCCGTTCTGTTGTTCCGGAGCTTCGCCGTATAGGTAACAATCTTAATCAGATTGCAAGAGCATTGAACTCAAAATCTTTTGTAATCGATAAAGAAATCAGAAATGCAATTACAGAATTGCGTAGTTGTGAAAAGCAACTTCTTGAAAATTTTGAATTAGGAAGGTGATAAAAAATAGCGATAACAAAAATAAAAAAGTTGAAAACAGGACTTTCAAAGCTGATTGATTATGCAATGAATCCTTCAAAGACTACTGCCGATAAAATTTTCAATGACGGTATAAAAAATGAAGAAGTGGTTTTTGTAAGAGGAATAAACTGCATTCCCGAGTTTGCAAAAGCACAAATGCAGGAAACAAAAGACATGTTTAATAAAAATTCAGGGAACGTCGGTTATCACATTATTCAATCCTTTGATGATAATGAAGGTACGAATGAACAGGTTTTTGAAATCGGTTGCAAACTTGCTGAAGAATTATTCGGTGATAAATTTGAAGTCATTGTTGCACTTCATAAGAATACAGATAATCTTCATTGCCATATTGTTGTGAACAGTGTTTCATTTGTTGACGGTAAAAAGTTTAATGATAACAAATCATTTTTAAATAAAATGCGAAAGGTATCAGACAAACTTTGCAGAGAGCAGGGATTATCAGTTATTGAAAATCCGAAACCGTCAAAGCATCAATGTTATCCTCAGTATATTGCAGAGCGTGACGGTGAGTATAACAAATTCACAACGCTCAAAAAAGATATTGATGAGTGCATTCTCCGTGCGGGTGCACCGAGAGGTTTTCTTTATGAAATGCAAAAGCTCGGTTACAGATTTGATTTCAATAAGCCTCATACAACGGTTAATCATCCGTCATTCAAACGACCGGTGTGGCTATGTGACTTAGGTGATGAATATTCTTTTGAAAGAATATCTGACAAACTTTATGCTGATTGGCGACATTACAGGATTGATTTACCCCAGCAGGATGAGTGGAGAAATTATCTTTTTGGCTTTGAAAGAAACTACAAAGAGGTTTATGTTCATTTCGTTACGGTGGTTCAGGCGGTAAAAAGCCGACCTAAAGAAAACTACTATATTGAAAAATATCTGCAAAGAGAAATCATAAAACTTGACCGTCTGATTGAGCAACAGAATCTTTTATGCCATAACGACATTGAAACTGATGAGCAGTTACAGGCGTTTAAACAAGAATGTATAAACGAAATGGCAGAGGTAACCGAAGCCCGAAGAATCTGTCGTAACAAATTAAAAAGTGCTGTTCGCAAGGGTGATGAAAAGGAAATTGCAGAAATAAAAGATACTATCAGCCTGTTTTCCGAAAGACTTAAAATTCTTCGTAAGGATATTAACACCTGCGAAAGAATTGAAAAATCCGAGCCTGAGATAGAAAACAAGATTGACCAAATTCTTGAAATCGAACAGCAACAGAAAAATAAAACACAAAACAGAAGCCGTGGTTATTCACGGGATGAAAGATAAGGAGGAATGTTATTGAATATTTTTAAAAGATTAAAAGACTTTATTATATCTCTGTTGAATGATACTCATGGAGAGGTTGTAAGTGCTGATGACAGTGTTTATGTCATCAACGGTGTCAGATATATTGTAACCAAAAAATTCAGCACTAAAGAAAGCAAAACAATGAAAGAAAAAATATCAGCTTTTATCGGAAGCGATTTTGCACATTTGACAAATGCCGATGATATAAATACACTTAATACAGAATATGTAAATTCGACTGCCGGAGAAGGGAGGATAAATGCAGTCAGATAATTTTGGCATAACAGCCATCTATTGCCG
>JAZSJT010000081.1:0-25985 GCA_045534425.1 Acutalibacteraceae bacterium | reverse complement strand
GCGGAAAAGAACTTGAAGACTGTGAAGATACCGATAAGGATCACGCTTGCGACAATGGTTGCGATAAGACATTCGGAGAATGCACAGACTCAGCAGAAGATAAGGATCACGTATGTGATTACGGCTGCGGAAAAGAACTTGAAGACTGTGAAGATACCGATAAGGATCACGCTTGCGACAATGGTTGCGATAAGACATTCGGAGAATGCACAGACTCAGCAGAAGATAAGGATCACGTATGTGACTACGGTTGCGGAGCAGTGCTTGAAGAATGTGAAGATACAGACTTCGATCACGCTTGTGATAACGGTTGTGATGTATACTTCGGAACACACGCAGACTCAGCAGAAGATAAGGATCACGTATGTGACTACGGCTGTGGAGCAGTTCTTGAAGAATGTGTAGATACAAATAAGGATCACGCTTGTGACAACGGATGCGATGTATACTTCGGAACACACGCAGATTCAGCAGAAGATAAGGATCACGTATGTGACTACGGCTGCGGAGAAACACTTGAAGCTTGCTCTGATGTAACAGGCGACGGTGATCATAACTGTGATGTTTGTGATAAGGCTGATATAACGGCTCATACATTTGCAGCAGCAACATGCTTTGTGGCAAAGATATGTACAGAATGCGAAGCAACAGAAGGCGAAGCACTCGGTCATAAGGACGAAAACAAGGACCATGTTTGTGATAACGGCTGTACAGTATATCAGGGTACACATGCAGATTCGGCAGAAGATGCAGACCATATTTGTGACTACGGATGCGGAGCAGTTCTTGAAGATTGTGCAGATGCAACAGATGACGGAGATCACAGCTGTGATGTCTGTGATAAGGCTGATGTAACAACTCATACATATGCAGCTGCAACATGTACAGTAGCAAAGACATGTACAGAATGCGAAGCAACAGAAGGCGAAGCACTCGGACACAGCTTTACAAATTATGTATCAAACAACGATGCAACCTGTCTTGAAGACGGAACAAAGACTGCAAAGTGCGACAGATGTGATGAAACCGATACAATAGCAGACGAAGGCTCAGCACTTGATCACAGCTTTACAAGCTATGTATCAAATAATGATGCAACCTGTCTTGAAGACGGAACAAAGACTGCAAAGTGTGACAGATGTGAGGTAACCGACACAATAGCAGATGAAGGTTCAGCACTTGATCACAGCTTTACAAGCTATGTATCAAATAATGATGCAACCTGTCTTGATGACGGAACAAAGACTGCAAAGTGTGACAGATGTGAGGTAACCGACACAATAACAGACGAAGGCTCAGTGCTCGGACATAATATTGTTGTTGATGCGGCGGTGGCACCCACTTGCACAGCAACAGGTCTTACAGAAGGTTCACATTGCTCACGTTGTGATGATGCTACAGTTGAACAAACAGTAGTTGATGCACTCGGACATAAATATGTTGGTGTTGTGACAACAGAGCCCACATGTACTGGAAAGGGTGTTAAGACTTATACCTGTCAGAATGATGCTTCTCATACTTATACGGAAGACATCAAAGAGACAGGACACGACTTCGATAAAGTGAAGAGTGAAGATAATCTCACAAGACCTGTTCTCAAGAACGGTGTATGGGCAGACGGTTACTATACTTACACCTGTAAGAACAATTCAGCTCATACAACTACAGAAGCTGTTAAGCGTGCAGATTACAGTAAGTTTGATGAAATCAAGGAAACAGCTGATTATATTCTCAGTGAGGACATTCCTGCAGAGGATAAAGAGAAGCTTGAAGCAGCACTTGCAGCACTTGCAGACAATCTTATTGTAACTGAACAGGCAGAAGTTGATAATGCTGCAGAAATGCTTAAAGAGGTAATCAACGAAGTATATCCCGACATGGGACTTTCTCTTGAAATCAGAGGCGGAACTACCTTCTTTACAGGAACAGTTCTTGACCTCAAGGCATTTAAGGTTGGCGGAATCGTTGATATTGAAGCAACAAATGTTACTTGGGTATCCTCAGATGACAGCGTTGTATTCTTCACCAACGGCAGACTTCTTGCTATCGGAACAGGTACGGTAACACTTACCGCAACATCCGGTATACTTACTGCAAGTACAACGGTAACAGTTATTGAAGGCGGCGACTCAAGAAGCATAAGCTTCACAGCAATGGATAAGATGCACATTATTGTTGAGGATTATTTCCTTGTGTTCAACAGTGCAAGACTTTATTGGTCTGATGCTCATTCAATCCGCTTTAGAGTACACCTGTATAATAACTTCCCCTATGAAACATGTGTTGTATATGTAAACGGTCAGGTTGTTGAAGCCGATGCTGACGGATATTACACAGTTGCAGAAGGCACAGGAAATGTGAGAGTTACAATTGCAGGCGGCGTTATTGAAGATAACGGTGACGGAACAGGCACAAGATTTAATTTCTGGGAATGGCTCCTTGCACTTATCAGAAAGATTATAAGCTTCTTCAAAGGCATTTTCGGAATCGCATAAGATAGAGTTTATAGCTTATTAAATCTAAAAAAGACCTCTTGGGGAAACCCAAAGAGGTCTTTTGAATTTATGAGAAGATTTCTTCAAGAAGCTTTTCTGTGAAAATTTGCATTTCAGTGAAATCCATAGTATTGATATAATACCGTTCAAGCTCATCGTGGAGCTTTTTTGCATCTTCTAATTTTCTTATACCTTCACTTAACAGCTCATCAGATGAACGGTTATTGAAGGCTATACGGTTTTTGTGGCGGGACAGAATATCTGTGTCATAGAGTCTTCCGCAGTCGATATTCAGTGTATCCTTGAAATCGTCGGGATGGTGGCGGTTTGATGTATAAAATCCCAGAGACAGCTCGGGGAAAATAAGGTGTTCGGGCTTTATTTCGGGAGACATGGGGCAGGTGCAAAGAATACCTTCAATGCCGAGGCTTGCGGCTTTAAGAGCAATAACCTTGAGAATAACCGAAGAAGCACAGCCGAAGCTGTCGTTGAGAATTACTTTGTTTTCACAAAATGCTGAAAAACTGTCGCGGAATATTGTCAGTCCGTTGGGAGTCAATGCACTCAGAAATCTTTTTTTCAGTATACTCTCGCTGTTGCTTTTTGAACGAAGCTTTGATTCTGTCAGCTTTTCAGCAAATTTATGGACCTTTCCTATACGAAGAGCGGAAACTGCCACGGAAGCAGTGTCATTATTTGCACCCCTTGCTGCGGCAAGAAAGGTTATGCATTTTCGGTGCTGTTCACTGTTTTTTTTTGTCAATTCAATGATTTCATCTCGATTTTTCATAAGAATACCGTCGTCACGGAACGCACCTAAATCAATTATTTTTTCACATACACCGGGAAAACGCGGCTCTAAAACGTGCGGAGCTGTGCCGTCAGCGATACTTATTTTAAGAGATGGGATAATAACAGCATCAAGGCTTTCGGGATCCGATGAGCAGTGTATTTTTTCATAATACCGTCCTTGTTTTTCACATTGGGCGGCAACTTTTTTCATAAGAGTGGATTTTCCCGTGCCCGGCCCGCCCTTGATAATGTAAAGTTTCCACCCGTCCTCGGGGGAATAAAGCTCAGAAAACAGAGAATGAAACCCCGACGGCGTGGATGCACCGAGAAAAAACGAAGAAGACGAAACCTTATACATAAAAAACCTCCTGACATTGCTAATATATAGTATGCACATAAAAAGGAAAAGTGAAACAAATCATAATTTACAGGAGTCTGCCCTGTAAATTATGATTTGTGCAGTGATATACAATTGTATATAGGAGAAAGATATAAAGCGTGGTTGTTTTGTGATTAATTTAAGCTTTTACAGGTGAAAGAAAGATGTTTGTGTATAATGCACAAAAAAATATACAAAAAAGAGAAAATCTTTTTTGCAAAAACGCTGTTTTGAGGGAGACAGGATTTTTTTTCTTGTGCTATAATATGCCCACAAACAGAACAAATGTTCGATTGTCTCGTATAAGGCGGTGGAAATCGGAAAAATTGAAATTATAGCATAATCAACTTAATAAAGCAGAAGACATCGGATGGGATTTATTCTCATCCGATTATTTGATGCATTTTTCAGTCTGGAAGAGGTGAGAGAAACGGGAAGCGAGAAAAAAAGAAACGGCAAAACCGGTGCGGAATATTTGGGACTTTGTGCAGATATACTTTGCAAGTGTGCTTACAATATGTGTCGTGAATTTGTGAAAGACAAAAAGGATAAGCTTGAAAGCAAAGAGCTTAAAGAAGCCTGTGCGGCAGTTAAAGAAGCAGCGGCAGTTATAAATGCTATAGAGAAGAATGAAGCTCCCGAAACCGAAAGCATAAGAATAATTTTTGAAAACAATTCGGAATACGCAGAGTAAATTATGATTTACGGGGGTGGTTTTATTAAGACGGTTATTTTAGGTTGTCCCAGTGAGAGGCAGAAGCTTTTTCTTTCGGATACTCACCGTTATATTGCATTCGGCGGGGCGAGAGGCGGGGGAAAGAGCTGGGCGGTGAGGGTTAAGGCGGTGCTTTTAGCATACAGGTATCACGGCATAAAAATTATGATTGTGAGAAGGACTTATCCCGAGCTTAGGGCAAATCATATCAATCCCTTGCGGACGCTTTTAGGGGATGCGGCGGTTTATAAGGATTCCACCAAGGAATTTACTTTTCCGACGGGCTCTGTTATTATGTTCCGCCATTGCGGAAATTCGTCGGATATTGATAAATATCAGGGAACGGAGGTTGACGTTCTGTTTCTTGATGAGGCAACTCAGCTGACGGAAGAAGAATATGAACGCTTCAAGGCCTGTGTCAGAGGTGTGAATGCTTTTCCGAAAAGGATATATCTTACCTGTAATCCCGGCGGTGTGGGACACGGCTTTGTGAAACGGCTTTTTGTTGACAGGGCATTCAAGGAAAATGAAAACCCCGATGATTATGTGTTTTACAAAAGCCTTGTGACGGACAACAGGGCACTTATGGAAAGTGATCCGGAATATATAAGGCAGCTTGAATCGTTGCCGCCGAAATTAAAAAAAGCGTGGCTTTTCGGGGATTGGAACATATTTGACGGACAGTTTTTTGAGGAGTTCAAGGATGTTCCCGAGCATTATGTTGACAGAAGATTTACTCACGTTATTGAGCCTTTTGAAATTCCGAGGGACTGGAAGATTGTAAGAAGCTTTGATTTCGGATTCAGAAAGCCTTTTTCCTGTGACTGGTGGGCAATAGATTATGAAGGAAGAGCCTATCTGATTTTACAGTTATACGGATGTACCGATACACCGAATGACGGCCTCAAATGGCATCCGGACAGAATTTTTTCGGAAATCTCACGGTATGAACGGGAACACCGTTGGCTTAAAGGCAAGTGTATTGACGGTGTTGCAGACCCGTCAATATGGGATGCTTCGAGAGGAGAAGCGATTATTGAATCGGCGGACAGGCACTTCGTTTATTTTTCAAAGGGGGACAATAAGAGAATTCCCGGATGGATGCAGTGCCATTACCGTATGGCTTTTGATGATGACGGAAAGCCTATGGTGTATTTTTTCAATACCTGTAAGGCGGCAATAAGAACTCTGCCTCTTTTACAGTTTTCTCCCACAAATCCCGAAGACCTGAACACCGAGCAGGAAGACCATTTTGCGGACAGCTTCCGCTATTTCTGTATGAGCCGTCCCATTGTGCCGAAACGGGAGGAGAAAACACGGATAGTTGAGGATGATCCGCTGAATCTGAATAAATACGGAAAGTTTTCGTATTAGGTCGGAAGTCGGAGGTGACGGGAGTTGAGTGGCGGTGCGGAAATGATTATGAATTAATTTGGTTTTTTTCGTTGCTTTTTTATGGAGGCCTCGATTATCGAGGTATGCTTTCAGGTGCAGGTGTGTGCGGTATTAATTTTTAATTACACTTTGCTTTCTGAATTTGCACGGTGTGCATTGCTTTGTATTTTTTTCGGAGGTAATAAAAAATTGAAAGATATTGAGAAAGCTGAAAATATGAATAAAACAGAAAATATTGAATTAACAGAAAGAATTACATCAGATGATGTCAGGGAAGCGGTTCGGGTGCTTGGGCTTTATAAAAGTGCAAAATCCAATCTTGATAACAGGGTTCTTGAGAATGAGAAGTGGTTCCGTCTTCGTCATTGGGAGCAGCTTCGTGATGATAAGGAAAAGAAAAGGCGTCATTCGGCGTGGCTTTTCAATTCCATTGTCAATAAGCATGCGGATTTTATGGACTCTATTCCCGAATGTACTGTGCTGCCCCGTGAAATGAGTGACACTGCTGAAGCAGAAAAGCTGACACAGGTGCTCCCCGTCGTTCTTGAAAGAAATAATTGGCAGGAGATTTATTCCGACGGGGCTTTTTCAAAGCTCAAGACGGGAACTGCGGTTTACAGTGTTTTGTGGGACAGTGAAAGTGATATGGGGCTCGGCGAGATTTCCGTTAAGAATGTTGATATTCTCAAATTATTCTGGGAGCCGGGAATACGAGATATTCAGAAATCCCGTAATCTCTTTTTTATTGACCTTATTGACAATGATATTCTTCTTGAGCAGTATCCCTTTTTGGAGGGGACATTGGGCGGTAAGGGAAGTGAAACTCTTTTTTACACCTACGATAATTCAGTTGACACTTCACATAAATCTGTGGTGGCTGACTGGTATTACAAAAAGAAGGTAGGTCTTAAAACCGTGGTGCATTACTGTAAATTTGTCAACTCTACAGTGCTTTATGCTTCGGAAAATGATCCCCTTTACTGTGACAGAGGCTGGTATGACCACGGACAGTATCCTTTTATTTTTGATCCGCTTTTTAAAGAAGAGGGAACCCCTGTCGGCTTCGGCTTTATTGACGTTATGAAGGATGCACAGGAGGAAATTGACCTTCTCGGCAATGAAATTGTGAGAAATGCCCGTCTTGGTGCAAGAAAGAGATATTTCACCCGTGTTGAGGGAGCGGTGAACGAGGAGGAATTTTCAGATTTTGACCGCGATTTTATTCATGTGTCCGGCTCATCCATTGGTGAAGAATCCATAAGAGAAATAGGCTTCACACCGCTTTCATCCGTTTATCTTTCCGTTTTGCACAACAAAATCAATGAGCTTAAAGAAACAAGCGGAAACAGAGATTTTACTCAGGGCGGCACTATGGGCGGTGTCACCTCGGGAACAGCCATAACTGCACTTCAGGAGGCGGGAAACAAGCTTTCAAGAGATATGATTTTTTCTACATATAATGCATTTTCAAAAATATGTTCTATGTGTATTGAGCTTATAAGGCAATTTTATACGGTGCCCAGAACCGTGAGAATTTTAGGGGCAGACGGTGAATATTCATATTCGCTTTACGATAATAACGGTATTAATTCACAGTTTATTGAGGGGGCTTTCGGCCTTGAAACCGTGCTCCGTCAGCCACTTTTTGACGTTAAGGTGAAAGCACACAAGCAGAATGCATATTCCCGTGCGGCACAGAACTCTGATGCCATGAATTTCTATTCAATGGGATTTTTCTCCCCTGAAAAGGCAGTTGAGTCTTTGGCGTGTATGGAAATTCTTGATATGGAAAATAAAGAAAAAATTAAAAATATCATAAAAAGCAATATGAAAATGACGGCAGGTGAAAATTTATGATTAATGTAAATTGCTCTGTTACAAGAAACGGTGCACAGCTTCATCTCAAAGGCCACGCTTTATATGCTCCGAAAGGTCAGGATATAGTCTGTGCGGCGGTATCGTCACTGTGTTTGGCACTTGCAAAGACAATAAACGAAGAAAGAAACGCTGATGAAAAGAGCTTTACCTGTATATCATCCTCTGATGACGGTGAGTTTTATATAAAAGCGGAAAAATTTTCCGATAACGGCACGGCTTTGAGGATATTGAGTTATTTTATTCTTGTTATAAACGGGCTTGTTGCTGCGGAAAAGCTTTATCCGAGATGTATTTCGGTAAAAAAAGATATTATTCCGTCAAGGATTTATAATATTGGCACTTCGGAACAGACGATGAATTTAAGAGAGAAAGGAAGTTCAATGAAAGAAATCAGTCTTTTACAGCATTTCTCGGAGGACGCTTCAGAGGGAGAGAGTGAGGATGCATCCGAAAACAGTGTGACAGAAGAAAATGCTCTCACCGATGAAGAAGAATTTGAGAAGCTTATCACGGGAAAGTATAAGGAAGCCTTCAGAAAACGCACTCAGGGTATAATCGACCGCCGTTTTTCAAAGATGAAAGGGTTTGAGAATACCGCAAAAGTATGTTCACCGCTTCTTGAAAGGCTTGCACAAGCCTATCCCCACATTGATAAGAGCGATACCGAGGCACTTGTTCGGACATTTCTTGAAGAAAAGGAAAAAGGTGAAGTCGAAAATGTAAAGAATGAAGCCTTTGATGCAGTTTCGGAAAAAATCGAAAAGGCACTGGCACAAAAAGCGGCAGAAAGGCTTTCTTCTTTTCTTCAGGAGGAAGCACAAAGGCTTCGTGAAATTTATCCTTCATTTGAGCTTCACAGGGAGATTTCCTCATCTCCCGAATTGAGACAGCTGCTTTCCTGCGGAGTCTCGCTTCGCCGTGCATATGAAACGGTAAATCTTGAGAAGATACTGTCTTCATCCATGCGGTATGCGGCAGTAAGGGCAGGAAAAACCGCTGCCGACTCCGTAAGAAGCACAAGAGTTCAGGAAAATTCCCTGACCGGTAATGCCGCTTCTGTTTCACGCACCGATGTGAGAAATCTCACCGAAAAGGATATTATGAGAATTATATCGGAAGTGAACCGCGGTGCAAAAATCAGTTTTAAGTAAAAGGAGAAAACTATGAATAATTTTGATATGACACTTATGCATTTTTCAGCAGGAGAAGTTATCAATTCAACTGAGGGAACTCTCGTTGACGGTGCAGTTTCTGACAGCTCTGCACTTTCTCCCGAAATGAAGACCTTCTATGACAAGACGCTTATTACCCTTGCGGGTGCAAATCTTATTCATGAACAGTTCGGACAGAAAAGACCTGTTCCCAAGGGAAGCGGAAAGAGTGTCGAATTCAGACGCTTTTCACGTCTTCCCAAGGCACTCAAGCCCATTACAGAGGGTGTAACTCCCGCAGGCAACAAGCTTAATGTGACTGCGGTGAGCTGTACGGTTGACCAGTACGGCGACTATATTGAACAGACCGATATGCTTGAGCTCACTGCAGTGGACAACACCATTGTGGAAGCCACAAAGGAGCTTGCCTCTCAGGCTGGACTCACTCTTGATACCGTTGTCAGAAATGAGCTGGTGGGCGGCACAAACGTAATGTATGCACCCGAAGTCACAAACGGCACCGAAAAGGAAATTTTAAGCCGAAGTGACATCAATAAAAATTGCCGTCTTCGTGTGAAGGATGTTTTCAGGGCTGCCGCAGAGCTTAAAGCCGTAAATGCTCCCAAAATCAACGGCTCATATGTAGCGGTAATTCATCCTTATGTTGCATATGACCTTATGCAGGAGGCAGGTGACAAGTGGCTTTCAATCGCAAAGTATGTAAATCCCGAAAACATTCTCAAGGGGGAAATCGGAGCACTGGGCGGTGTGCGTTTTGTTGAAAGCACCGAAGCAAAGATTTTTGCTCCCGATGAAATTTCCAACGGTATTTCAAGAATGACGGTTGCCGCAAAAAGTGACGGTGTAACTGTCACCGTAAATGAGGATATGGGAGAAAAGGTGTTTTTTGAGCCCGTTGAAGTATATGTAAACGGTGCACCCAATACCGTAGTTTCCGTAAACGGCAGCACCGTAACTCTCGGCAGTGCAGCCTCTGTCAATGAGGGAAGCCTTATATGCGGTAAAGGTGGCGGCAAGGACGGCTCTGCAGTCTTCTCCACTCTTTTCCTCGGCGAAAACGCTTACGGTGTAACCGATATTGAAGGCGGCGGTCTTGAACATATCGTTAAGCCCAGAGGCTATGGCAACGATCCTCTCAATCAGAGAAGCTCCGTAGGCTGGAAGGCAACCAAGGTTGCAAAGAGACTTCTTGAAGAATATATCATAAGAGTTGAGTCAGGCTCAGAGTTTTCCGCCACAGCGGAAAATAATTAATTCGCAAGCATAAGGGCTTTTCCTTATTCCGCTTCGCTCTGTTGATTTGTGCCTTGAAAAAAATAAGTGTTAAGGGAGAGGCTTGCCTCTCCCAAGGAAAGGAAAAAATATGAAGAAAATTAAAGAAAATAATATGAAAACGGTTTTTATTCCCAAGCTCAACAAGAATGACGAATCGCTTTTTGTTGCGGTGAACGGAAAGCGTATTCTTGTTAAAAAGGGAGAACCGGTGACTCTTCCCGTTCACTTTGCCGAGGTTGTTGAAAATTCACTCTCTATGGCAAAGCAGGCAGAAAAATTTATTGAATCCGTATGCTCTGTGGGGTGAAGCTATGACGGTTAAAGAGGCTGTTGAAAAAACAGATGCACTTTTCCCAAATGTTATCCCTTTTTCAAAAAAGGCAAACTGGCTTAAAGAGCTTGATATGAAGATATTGACGGAGTTTCTTTCTTGTTATAACGGCTTTCAGAAAGTAACTCTTCCCGAAGAATATTCACCCGATGTGAAGCTTCTTGTATCTGAACCATTTTCGGAAATTTATATAAGATATCTGTGTCTGCAAAGTGATATTGTCAATTCCGATATCGCGGCTTATAAGAACAGTGCGGCACTTTTCAATTCTTCCTATCTTTCTTTTATGAATTATTTCAACCGCACTCATTTGATGAAAAGTAATTCGATTAAAATTTCGGAGGGTTAAGCTATGTTTTATCCTTCTCTCAAAGCTTTTCCTGAAAAGGTATATTCCGTTGAGAGCTTCGGCGGGCTTATAACGGGAGAAAATACGCCGGAAAACTCTTTTTGTGAAATGGAGAATTTAAGCGGTAAATTTTTCCCGAAAATGAGTATCAGAGAAAAAAGAGGCTTTTTTGCGGATGAAAAGGGGAATACGGCATTTTCTGTCGATTCGGAAATCACCTGTGCCGTGAATACGGCTTCGGGAATTCTTATTATAACCGAAGACAGTGTTTTTCTTGACGGCAAAAAAATAGAGGGAATAACTCTTACGAAGGGCGTGAAAAAACGCAGTGCCGTGAATATGGGAAGAAATATTTTTATTATTCCCGACGGAGTATATATTAAGGTTTCCGAAAACGGTGCAGCTGCTGTTCACTGTAATTTTACAAAATCCCTTTCGGATGCGGCAGTAAATTTCTGCTATCCTGACGGCACCGATGTTTTTCCCTCTCATTACGGCAATTTCCCCGAAAAAGCCTCAATCGGTGACGAGCTTGTTATTTCATCAGAAAACTCAATGGAGCTTTATTCATATTCGGGAAGCGAATGGATTAAATCCGGAGATTTATTTATAAGACTCAGCGTGGGGGATGTGACACCGTTTTCGGCAGGACAGACCGTTTATATCGACACTGACAGCACAGATATTCTTTCCGGCTGTTACACAATAAAAAGTGTTCTCGGCTTTTCTCTTGTTCTCGAAGGTGTTATTGCTCATGAAAGTGAAAGCATCACGCTTAAAATAAAAAGTGAAATTCCCCGTATGGATTTTATTGTTGAACATAATAACCGCTTGTGGGGCTGTCGATACGGTGAAAACAACAACGGGGATTTTGTGAATGAAATTTATGCTTCAAAGTCGGGGGAGCCTATGAGCTGGTACAGCTTCAACGGCATCTCGACTGATTCATATATGGCAAATCTCGGTTGTCCGGGAGAGTTTACCGGTGCGGCAGCTCTCGGTAATGAGGTTATATTTTTCAAGGAAGAATATATTATAAGAATATCGGGCTTTATGCCCTCTGAATTTCAGGTAATGTCAATTCCCGCAAGGGGTGTTGAAAAGGGAGCACACGGAAGTGTTGTTTCTCTGAATGAAAGAATTTTCTATAAAAACAGTGAGGGAATTATGCTTTATGACGGCACATTTCCCGTCAATATTTCCTCGCATTTGTCTTCTGAAAGGTTTATTGCCCACACCGCTTCGGGGATTGACGGAAAATATGTAGTTTCAATGACCGACTCGGACGGTGAAAGAGGTTTGTATATTTTTGATGCAGTAAAGGGTGTGTGGTACCGTGAGGATGACAGCTTTTGTGTTAAGTTTATTTTTCAGAGAAAGGGTTCGCTTTTATTCGTCTGTGAAAAAGAGGATGAGTGCCGCTTTTTTGTGATGTCTTATGAAGATAGCAAAAGCAGAGCTGAAAAGCTTTTAAGTGAAGCACCTTTCACAATTGTGCCGGAAAAAGAAGTATTCTGGTCTGCTTTAACGGGGATAACTGGGGTAAAAGCCGCTTCGGGTAAAGAGAAGATACGGAGCTTTTATATTACACTGGCTCTTGGTGAGGAAGCTTTTCTTGAAATTTCGATTATTACCGATGAAAACAGTGAAAAAGAAAAAATATTTTTTCTTGACAGGAAAACAAACGGTGTTGTGAGGATTCCCGTTAATGTTCCGCCCTGTGTGAAAAGCCGACTGTATTTCAGCGGAAAAGGGGAGTGTACCGTTCACCGTATTGAACGGGTTGTCAGAATTTCGGGTGAGGTGAAAAACATTGACTGATAAATATTTTACCGAAGAAGTAACACTTCAGAAGATTTATTCTCTTCTTCTTTCAATGAAGGATGAAATCGGGAAGCTTTCTTCGGCGTTAAGAGGTATGAATAAAGAGAAAAAAGAGGTGAATACAGTTGGCAAAAAAATATAGTGCACAAGAAATTCTTGATATGGCGGTGGGACTTATTGAAAAGGATATGGCTGCCGACCTTAATTCCGACGGGAAAATTTCCGCCGCCGACTCAAGACTTGCTTTAAGACAGGAGCAGGGACTTCCCGATGACTCTTCTTCACCGTCTTTTTCAGGAAGTATTGCTTCTGAAGATGTGCTTGACAAAATAATAAACAGGTCAGGCTCTTTTTCATATGATATTAACGGGGACAAACTGTATAAGCAGTATAAGGATATGTATGAAAAAGAGGGCCGGCGTGCGGCAGAGGATGTTTTCGGACTGGCATCAGCTCTTACGGGCGGCTACGGGAATTCCTATGGGCTGAAGCAGTCCTACGATGTTCTTTCGGAATATTCAAAAAAAGCCGATATGAAGAGAGATGAATTGGAAAATAAGGCTTATGACCGCTTTAATAATGAAACAGATAAGCTTATTTCCCTTTATAAGCTTCTTTCCGATAAGGAATATGACGAAAAGAAGCTTGCTGCCGAAAAGCTTGAGGATATGAAAAACACCGCTTTTAAGGCGGCAGATATCGGGGATTATTCACTTCTTGAGAAATTGGGAATTGATACAACAAAGCTTAAAGGTGATGAAAGGTGGGATATGGCTCAGCTTCTTGCAAAATATTCCGATTATTCGGGGCTTAAAGATTTAGGAGTTGATTTGTCCTCTCTTCAGGCGGATAAGCTTTTGTCAATTGCAGAGCTTTTTTCAGATTACGGTGATTATACTCTTCTAAAGCTGTTCGGTGTGAATACAGCAAACAGGGAAAAAGAAGACCTTCTTGATATTCTTATCAAGAATAATAAGCTTAACGGGTAATATATGAAGATATACATAAATGCCGCTCATAAGCCTTCTTCTCCCGGTGCAGTTTACGGCGGAAGAAGCGAACACGAAGACGTGCTTTCTTTTTGCAGGGTTTTAAGTGAAAGGCTTGTAAACGCAGGTTTTTCACAGGAGATTTTTATTGGTTACGAAAAGCCCGAAATAAAAGAAGATGCTTTGGTTCTTATTTTTCACAGGGGAACCTCTTATAAAAATGCTGTATCAGACGGAGCTTCGGTGACGGTAATAAATGACATTTCTGCTGATATTCAGTATGAAGCATATCGTATGCTTGAAGCACTCACATTTGCAGGGGGCTTCAGATACAGGGGTGTTCATACCTTGACCTCCTTTTGTCCTCACCGCTTCATTGAAAGGACCGGTGCGAAGCGAACCTTTCTTTTTGATATGGGATTTATTGAGAGTGAAAGAGACAATTTCCTTTTTGATTGCAATAAAGAGAATATTGCCGATGCTCTTGTGAAAAAACTTACGGAGATTTATGTTAAGGAGGGAAAAAATGAAGATAATTCCTGATTTTTTAAGGCTTAACGCAGGAGAAAACCTTTCAAGAAGGCTCTTTCTTGATGTGACGGATTTCTCTGACGGATTTGCATATAAGCTAAGCTTTATTACACCTATGGGGAAAATTTATCTGACAGAGGAACTAGTTTGTCCCGACGGTAAGGGTGAGTATAAATTACCGTCAGTTCTTCTTGACGGAAAGGGTGTGCTTTACTGTCAGCTGTATATTTCGGGAGAAAATGGTTTTGTTATAAAAAGTGAAATTTATGAATTTCCCGTATATTCCTCCTGTGATACGGGTTCTTTTTCTGATGCGGATGAAAATGAAATTAAAAGCTTTTTTGATTTATTCAGCCTTATTGATGAAAAAAGTGAAAAGGAACACAATCACGACGGGCTTTATTATCTTAAAAGAGAAACCGAAAGGCTTCTTTCAGCGAAAAGCGATATTTCGCATACTCACGGAGAGTATGCGAGAAAGGAAGATGTTCCTGTGCTTCCCGAAAATGTTTCTGAATTTAATAATGATGCGGGCTATGTGACAGAGCCGGAAATGAATTCTGCTCTTTCAGAAAAAAGTGATGCTTCTCACACTCATCCGCACAACCATGATGAAAGATATTATACGAAAGATAATATTGATTCAATGATGGAAGGAAGTGCTTTGTCGGGACATAATCACGACAGCAGATATTATACCGAAGAAGAAACCGACAGCTTGCTTTCGGGAAAAAGTGACACTTCCCACACTCATCCTCACAATCACGATGATTTATACAGTAAAAAAACTGATTTTTCCGGCTTACAAAAGGATGTTGCGGCAAACAGCTCTTCAATAGCTGATATTCGGAATGAATGTGATTCACTTGAGGAACAGCTTGGCAGTGTTGAACAAAAACAGAATACACAGGCATTGTCTTTGCAGCTTATAAGTAAAAGCGTAGAGAAAATTATGGATTGTGTTGTTGAGGAAGGGGTATCGGGAATCTGGACCTACCGCAAATGGTATTCCGGTATTGCGGAGTGCTGGGGTGTCTTTAACACAACATATTCTACAACATTTGTTGATGGCGGGAATTATGCACTTATTCCTGAATTTATAAATGTCAGTTTACCTGAAAATTTTTTTTCACAAGGTCCGGTCACGGAATTAACACCTGTGGGCGGCGGTTATCCTGCTGTAGTAATAGGAAATATTTATAAAACTAATTTTACATTCAGTATTCGTACAGAATGGGCAGTAAACAATCTGCCTATATGGCTGCAGGTTCGTTGCATAGGCAGATGGAAATAAGGAGGTGATATGATGAAAATATTTATTGATGCAGGTCACGGCGGTAACAGTATCGGGGCCTCTTATAACGGCAGAAAAGAGCAGGACGATACATTAAGGCTGGCAAAGGCGGTGAGAGATATTCTTCTTACACAGAATGATGTTGAAGTGATGCTGTCAAGAGAGGATGACACAAATCCCACCATAACAGAAAGAGCAGTGGCTGCAAATGTGTGGGGTGCGAACTATTTTATTTCAATTCACCGTAATTCTTTTTCTCCCAATAAGGCACAGGGTGTTGAAGCATGGGTATATTCCCGTGTAAAAATCGGGGGAGAGACCTTCAATAAGGCAAAGAATATCGTTGATAAGGTATGTGAAAAAACAGGCTTTATTGACAGAGGCGTGAAAGTGGGTGCACCCTCTTATGCGGATTTCGGCGTGAACCGTCTCACTAAAATGAATTCGTGTCTTTTTGAAGCGGGATTTATTGACAGTAATAAGGACAATGCCGTTTTTGATACAATGTTCTCCGAAATGGCACTTGCTATTGCCGAAGGGCTTATGGAGGCAGTAGGTCTTACATATATTGCTCCTGTGATTTTGGGAGATGCTGACGGCGACGGAAAGGTTACGGCATCCGATGCAAGGCTCATTCTCCGTGCGGCTGTGGGGCTTGAAGAGGTTCCTCTTGAAGCAGGTGACATTGACGGTGACGGTAAAATAACAGCCTCAGATGCAAGAGCAGCACTAAGAACGTCGGTAGGTCAGGAGGTGTGAAAATGGATGAAAAAAAGGTTAGCATTAAAGAAAGACTGAAATCCTGGGCAGTGTGGCTGTCGGTGCTCGGAGCTGTGGGTGTGATTCTCAATGCCACGGGTGTGTTTGAATTGCTTGGAATTGACAGTATGACCTTTGATATGGTTGTCAATGCCGTCGGTACAATTCTTATTGCTTTCGGAATACTTAATAACCCCACTGACAAAAATTCATTTTAAGGCGGTGGGAATGTGAATCTTACACAGGAAGATAAAGACTATCTTCACGAAACTTTTATTTCCCGCAAAGAGTGTGGGGAGTGTACAAGGGGTATTCGTGAAGAGCTTGCCGAAGGCTCAACAGCATTTGCAACAATAAGACAGGACCTGCAGTACATAAAGGAAAGTCTTGATAAAAAAAGTAAATTCAATTCAACAACAGCTTCAAGCATCATTCAGGCGGTATGCACACTTCTTGTGGCAATAATTGCAGCAAGAATGGGTATCGGTTGATTTTTCTTGTATTATTTCCCCGACTGTGATAATATACTGATATATAGTATTTATTGCGGAAGGGGAATTTTTATGTCTTTTAATAAAATTAATATCAATGAGCTGGAGTTTTCTCCCACAAAGGCTATAGGTGAAAATTGGGGTATTCTCACAGGCTGCTCCGACGAGGGCTTCAATTCAATGACAGTCAGCTGGGGCAGTGTGGGGGTGCTATGGAGCAAGCCCTGTGTGTTTGCTTTTGTACGTCCTCACAGACATACTTATTCATTTATGGAAAACGGGGAATTCTTTTCTCTGGCAATTATGCCCGAAGGAATTCATAAGGAAATGGCAGTGTTCGGTTCAAGAAGCGGCAGAGACGTGGATAAATATGCGGAGTCGGGCTTTACCGTATGTGAAGAAAGCGGAGTAAAGTATCCGGGGGAAGCTGAAACTGTTTTTATCTGTAAAAAAATAGCCGCAGGGGATATGAAGCCCGAATGGTTTATTGATGAAAGCATTGATTCGGATAACTATCCGAAAAAAGATTATCACAGAATGTATGTGGGTGAAATTGTCACTGTTCTGAAAAAGTCATGAAAAAGTATAAAAAATAAAAAAAAGTGTTGACAAGAGGGATTGTATCTGCTATAATCTCTTTTGCACTTGAGAGAAAGCTCTTGAGACAGTCGGTGTCTATAACATTGAGGTCCCACCCGTTCCCATCCCGAACACGGTAGTTAAGCTCAATCGTGCCGAAAATACTTGGTGGGCAGCCGCCCGGGAAGATAGGTCGTCGCCGGCACAATGAACAACTCGTCAGAAGGCGGGTTGTTTTTCTTTTATCTTTACGCTGAAAAATTATAAATACGGTGATAAAATGAGTCTTAAAGAAAAAATAAAGTCTTTTTCCCCTTTGTGCCTGCAGGAAGAAAAGGACAAGGAGCTTTTTCTTGAATTTATCGTAAATAATGAAAGCTGTCTTCTCCGTGATAATGAAGCGGGGCATATCACTGTTTCCGCTTGGATTGTTAATGAAAATAGAGATAAAGTTCTTTTTTGCTATCATAATATATATGATTCATGGAGCTGGGTGGGCGGTCATGCAGACGGGGAGGAGGACCTTTTGTCTGTTGCATTAAAAGAGGCGAGAGAAGAAACGGGTGTTGCTGCAAAGCCTGTTTCCGATATGATTTTTTCCCTTGAAATTCTTCCTGTTGCGGAGCATTTCAGAAAAGGTAAGCGGGTGTCGGCACATACTCATTATAATGTGACCTTTCTTGTTGAAGCTGATGAAAATGCCCTGTTGTCTGAAAACCTTGAGGAAAATTCCGGTGTGATGTGGATAAAAAAAGAAGATATACCCTATAAATCATCAGAAGCATGGATGATTGAAAATGTTTATAAAAAGCTTATTGAACGGACCTGATTTTTACAATCAGGTTTTTTTCTTGCATTTTTTATATTTTTATTATAGAATAACAGCGTATGTATTAAAGTAAAAGGAGACGCTTATGAGAACTGTTACCAATATCAACAAAAATTGGAATGTTTTACTTGATGTGAAAACTCTCCCCGAAAACAATGCCGAAGGCTGGTTCAAGGTTGACCTTCCTTACACCTGGAACGGCAAGGACGGACAGGACGGCGGAAACGATTATCTTCGTTGCATTTCCTGCTTCAAGAAAACTCTTACAAAAGAAGAGCTCACTGTAAATGAAGTTACTTATATTGAATTTCAGGGTGTAAACTCATCATCCGAAATATATTTCAACGGAAAAAAGCTTTTTACTCATCACGGCGGTTATTCCACCTTCAGAGTGAAGCTTGAAAATGAAGATATAAAGGACGAAAACGAGCTTGCGGTTATGGTTGATAACCGTCCCAATGATTTCGTTTATCCCCAGATGGCAGATTTCACCTTCTACGGCGGTATCTATAGAGATGTAAATATTATATCCGTAAATAAAGAGCATTTTGAGCTTGATTATTACGGAACACCCGCAATTAAGGTTACTCCCCAAAAGAAGGGTGATAAGTGGGAAATTGAGGTTGACGCCTTCTGCGAGGGTGAAGTAAAATTCTCCATTCTCGATATGGACGGCAACAAAATTGCCGAAAAGACAGAAGAAGGAAAGAATCCTGATGCTGAATTTGAATTTGACACTGTTCATCTTTGGGACGGTATAGCTGATCCCTATCTTTACACTGCCGAGGCTGTGCTTTTGGTTGACGGTGAAGAAAAGGACAAGGTGAGCACCCGTTTCGGTTGCCGTACCTTCAGTGTTGATCCCGAAAAAGGCTTTTTTCTTAACGGCAGAAGCTATCCTTTAAGAGGTGTTTCACGCCATCAGGACAGACCTGAAATAGGTAATGCACTTCTTTACGAGCACCACAAGGAAGATCTTGATTTTATTCTTGAAGTGGGGGCTACCACAATAAGACTTGCCCACTATCAGCATTCACAGGTATTTTATGACCTGTGCGATGAAAAGGGCCTTGTTCTTTGGGCTGAAATTCCTTATATTTCAATGCATATGCCAAATGGCTTCGATAACACGGTTTCACAGATGACAGAGCTTGTCGTTCAGAATTATAATCATCCCTCAATCGTTGTGTGGGGGCTTTCAAATGAAATTTCTATGGGCGGTGCGGCTGATGAAAGCCTTCTCAAAAATCACAGAGCCCTTAACGACCTGTGCCATAAGCTTGATAAGACAAGACTTACTACTATTGCGGCTGTTACAATGGCTGAACCCGACTGCGAATATGTGCAGATTTCAGATATCCTTTCATATAACCACTATTTCGGATGGTACGGCGGCACAACCGATATGAACGGCCCCTGGTTTGATGATTTCCATAAGAATTTCCCCAACCGTGCTATAGGTATCAGTGAATACGGCTGTGAAGCACTTAACTGGCACACCTCAACTCCCACACAGGGTGACTATACTGAAGAATATCAGTCCTTCTATCACGAGGAGCTTATAAAGCAGATTGCAGACCGTCCCTATCTTTGGGCAACTCACGTATGGAATATGTTTGACTTTGCTGCAGACGCAAGAAGCGAGGGCGGAGAAGACGGAATGAACCATAAGGGACTTATGACCTTCGACAGAAAGTATAAAAAGGACTCCTTCTATGCATATAAAGCATGGCTCAATCCCGAAAAGATGGTGCATATCTGTTCTAAGAGATATATTGACCGTGTTGAAGACGAAACCAAGGTAACTGTTTATTCAAACTGTGATGAAGTAGAGCTTTTCGCAAACGGTGTTTCAGTAGGAAAGCAAATAAAGGGTAAATATCCTTTCTTCTATTTCACTGTGAAGAATGTTGGTGAAACAACACTTAAAGCTGTTGCGGGTGAGCTTTCGGATGAAGCAAATATCCGCAAGGTTGACAAACCCAATGAGGACTATATCCTTAAAGAAGAGGGTGCGGTTATCAACTGGTTTGAAATCGACACTCCCGTGGGCTATCTTTCAATAAATGACAGCCTCGGAGACATCTGGGCAACAGCAAAGGGAAAAATGGTTCTTTTAGGTGTTGTTGCAGGGCTTCTCAAGAAAATGAAGTCAAAGGGCGGCGAGAAAAAAGAGGTTGCAGGCTTTGATGCATCAAACATGAAGGTAAGCCGCAAAATGATAAACAAAACCACCATAGGAATGCTTATGGGCTTCTCCATAAAAAGAGTGTGTATGATGGCAAAAGGAATTTTCACAAAAGAAGAGCTCCTTTCAATCAACAAAAAGCTCAATAAGATAAAGAAGAAATAAAAAGATATATCCTTTGAGACATAAAAAGAACCGTATCTGCATTTTGTGTTTTGCCGATACGGTTCTTTTTTTGTGAAAAGGTTTAGTTTGCAATTTCCTGATTTTCTTCGTGGCGTTTTGCTCTCATTACTTCGAGGTCTTTATACATCTGCTCTTTTTTCTCGCCCTCTACATCGTACAGGAATTTGAGAATGACGGCTTTGAGAAGATTTGCCAGAGCATAGCCGAATACAAGGAATGCAAGAAGCCATAAGCAGGTGTCCCAGTATGTGTCCTTTGCCTTCATGGTTTCAAGAAGATTATCTATGTTGGAGCTTTCATAGCCTATCCACACAAGCATATAGGGGATGAGAAGCTCTCTTAAATAATTGAGCACGTTATTTATCCAGCCGGGTATTGTGCCGTGTATTGCCTCAAGGCGTTCACCTGTCTGCCATTCAAGATAATCGTTGAATTCAACATTGAAGTGAGAGTTTGAAAGCTCCTGAAGACCTACACCCACACCGAAAAGGAAGTAGAAGATATAGAAAAGAATACCGAATTCTCTTGAAGAAAAGACGATAAAGAAGATTATTGCAGCAGTAACCATTGAATAGAGGCCTACAAATTTAAGTATCTTCGTGGGCTCGAATTTTTTGGAGATTTTAGTACATACTGCAATACCTACAACGGTTCCTATTGCGGTGGGAAGAGTGAGAAGAAGATTCTTGGATGAGCCGACTGTTATAGCTGCAAGGAATGTGGACATTTTGCCGAGCATGGCAAGAATGTTTACCCACTGGATGTAATAGTATGCTCTGTAGTTTCTGTATTTAAAAAGTGAGAAAAGAGCACCTGTGATTTTGACCTTTTCCTTTTTCGGAAGCTCAATTCTTTCACGGCAGAAAATTGAGGTCATAACATTGCCGATTGCTGTAATGCTTGCGGCAACAACTGCAAGGGACATATACATTGCACGCTTGTTGTCACTGAATTCACCGAAAATGAAGGTATAGAGATATGCTCCGCCGTAGCCGAGATAATATGCAAACTGCCAGGCGGTGGTAACAAGCTTCTTTTCCTTGAAGTTGGGGGAGATAACCTGCGGAATGTTACCGCCGAGGCCGTTGAAGGCATTGATTATTGTTGAAAGTATAGCAAGGATATATTTGAATAAAATCATACCCTGCTTGTCAAAATCCGTGGGAACAACATAATTGAGAATGGTGAGGGAGAAAACAGGAATAAGACAGATTATATACCACTGACGGTATCTGCCCCATTTTGATTTCCACTTGTGGGCTACCACTGCAACAAGAAGTCCTACGGCATAAGCGAGGACGGTTGTTATTGTTGTCTGAATGGCGTTGATATCAGCGATTTCATCACTGCCCACATTTATAGAGCCGTAATAAACCTCATAAGCGAATGTGCTTGCAAGACCGCCAAGGGTGCTTACAAGAATGGAGCCTATGCGGGCAAGACATATGCTTATGTATTCAATTAGTGTAACGTTTCTTTGCTGTTCAAGGGGGATTGCAGGATTGATATTTTTACCCCAAGAACGCATTTCTCTGAATTTTGTTGAAAGAGATGCGGTTTTTCCCATAAAAAATCTCCTTTTGTTTAGTTGTAATGATACTATACAATAAACAAAAGGAAAAATCAATAATTCTGTTGAATATGAATAATATATTAATAAGCATTGAAAAACATATTGCTTATATAGCTTTCGGCAAAGGCTTTATTGGTTGCCAAATCAATGTATTGTGCTTTTTTTGTAAGCTCTGTGAGATTTTTTTTCGAGCAGGCGAAATTCATAAGCCCCTGAAGACAGGAATTTTTAAGAGGAGTGCATTTTTCTTTAAGCTCTTTGGGTATAATTCCCGTGACAGCAGCATTTTCTGTGTTGAGCGTTGAAGAAAATCCGCCCGAAATGTAAAGAGTATCAATATCGCAAAATGCGAGCTTCTTTCTTTTCATAAGAGTAACAATTCCCGAATAAATCGCGGATTTTGCATTCTGAAACTGTCTTATGTCGCTTTGCCAAAGAAAAATATTGTCTGTGATGCGGAAATTTTCTGTTTCCATATAGCCTGTTTCGTCAATGATTCCGTTACGAAGAAGCACGGCAATTATATCAATCAGTGCGGTGGAGCATATGCCTTTTGCTTCACCGTTTCCGATAACGGCAAAATCAGTGCCGGAACGGTATTTGTATATCGCACCGTCTGAGGCACTCATACCGCAGGTGATACCCACCCCCTCAAAGCAGGGACCTGCAGCGGCAGAGGTACAGAGGATTTCATTTTTTGAAAACAAAACAATTTCTGCATTTGTGCCGAGGTCAATTAAAAGGGAATACTTATTTTTTTCGGGAAAGATGACACTGTTCAGCCCCGCAACGATGTCCGCACCCACAAAGGAAGAAAAGCAGGGGAGTGAGTGTATATTTTCAATTGAAGTGATACCAAGCTCTTTTCCTTTGCATTTTCTTTCATTAAGAAAAACGGGCATATAGGGAAAAACACCTAAGGATTGCGGATTAACTCCGAAAAACAGATGAAGCATAACCGTGTTGCCCGCAACGAAAAGAGTATCGGAATTATTTTCGGGAAAACGCAGAAGCATTTCATTGATTTTTTGAACAAGAACATTCTGTAAAGCTGCCGCTGAGTGGGCTTTTGAGGCTTCAATACGGGAAATTACATCTGCCCCGTAAACGGACTGGGGATTTTTTTCGGTGATAACCTTAACGGCACTGCGGTTTTTTGTGTCAACAAGTGCAAGTGCCACGGTGGTTGTTCCGATATCAAGAACAAAGGAGTGCTCACCTGAAAAGCTTTCGCAAACCGAAAGACCGTCTTCCGAAGCTATATTTGTTTCTTTTGGGAGTGTTACTTCAATATCCGAAAAAACCTTATACCGACAGGAAAGCTCTTCTTTACCGTTTACAATAACCTTGCATTTTCCGCAAATACCGTGGCCCCCGCAGGGATGGGAAGCTTTAAGTCCCGAGGCAATAAGAATATTGGACAAAGCCGCCCCGTCATCACACAAAAAGCAATTATTTCCCACAATAACCTTATTCAAAAAAATCATCTCCCCGGATTAATTACTTAATTCTAACATTAAATACATAATAAATCAAATAAAATCAATATTGTTAAATTATGATTGACATTTAATGCCTTTCGTGTAAAATAGGAATTGCAAAGATTAATAGGAAATATTGATAGAGGTGCGTGTGACATCAGTAGTTCGGGTGAGTTGCGGCAGACCTTGAAGCCGTATGAAAGGGGAGCACGCCGAGAAAAAGCGGGAAGCCGTATCGCTTTTTCGGAATAAGGGAAAATATCTCTTATTCTGTCACGTATGTGGAGAGCTATCTGACTTTTGGGTTACGACTGTTTTTCACAGAGCGTAACCTTATTTTTTTCTGTATTTCCGAAAAGAGAAAGGATGTAAATTATGAAAACACGCAAAAAACTGTTTTGTATGCTTGTTGCTCTGATGCTTTGTACCTTTATGTTTATGACAGCAGGAGCAACGGATGCAGCCTCAACTGATGAAGCTGTAACCGACGCAGTTGAAACAACTCTTGAAGCTGTTGATGAAACTGCAAAGGATGTAACAGAAGACGAGACTGCAGCTGCAGGTGATACTATCACCACAGGTGCTGCCGATTCTTCACTTGACGTTTATCTTGATTCCTGTCCCGACTGTGACGGCGAAGGGGTTTGCTATGAATGTGAAGACTGCGGATTTTCCGGCATTTGTGCGACCTGTGAAGGCACGGGTGAAATTGATGTAAGAACAACTGCATCAAGCTCATACTTCGCAAAATTCTGGGCACTTATTCCTCCCGTTATTGCTATAGCACTTGCTCTTATCACAAAGGAAGTTTATTCTTCACTTTTCGTAGGTATCGTAGTAGGCGGTCTTCTCTCTGCTAATATCTTTAGTGAAGGCTTCTCTTTCACAACCGCTATGGACTACATTATAAATGACGGTCTTATTTCTGCCGTTTCCGACAGTGCAGGTATCTTTATTTTCCTTGTGCTTTTAGGTGTTATGGTTGCTCTTATCAACAAGTCGGGCGGTTCAAGAGCATTCGGTGACTGGGCTGTCAAGAACATAAAGAGCCGTGCAGGTGCTATGATTGCAACCTTCGTTCTCGGTGTTCTTATTTTCATTGACGACTATTTCAACTGTCTTACCGTCGGTTCTGTTATGCGTCCCGTAACAGACTCACACAAGATTTCAAGAGCAAAGTTCGCATATCTCATTGATGCAACAGCCGCTCCCGTTTGTATGATTGCTCCTATTTCTTCATGGGCTGCCGCAGTTGCAAGCTATGCTGAAGAAGGACAGGGACTCAAGCTCTTTATTCAGGCTATTCCCTTTAACTATTATTCACTTCTCACCTTCGTATTCATTCTTGCAATAGTGTTCTTCAAGATTGACTACGGTCCCATGAAGCTTCACGAAATGAATGCAAAGCTTCGCGGCGACCTTTATACAGAAGGCGAAAAGGCAGAAAATATTGATGAAAACAAGGGCAACCCCAAGGGCAAGGTTATTGACCTCGTTCTTCCCGTTGTTTTCCTTATTGTTGCCTGTGTATTTGCTCTTGTTTATAACGGCGGTATTCTTGACGGAGAATCCTTCATTGATGCCTTCTCAAATACAGATGCCACCGTTGGTCTTCCCTGGGGTGCTCTCATTGCTCTTGTTCTCACAATGGCATATCTTATGATAAGAAGAATTATCACCCTTAAAGGTGCTATGGAATGTATCCCCGAAGGCTTCAAGGCTATGGTGCCTGCTATCACTATTCTTACATTTGCAACCGCTCTCAAGAATATGACAGGTCTTTTAGGTGCAAAGTTCTTCGTTGCCGATCTTATGAACGGTGCTGCTGCAGGCCTTGCAAACTTCCTTCCCGCAATTATTTTCATTGTTGCTTGCGGTCTTGCTTTTGCAACAGGCACATCATGGGGTACCTTCGGTATTCTCATTCCCATTGTTACAGCTATCTTCCCCGTAGACTCAAACATTCTTGTTATCGGTATCTCTGCTTGTCTTGCAGGTGCTGTTTGCGGTGACCACTGCTCACCTATTTCAGATACCACCATTATGGCTTCGGCCGGTGGTCAGTGCAACCACATCAACCATGTTTCGACCCAGCTGCCGTACGCTCTTACCGTTGCAGGTGTATCCTTCATTAGTTACATAATAGCAGGCTTTATCCAGAATTGGCTGATAGCTCTGCCTATCGCACTTGTGCTTATGATAGGAACTCTGTTCATTATCAAGCTTATTTCAGGCAAAAAGAGTGTTAAGGCCTGATTTTGATAAGACTCAAATCTAAAACTACCGCCATCCTTTGGGATGGCGGTTTTTCCGTTTACATGTTATACGATATTGCAAATTTATTATATTTTTGTCTTGATTTTGCTGTCCGCTCGGTGTAGTATATACTTGTAAATAATATGACTAAGGAGAACTATCATGGCGATTAAAACCGTACTGTTTGATCTTGACGGAACCCTGCTTCCCATGGATCAAGATGA
>JAZSJT010000052.1:0-2833 GCA_045534425.1 Acutalibacteraceae bacterium | reverse complement strand
AAAAGAAGAAGCAGAGGAAATGAAGAGACTTGTAAATGAACAGTCCGAGGCCCTTGCTGCCGCAGAGGTCAAAGAAGCCGAGCTTCAGGAAAAAATCAAGAATATAATGATGATTATTCCCAATATCATTGATGAAAGTGTTCCGATTGGTAAGGACGACAGTGAAAATGTTGAGGTTCAGCGTTACGGCGAGCCTGTTGTGCCCTCTTTCCCCATTCCTTATCACACAGATATAATGGAATGCTTCAACGGAATTGACCTTGACAGTGCAAGACGTGTTGCAGGTAACGGCTTCTATTATCTTATGGGTGATATCGCAAGAATTCACTCTTCAGTTATTTCCTATGCAAGAGATTTTATGATTGACCGCGGCTTCACCTATTGCATCCCTCCCTTTATGATAAGAAGTGATGTTGTTACGGGTGTTATGAGCTTTGCGGAAATGGAAGCCATGATGTATAAAATTGAGGGTGAAGACCTCTATCTTATCGGCACAAGCGAGCATTCAATGATAGGAAAATTCATTGATACAATTGTTCCCGAAGAAGCACTTCCTCAGGCACTCACAAGCTATTCACCCTGCTTCCGTAAGGAAAAAGGAGCTCACGGCATAGAAGAAAGAGGCGTTTACAGAATACATCAGTTTGAAAAGCAGGAAATGGTAGTTGTTTGTAAGCCCGAGGACAGTAAAATGTGGTTCGATAAGCTCTGGCAGAACACAGTTGACCTTTTCAGAAGCCTTGACATCCCCGTAAGAACACTCGAATGCTGTTCAGGCGACCTTGCTGACCTTAAAGTAAAGTCCATTGATGTTGAAGCATGGTCTCCCAGACAGGGTAAATATTTTGAAGTCGGCTCCTGTTCAAATCTCGGTGATGCACAGGCAAGAAGACTCAAGATAAGAGTAAACGGCAAAGACGGCAAATATCTTGCTCACACACTCAATAACACTGTTGTTGCTCCCCCCAGAATGCTCATTGCCTTCCTTGAAAACAATCTCAATGAAGACGGCAGTGTAAATATCCCCGAAGCACTTCGTCCTTATATGGGCGGAAAAGACAAGATTGTGCCTGTAAAATAACATCAGTTGCACAAAAGAACAGAATATGGTATAATATCCCTTAACATTATAAAGGAGCGAAATTATGGATCCCATTAAAGTTGATTTTTCCGACAGCGGCAAAAAGAAAAGTGTAAAAGATGTGCTTATTCCCCCCGAAAAGGCAGGTCTTAAAATTGTTATCAATGTTGTACTCACCCTTATTGTGGCAGCGGTTGCATATTACTTTATGCTTCCGCCCATGAATTTACAGTCCTATGATTTCTACATCTATTGGGCAATTGTTCTCGCCTCATATGTAGGCTCTGCATTTTTAACATCAGGTGCATTCATTAAGCCTGAATATGTGCCCTATGTAAGAAGACAGTCAATAGTTCCCATTGCACTCGGTCTTGTTCTCGCACTTGTTGTGGGTGTTGGCTATCTCATTTCAAGCCCCTTCTTCAGGGCAAAGGATTATGCGGAAATTCTCACAATTGACAATGCTGAATTTGACAACACCATTTCAGTTATTGACAGCATTTCCGACTTTGATAAGGTTCCCCTTATCGACAAGGATGCCGCCCGTGCACTTGCTGATAAGACAATCGGTGACTTCTCCGCACTCGGACTTGAGTCACAGTTCGAAATTCTCGAAAACGATTCCACACAGATAAACTATAAAGGCTCTCCCTACAGAGTTTATCCTCTTCAGTACGGCGATATTTTCAAATGGTTCACAAACTCCGTTATGGGTGAAGAATATGAGGGTATTCCCGGATATGTAAGAGTAAACCTTAACACACAGGAAGCACAGCTTATCACAGAATTTGATATAAAGTTCTCAACAGCCGAGCATTTTAATGAATATCTCGAAAGACATCTCCGTTTTAAATATCCCACCTACATTTTCGGTGACACATCCTTTGAAATTGACGACAACGGCAAGCCCTTCTGGGTTGTTGAACACATCAAGAAAACTGTCGGTCTTGTAGGCGGTGACGATGTTGTCGGTGTTATTCTTGTTGATGCCGTTACAGGTGATGATATTTACTATACAGCAGATGAAATCGGTGCCGACAATTCCGAAATTGCTTGGATTGACCAGGCATATGATGCAGACCTTCTCGTTCAGCAGTATAACTACCTCGGTAGATACGCAGGCGGTTTCTGGAACTCCATCATCGGTCAGTCAGGCGTTAAGCAGGCTTCACAGGGTTATTCATTCATCGCAGTAGGTGATGACGTTTATCTTTACACAGGTGTAACATCTGTTACATCAGACGACTCAATTCTGGGCTTCTTCTTCATTAACCAGAGAACAAAGGAAGGCTTCTTCTATAACACAACAGGTGCCACGGAAGCAGCTGCACAGCTTTCCGCACAGGGTAAGGTTTCCGATAAGGGCTGGAAGGCAGCATTCCCCATTCTTCTCAACATTGACGGTGAAGCAACCTACTTTATGGCTCTCAAGGACAGTGCAAATATTGTTAAGTCCTATGCTATGGTTAATGTTCAGCAGTATAACGTTGTTGCAATTCCCACCGAAGAAAATGCAGACCTTGCCTCTGCTGTCAGCGAATACATCAAGGGACTGAAGGCTTTGAGCCCCTCCGTAATCATTGATGTTCGCTTTGATGTATCAGGTAACAAGCCCTCAACAGGCGATAATGTTTCAACAGGGCTTGCAAACATCACAGGCACTGTAACAGACATCAGAACAACAGTTGTATCAGGCAACACATATTTCTATATTGAGCTTGATAATTCAGGTGTATATTATTATGTTGCCGC
>JAZSJT010000091.1:0-4055 GCA_045534425.1 Acutalibacteraceae bacterium | reverse complement strand
GCATATCTTTTTATGCCCTTCATATCCGAAAGTGCCTCGGAGAAAGCCGTACCGAGGGCTATTCCTATATCTTCAACTGTGTGATGATAGTCAACATAAGTATCACCGGTGCATTTTACAACAAGGTCAAATCTGCCGTGTTTTGAAAAAAGTGTAAGCATATGGTCAAGAAAACCGCAGCCTGTTGCTATTTCACTTTTACCGCATCCGTCGATATTAAGCTTCAATTCGATATCGGTTTCAGCGGTTTTTCTTTTGATTTCAGAGGCTCTCATTATTCTTCCTCCCCTATTATTTCTTTCAGCTTATCAATTAGAATCTGCATCTGTTCTTTTGTTCCGATTGTTATTCGGTTATAAGCTTTTATTCTCTCTGAAGTAAAATGTCTTATAAGAACACCTTTATCTTTAAGCTTGAGATAAATCTTTTCTCCGCTTATTTTTTCGTGCTTTGCAAAAATGAAGTTGGCTTTTGAGGGAATTACCGAAAAGCCGATTTTTTCAAGTTCTTCAACGGTAAATTCACGGTTTTCGGCAATAATTGTGCAGTTGTTATCATAATAATCCTGCTCTTCAAGAGCCTTAACCCCCATAAGCTGAGTCAGTCTGTTGAGGTTATAGGGATTTGTGGAATATTTGATCTTTTCCAGGTCTTTTATAATTTCAGCATTTGCAAAGGCAAAACCCAGTCTTGCTCCTGCCATTGAACGGGATTTTGAAAAAGTCTGAACAACAAGAAGATTATCATATTTTCCGACTAAATCAACAACGCTTTGGGCTCCGAAATCCACATATGCTTCATCAATAAGCACGACATTATCGGGATTTGTTTTTATTATTTCTTCAATTTCTTCTTTCGGAAGAGCCTTTCCCGTTGGTGCATTGGGGTTTGCAATAACCACCATTTTCCCGATATTAAGATACTTTTTATAATCAATTGAAAAATCTTCTTCAAGGGGGATTATCCTTGCATCAACATTATATAAATCGGCAAAAACAGGATAAAAGCCATAAGAAATATCAGGGAAAACTGCACCGTTTTCACGGGCAAAAGCCATAAATGCGAAATTCAGAATATCATCGGAACCGTTTGCAACAAAAACATTTTCGCTTCCAAGTGAATAGCTTTCGGCAAGCTTTGCTTTAAGGAGCTTACTTTCCGGATCCGAATATAAACATAGTTTTGAAACTTGGCTTTCTGTCACTGCAGCAATAACACCGGGAGACGGCGGAAACGGTGATTCATTTGTGTTGAGCTTAACATATTTTTTATCCTGAGGCTGTTCACCCGGGACATATTCTTTAAGGGATGCGTATAAATTGCTTAAAAATCTGCTCATTTTATCTCCTCAAATCTGACTGTTGCACTCTTTGCGTGTGCACCGAGTCCTTCTTTTTCTGCAAAATATGCAATATCCTTATACACTTCTTCGAGTGCATCCTTTGTATAATACGTAAACTGTGTTTTCTTCACAAAATCGTCAACGGACAAGGGGCTTGAAAATCTTGCAGTGCCGCTTGTGGGAAGAGTGTGGTTGGGACCTGCAAAATAGTCACCGAGAGCCTCGGGACAATATCTGCCCATAAAAATACTGCCCGCATTTTTAATTGAATCAAGATACTGAAAAGGATCATCAAGGCATAATTCAAGATGCTCGGGAGCAATCTCATTTGCGATTTTAATTCCCGTTTCAATATCGGGGGCAACAATTATTTTTCCGTTATTGTCAATTGAAATCCTTGCAATTTCCTCTCTTTCAAGCAGAGGAATCTGTCGTTCAAGTTCTACACAGACAGCCTCTGCAAGGTCTTTTGATTCTGTTACAAGAACAGCACTTGCGTTCTTATCGTGCTCTGCCTGTGAAAGAAGGTCAGCTGCGACAAACACGGGATCGGAGTTTTTATCTGCAATAACAAGGATTTCACTGGGGCCTGCTATCATATCAATTGACACCATTCCGTAAACCTGTCTTTTTGCTTCTGCAACAAAGGCATTTCCCGGACCTACAATCTTATCAACTCTTGAGACGGTTTCGGTGCCGTATGCCAATGCTGCAATTGCCTGTGCACCGCCAACCTTGAAAATTCGGTCAACTCCTGCGATTTTTGCGGAGGCAAGAATAACGGGATTTACCTTGCCGTCAGAAGACGGAGGGGTACAGATACATATTTCCTTACAGCCTGCAATTTTTGCGGGAATTGAATCCATTAAAACCGTCGAAGGATATGCTGCAGTGCCGCCGGGCACATAAAGCCCTGCTTTTTCTATGGGAATTACCTTCTGCCCTATTACAACACCGTTTTTTTCGGTGTCGACAACAAAGCTGTTTCTTTTTTGTGCAGTATGAAATTCTCTGATATTTTTTGCGGCTTTTTCAAGAATTTCTATAAATTCGGGTTCAACATTTTCGAAAGCTTCTTCAATTTCTTCGGGCGATACCTCAAGAGAAGAAAGCTTCACTTTATCGAATTTTTCACAGTATTTATATAAAGCGGTGTCACCGTTCTTTTTTACGTCTTCAATAATCTCCGTAACTGTTTGGGAAACATCACCCGTAGGATTGCTTCTCTCAAAAATTTCATCATTATTGATTCCGGAATATTCATATAGCTTAATCATTTTTATTCCTCACATATTCTTCCATTGCATTTTTTATGGCGTTTATTCTTTCTGTTTTGAAGCTGTAGCTCGCTTTATTTGAAATAAGCCTTGCACTTATTGGGACTATTGTTTCAAAAGGAACAAGTCCGTTTTCAAGAAGTGTTTTTCCCGTTTCAACAATATCCACAATAACATCGGAAAGACCGAGAATCGGAGCAAGCTCAATTGAACCGTTAAGATGAATTATATCAATATCGCGGCACATTGATGAATAATACTTTGATGCGATATTTGAAAATTTTGTTGCAACCTTGAGTGTTCTTGACTTATCATCGCGAAAGCCTTCGGGTGCGGCTACAGCCATACGGCATACACCCATGTGAAGATCCGCAAGCTCATATACATCCGGCTCATATTCAAGAAGAATATCCTTTCCCGCAACACCGATATCTGCGGCTCCCCTTTCAACATAAATTGCAACATCAGAGGGCTTAACCCAGAAATAACGTACACCTTTTTCGGGATTTTCAAAGGTGAGCTTACGGTTACTTTCTTTTATAGAAGGGCACTCATACCCTGCTTTTTCAAAAATATCATAAACCTTTTCTCCGAGTCTTCCCTTGGGCAGAGCAATATTAATCATTTCCATTTATATTTCCTCCCAATTTATAACTCTTTTATATCTGATATTATCGGGGACTGATGTCTGAACTATGACAGTTTTGCCCTGAGAAATCAGTTTTTCCGTAAAGGTGAGTACCTTTGCGGCATCTGAACCGGCATTGATAACAAGCACGGTGTCAACATCATATTCAGAAGGCTCTGATTTAAATCTTTCAAGACAATCAAGGTATACGGCAAAGCCTACGGCCCCTGCATCTTCACCGATTTTTTTCATAAGCTTATCATACTGACCGCCCGAAAGGACACAAACAGGAATTCCGTTTATATACCCTTTGAAAACTATACCGCTGTAATATCCTGCGTCGGCAGAAAGTGAAAAATTGACGCTTATTCTGCCTGTGTTGCTTTGTGTGACATTGCTTCTGAAAACAGAAATAAATTCCTCAAAAGCTGTTTCGGATTTTTCTGAAAGAATATAAGGCTTAATTGCATTTTCAAGCTCTGCGGCATCTGAATAAGATGCGTTAAGAAGGTTTATCAGCTGCAGCTGCCGGGCATTGATTTTCTTTTCATTAAAAAGCTTTTCGCCTATTCCCGAGCTTTTCATTTTTATGCAGCTTTTAACTTCATCAGAAGCATTATCATTAATTTTTGCATCCTCAAGCAATGCTTCAAGAAGTGATGCATGTGAAAGCTCAAGTCTGAAATCACAATCAATAACACCAAGACTTTTTATTGCAAGATGAAGCACCTCCGAGGTTTCATAAAGACCGATTTTTCCGATACATTCAAGCCCTGTCTGCATAATCTCCTTAAATCTTCCGTTGGTT
>JAZSJT010000147.1:0-21357 GCA_045534425.1 Acutalibacteraceae bacterium | reverse complement strand
CGGGAATGACGGCGGCTGCGATTAAGCAGCTGCTAAAACTGTTTTATTGTTGTTAGTTATTTTATAACTTGAAGCTTTTATAGTGGTGCCCCGCCACTGCTCGCTTATCAAGACTCGGATTCCCCGTCGAAATCCTTTCGCCCCCATATGGCAAACCTGTTTTACAGATTTGCAGTGATATGTCAGACGTTGCCTGACGTTATATCTGCCTTCGGCAGGTGATATACCGACTTTGTCGGTGTGATATGTCCGACAAAATCGGACGTTGAAGGATAAACCTTCGGGAGAATTATTATAACGCAGAATCGCGTTAAAATCAACTGTATTTTATTGGTTTTTGTCGCCGCGCATACTGCGTTCGATGTCGCGGTTGGCGGCTTTTTTGGCGGCGTCCTCACGCTTGTCATAAAGCTTTTTACCTTTGCACAGTCCTATTTTGAGCTTTGCTCTGCCTTTAACGAAATATACGCTCAAGGGAATAATTGCATAGCCCTGCTGTTTTGTAAGACCGAAAAGCTTATTTATTTCTCTTTTGTGCATCAGTAATCGTTTGGGACGCAAGGGATCACGGTTAAATATATTTCCCTTTTCATATGGGGAGATGTGCATACCGTTGGCAAAAATTTCGCCGTCCTTAATGTGGCACCAGGAGTCCTTGAGGTTTACTCTGCCCTCGCGGATGGATTTTACCTCCGTGCCGTAAAGCTCGAGCCCTGCCTCATAGGTTTCCTCCACGAAATAATCGTGATAGGCTTTTTTATTCTGTGCAACGGTTTTTTCTGTATTATCAGCCATAATTACCTCCGGGGGGGATTGAAGTAACAAGAAAGAAGTAATAGTGAAGATGTACCTGTCGGAAAATGCTTAGTATCCTGATTATATTTTTTGTTTAGCTTTTCTCCGTGCTTCGACATCGTTTTTTCAATTCTGTTTACATCTTTTCGGGTGCATCGACCTTGAGAAGTCCTAAAACATTCTTAAGGGTTGTTGCGGTGGCTTTACAGAGGGTGAGTCTTGCGTTCTTGAGGTCAGTGTCCTCAATGTCACAATGGCAGGCATTGTAGAACTTATGGAAGAGAGTTGCAAGGTCAACCGCATAGCGTGTGAGCTTTGAAGGATCAAGAAGCTTTGCGGCATTCTCTGTTTCGCCGGTTAGGGAGGCGATAAAGCGGATGAGCTCCTTTTCGGTATCGTGAGTGAGAAGGTTGCTCTTTATGTCGGTGTCAATTACGAAGCCGTTTTCCTCCTGCTTTCTGAAAATGGAGCAGATACGGGCATAAGCGTACTGACAGTAGTAAACGGGATTCTGTGAGCTTTGTTCAATTGCAAGGTCAAGGTCAAAATCGCAGTGGGAATTTGCTTCTCTCATATTGAAGAAAAATCTTGCGGCATCAATGGGGACTTCTTCAAGAAGTGTAACGAGGGTAATCGCCTTGCCCGAACGCTTGGAGGCCTTGATAACCTCGCCGTCCTTTACAAGTCTTACCATTTGCATAAGAATTACCTGAAGTCTGTCGGGAGAAACTCCGAGTGCCTGTAAGGCGGCTTTAAGGCGGGGCACATAGCCGTGGTGGTCTGCTCCTAAAATGTCAACTGCAAGGTCAAAGCTTCTTTCCTTTAATTTATTATAGTGATATGCAATATCGGGAACTATATATGTGAAAAAGCCGTTCGAACGCTTGAGAACAAAATCCTTGTCACAGCCGAATTGTTCAGCCTTGAACCATAATGCCCCTTCGCTTTCATAGGTATAGCCCTTTTCGGTGAGAAGGTCAACCACCTTTTTAGCTGCACCCGAATTGTGGAGAGTGCTTTCTCTGAACCAGGTGTCATATTTGATTTTATATTTGAGAAGGTCTCTTTCAAGCCCTTCAATGTTAAGAGGAAGAGCATAGTCAACAAGTGCTTTTCTTCTTTCTTCTTCGGTTGCACTTATATACTTGTTGCCGTATATTTCGGCGAAGTTTACTACGTGGTCAATAATATCCTGCCCGTGGTATGAGTCTTCGGGCATTTCTGTTTTGTCTCCGAAGTGCTGACGGTAGCGTATGTCAAGGGACAGACCGAACTTTTCAATCTGATTTCCGCCGTCGTTTATATAGAATTCTCTTTCGGTTTCGTATCCCGCCCAGGAGAGAACCTCACTGAGACAGTCGCCCATAGCACCGCCTCTGGCATTTCCGACGTGCATAGGTCCTGTGGGGTTTGCGGAAACGAATTCAACAAGAGCACGCTTGCCCTTGAAAAGCTCGGAGTGGCCGTAATTCTCTCCCTTTTTGAGAACATCCTTGAGGATTTCACTGTAATACTTGTCCGAAAGTGTGAAATTAAGGAAGCCTGCTCCCGCAACCTCACATTTTTCAAAGTATGTTCCTTCAAGCTCAAGGTTTTCTGTAATTGCCGCTGCAATTTTAATGGGAGGCATACGGAAAGCCTTTGCGTGTGCCATAGCGGCATTGGTGGAATAGTCGCCGTTTTTTCTGTCTGCGGGTATTTCTGTTTTTATGGGAAGAATTTCGGCTTCGGGAAGAGAACCTGCCTCGATAGCTTTTTTTATTGCATTTTCAACGGCAGCCTGAAGTCCTGCTTCTGCTTTTTTTACAAGTACACTCATTTTTCCGGTCCTTTCTTAAATCTTCTTTCCGACGATTACCGTCATTTCCTTTGTCTGGTTGACCTCGCCGTAAAAATCTATTGTATAGTACATTTTAAGTTTGAGAGAATCTTCTTCGGCTTCGCTTATAATGTCCTGTGCGGTTATTCCCACCATAAGCTCACCATAGGGTGTGGCATATGCACAGTTGTGGCGTTTGCCCGTTTCAATTATCAGCTCGGTATTTATGGCGCCCTGTCTTAACAGATGTGCCGAATTTCCGTTTTTAACACGAAGCACCGTGTGGCTTTTCATATCCTCGGCAAAAATTTCATCAAACTCAACGGTATAATTGTCGGGAGTGCCGTAGTATATACAGGTGCTGTCCATTTCAACCTTATCCGTTACTTCACCGTCAGAGGATATGTCTATAATTTTCAGAAGTCTTTCTTCGTTCATATCTTTCTCCGATACAAAATTAGTCATAATATATTATCATATTTATACAAAAAAATCAACAGAAATTTGGCATAATGCAAAATTATCGTGTATATTACAGAATTATATCAACGGGGGAGTCAATTCTGATATCCTTTTCGGTGACTTCACAGGTGTAGGCGAGAATTTTTACTCCTGCTTTTTGTGCTGTTTTAAGAGCTTCGGCAAATTCCGGGTGCATTTCTTTATTGGGAGAAAAGACCTTGACACCCGTCATCTGAATTACAAAAAATATGTAAGCTTCAAAGCCGTCTTTCTTTGCACTTATGAGTTCATTAATGTGCTTTACACCTCTTTCGGTGGGAGCGTCCGGGAAAAGGGCTTTGCCGTTTCTTTCAAGTGTCACACCCTTTACTTCAATAAAGGCTTTTTTGTCTTCATATTCTGTGAAAATATCAAATCTTGAATTCTTATAGGTGACCTCTCTTTTTATCTTTACATCTTCGGGAAAAAGGCCAGAACGGGGGAGAAAATCAGCAACGCATAAATTGGGAATCTGTGAATCAATATTTATAAGTATTGTCCCGTTTTCGGTTTTCTTTTCAACCGCTATAAGGTCATATGCGGTCTTTCTGTCGGGATTTTCGGATTTCTCAAGAAAAACCGCCGCTCCCGAAACAAGAATTTCCCTGCATCTTCCCGTATTTTTCACATGAACCGTATGCTCCTCGTTTCCGATTTTCACTCTCGCAATAAACCGGTTGGGGCGGGAAACAAATTCTCCTTTAATCACATTTTTGTATTTCATAATTTCACCGTTTTCTGTATGATATCCTGTTCACATTATACCGTAATTCACATTAAAATAAAAGTATATAATTGATATTAAAAAAAGACTTGCAAAATGAATAATTTTATTATATAATAACAAGGCTATAATAAATGTAGTGATAATTTTTGGATTTTGCTTCTGTCATGCGGCGTGTTGGTCCTGTGCGACGGAGCGCCGCGAACCATGTCAGGCGGGGAACCGAGCAGCATTAAGCGGTCAGCCCGTGCGACACAGTCCGCCTGCACGCCGTGTGACAGAGGCAAAATTTTTTTATTCTGTGGACAGAATAAAAAAATAGTGAAGAAGTAAGAGTGAATAGTGAAAAGTGACACCGGTGGAAGACACTTCGTGTCTTGAATCCGCGTACGCTCTATAATGCTCGTGCTTTTCACATTGCTGAAGTTTGATTGTGTGATTGTGCGGCTGTATCATATTGCATTTGCTAAACGGAGTTGAGTATTTTGTACAGAGTTTTATACAGAAAGTGGCGGCCGAAGATATTTTCGGATGTTATCGGACAGCCTCAGGTTACGAAGACGCTTTCTTCTCAGGTTAAGGAAAACAGACTTTCGCACGCCTATCTTTTTACAGGCTCAAGAGGTACGGGAAAAACCACCTGTGCAAAAATATTTTCAAAAGCGGTAAACTGTCTCAATCCGGTGAACGGCGATCCCTGTAACGAATGTGAGCTTTGCAGAGGCATAGATGCGGGCAGTGTGCTTGATATTGTTGAAATAGACGCGGCAAGTAACCGCAGTATTGATGATATAAGGCTTCTCAAGGATGAGGTAAATTTCACGCCTTCACAGGCGAAATACAGGGTTTATATCATAGACGAGGTGCATATGCTCACCATTGAAGCCTTTAATGCACTTCTGAAAACTCTTGAAGAGCCGCCCGAACACGTAAAATTTATCCTTGCCACAACGGAAGTCCATAAGCTTCCCTCAACCATACTTTCACGCTGTCAGAGATTTGATTTCAGAAGAATTGAACCCTCTGATATTGCCGCAAGACTGCAGTATGTTGCGACTCAAGAGGGGGCAGAGCTTTCTTCTGATGCGGCAATGCTTATAGCAAGAATTGCCGACGGCGGTATGAGAGATGCACTGTCGCTTCTTGACAGATGCATAAGTGTGAGTAACACGGTTGACGTTGACACGGTTTCAGCTTCTGCGGGACTTATGGGAAGAGAGCATATATATGCACTCATAAAGGCTATTGCCGCAGGCGACACCGCAAATTGTCTTACAATTCTTGACGAGCTTCATAAGGGCTCGTGCGATACGGAAAGGCTTATAGCGGAGCTTATAGACCGTTTCAGAAGCTTTCTTATAGTGAAAACCGTTAAAAATCCCGAAAATCTTCTTGTGTGTACGGCGGTTGAGCTGCAGGAAATAAGAGAGATTTCGGATTTATTCCCCAAAGAAACGGTGCTTTATGCACTTAATATACTGACCTCTGTCACAGAGGCTATGAGAAAAACACAGAACAGGCGAATTGAAGCCGAAATGGCACTTATAAGGCTCACCCGTCCCGAAACAGACGAATCCGCAGCAGCCCTCGGTGCAAGAATAGCCAAGCTTGAAAAGGAAATAGAGCTTCTTAAAAGCACCGCTGTAAAAATAGCTCCCGTTCAAGCACCTTTTGTACAGAAAGCTCCCCGTCAGGATACAGTCAAGCAGGAGAAAACCGTTCAGGAGACAAGGCCTGTCACAGCAGAACTCCCGAATTCCGACAGAGCTTTGCCCCCCGAGCACCGACCTGCGAGCTCCGACGAGGACAACCCCTTCGACGAAGAGTATCCCTTTGACGATGCTCCTCTCTTTGACGATGCTCCTCCCTTTGACGATGCTCCTCCTTTTGACGAAGAGCCGCCATTTGATGCTTCACCGAATTCCGAATTCCGAATTCCGAATTCAAGCATTGGTGAGTTTAAGGGCTTCGGTGCGGAAAGTGCCTCGTCCACCTTCGGTTCTCTCTTCGGCAGTGCCGATAAAGCTTCAGATGATGAAGCCTTTGATTTTGATGCCTTTATGAAAAAGCATGAGGGTAATCATAAAAAGAGTGAGGAAGAAATTCCGCAGAAAAAAGAAGTTTATGAAAATAAATATGAAACTTCTTTTGAAGAGTCTATTCCCGAATCCACTGCCGCAGGCACAATAGATAAAGGCACCTGGGGAAAGATAGTTTATGAAACGGAGCATCTTTTTCCGCCGCTTATCGGTCAGCTCACAGGCTCCGTCGGAAGAATTGAGGGGAATACCATATATATCACCTTAGGTGAAAAAAATCTCAAGGTGTTTGTAAATGAGCAGATGCTGGGCAGATTTGTTTCACAGGCAGCAGGAAATATCCTCAGCAAAGAATATAAAGTAAAACTGGATTAATATCCCGAAAAAAAGGAGTAAATAAATATGAAAGCAAGAATTCCCAATCAGAATAATATGTCAAGAAACGATATGATGGCAAAGCTTCAGAAAATGCAGGAGGATATGGCTAACAAGCAGGCTGAGGTTGAAAGCAGTGAATTTACCGCATCCGCAGGCGGCGGAGCCGTTGAAGTAAAGGTAAGCGGTAAGCATGAAATTCTCGGAATTACCGTTAAGCCCGAGGTTGTGGACCCCGAGGATGTTGAAATGCTTGAGGACCTTCTTATTGCCGCACTCAATGAAGCAATAAGAAAGGCTTCAGACACCATGGACAGAGAAATGGGTGCATTTTCAAGCGGTCTGGGAATTCCCGGTCTCGGCTTCTAAGGAGTAGTTAATAATATGGAAAGTGCGGTTTCTTTTGAAAAATTAACCGAACAGTTCAGAAAAATGCCCGGTATCGGCGGGAAAACCGCTATGAGACTTGCTTTTTATGTGCTTTCTCTTTCCAAGGAAGAAGCACAGGAGCTTTCCGATACCATAAAGGAAGCCAGTGAAAAAATTCACCGCTGTCCCGTATGCTGTAATCTGACAGATGAAGAAATCTGTCCTGTGTGCAAAAATTCAGCAAGAAAGCAGTCGCTTATATGTGTTGTGGAAAATGTTGAAGCACTTATGGCTATAGAAAATACCAATGAGTATAAGGGAACATATCACGTGCTTCACGGAGTTATTTCTCCTCTTGACGATGTTTCGCCCGACGATATCGCAATAAAAGAGCTTCTTTCCCGTATTGAAGAAGGCGGGATTGAAGAGGTTATTATGGCAACAGGCTCAAACGTTGAGGGTGAACTCACGGCTATGTATATTTCAAAGCTTCTCAAGCCTCTCGGTGTGACGGTGTCAAGACTTGCCTACGGACTGCCGGTCGGAAGTGACCTGCAGTATGCCGATGGGGTGACACTTATGAGAGCAATTGAAGGACGAAGAACAATATAAATCATAAATTTATCGGAAGGAGATTTTTTATGTACGCAATAACCTTTGACATCGGTACTACGGGTGTTAAGACCTGTGTTTTTGAAATTTCTGATACTATAAAGCTTCTCGGAAGCGCTTCCGAGGGATATAAGCTTTATGTTTTCCCCGACGGCGGTGCGGAGCAGGATCCCGATGACTGGTGGACTGCTATGTGCAATACCTCAAGGAAGGCTGTTGCTGAAGCCGGCATCGATGCATCCCTTATTGAGGGTATTTCTTTCTGCTCACAGATGCAGGGGCTTGTTCTCGTTGATAAGGACTCAAAGCCCGTGAGACGTGCCATGAGTTATATGGATCAGCGTGCCCGTGAGGAGCTTAAAAAGGGTGTTGCCCACGGAATTCAGATTGCAGGTGCAAGTATTCCCATTCTTCTCAAATCTCTTATGATTACAGGTGCCGTTGCAGCATCCGTAAAGGATCCCGTATGGAAATATAACTGGGTTAAGAACCACGAACCCGAAAATTTCAAGCGTGTACATAAATGGCTTGACGTTAAGGAAGCACTTATTGCAAGAATGACGGGCAGATGTGTTATGACAAGAGACTCCGCTTTCGGTGCACTTTTATATGACCTCCGTAAAGGTCACGAGTGCTGGAGCGAAAGCCTTTGTAAGTCTCTGGGCGTTGATGTGAAGCATATGCCTGAAATTATAAATTCCACCGATGTTGTAGGTCCTCTTCGTGAAAAGGAAGCCGAAGAGCTTGGTCTCAAGCCCGGCATTGCAGTTTACGGCGGAGGAGGAGATGCTTCTCTTATCGGTGTTGGTGCCGGTGCCGTTGCTCTCGGTGATACTCACGTATATTGCGGAACCTCCGGTTGGGTTTCAACTGTTGTTGATAAGTCCATTGTTGATGCATCCGCTATGATTGCAGCCGTTATCGGTGCTGTTCCCGGATATTATAACTATTTCGGAGAGCTTGAAACTGCAGGCAAGTGTCTTGAATGGGTAAAGGACCACCTTGCACTTGATGAAATCAATATCTATCTCAAAAAGGAAGATGTTGCCGACAGCTTTGAAACGGAATACACTAATCTCTATGACTATATGAGTGATGTTATAAGTAATGTTCCCGCAGGCTCGGGCGGAGTTATTTTCACTCCCTGGCTTCACGGCAACCGCTGTCCCTTTGAGGATCCCAATTCAAGAGGAATGTTCTTCAACATAAGCCTTGAAACAGGTAAAAGTGAGCTTATCCGTTCTGTTATTGAGGGTGTTTGCTTCCATCTTCGTTGGTTTATGGAAGCAGAGGAAAAGAAGGTTAAGGCATCCGAAACAATACGCTTCGTAGGCGGCGGTGCTTTATCATATATGACCTGTCAGATTCTCTCCGATGTTCTCGGAAAGAAAATTGAGGTTGTTGATAAACCCCAAAACGTGGGTGCAGTGGGTGCCGCTGTTACAATTGCAGTCGGCTCGGGGCTTATTTCCGATTTCTCAAAGGCAAAGAGCCTTATTCCCGCTGTAAAGACCTATACACCCAATAAGGAAAATAAAGAGGTTTACGACAGACAGTATAAGGTTTTCAAAAATCTCTATAAAGCAAACAAAGAAAACTTTGCCGCTCTTAACGGCTGAAAGGATACTTAAATGGAAAGAATTCAGGTATTTGAATTATTGTATAAAAATATCGAAGCCGCTATGGCAGAATGCGGCTTTGCACCCGAATATCAGGAGGGAATGAGAAAAACAGGCTGTCCCGCTTATGACAGAGGCGATGCTGTTGTTATGGATTTTTCCGGCTCAAAGGGTGTTACAAGATTTGTTTTCAGTGATGACAGAATTCACCTTCTTTTTGCAGGGAACGATGCTCCCAGAGGTGACGATGCCGCTTTCACAAAGGATACCACCTATCTTTTCGTGCTTGATGAATACAACGAACGTGATGTTAAGAGTATTTCCGCAGAAATCAACGATTATATGACAGACACCTTCGTTGTAAAGAAAAAGGCAGCCGTTAAGACAAAGAATATTTCAACCGTTTCACGCTCTGCTGCAAAGAGCGGTGCTCTTTCATATGATCCCATCACCTTTGCCACAAAGCTCAGCGGTATTTATCCCGAGCTCAAGGACGAAATTTCAAAAAACATTGAGGAATACGGTGAATTCCTCTGTGAAGAATTCTTTGTTTCCCACGCAAATGCTTATATTGAAGGAACAATCCGTGAAAACAATCCTCAGAAGATGAAGAGACTTTTCAACATTATCTGTGAAATCTATGAGGATGGCACAAATGAAGTGCAGAGCCTTATTGCAGTTACCGCTTTAGGCTTTATAGAAAACGATCCCGTTATCGTTCAGCAGATTATGCCATATCTCACAGACAGTATGCTTGAACCCGTTCTTGCAGTTTCAAAGAAGCTTAAGAAGAGCAAATCTGCAAAGCTCCGTCTTCTCAATCCCCCCAAATATAAGCCCCCGAAGCAGAAGAAGCCCGGACTTATGGAAAAGCTTATGGGCGGCGGAACACCCGGTATCACACAGTAAATCTGAGGCGGTATTATGGATTTATTTGACATTCTTACCCTTATTATTTCCGTTGCGGGACTTGTGGGAGTTATTTATCAGAGCATAAATCTGCAGAAGACCATAAACAGTCAGATTTATCAGAATTTCGTTGCAAATTCTCTGGAAATAGACAGAATTCTCATTGAATATCCCCATCTTCGTAAATATGTATATTACGGAGAAAAGGTAGATGAGAATACAGAAGAGCTTGAAAGGCTTATGTCTCTGGTGGAGCTTATTGTAGACGTCAGTGAAAATGTTGAGGTGTACAGAAAATATATTCCCAAGGCGAGAAAAAAGGGTTGGTTCAGATTTATAAATGACGTAAAAAACACGTCTGCCTACGATTTTTATATGAAACGTCATCAGCACTGGTATGAAACCGAACAGTAATAATGATAAAAAGTATACCCGAAAAAGAGTGAATTGCTCTTTTTCGGGTATTGTCATTGAAAAATAATTATTATGTCAGTGTCAGAGTGACTGAGTCACGGTTTACTTCGGCTATACCGCTTTTGCAGGACTTTGAGAAAATTACGGAATTTTCCGTTTTTGCCGTGATTTCTCCCTCACCCAGAGCAATAAGGCAGTTGATGTGTCCTTTTCTTATGCCGTATGAACCGCCTTTTTTACCCTTTTTGTTGTCGCAGACGGGAAGATTTATACTGTCGCAACGGATATCGGGAATTTTATTGTCGGGAGTTATTATTATGAGTGTCAGGGGGAGAGTATCTGTTACTGCCATTATGATTTTCCTTTTTTATAAAATTAAACTGCATTTTTATCCTTGAGGAAAACATCTTCAACCGTTCCGCAGTTGAGGAAATACTGTTCGGGAATGCTGTCACATTCACCGCCTAAAATTGCTTCCATGCTTTCCACTGTTTTATCAAGGGGAACATAAACACCCTTAATTCCGTTAAAGTTTTCCGCAACATGGAGAGGCTGACTTAAAAATCTCTGAACTCTTCTCGCCCTTTTTACCGTCAGCTTGTCCTCATTGGAAAGGTCTTCCATACCTAAAATTGCAATAATATCCTGAAGCTCTTTATATTTCTGAAGAACCCTCTGTGTTTCCTTGGCGGCTTTATAGTGGCGGTCGCCTATGATGTCGGGAAGAAGAATTCTCGAGGAGGATTCAAGAGGATCAACAGCAGGGTATATGCCCAGCTCCACGATTTTTCTTGAAAGAACGGTGGTGGCGTCAAGATGTGAGAAGGTGGTTGCGGGAGCCGGGTCCGTAAGGTCGTCGGCGGGAACATAAACCGCCTGAACAGATGTTATTGAGCCGTTACCCGTTGAAACAATTCTCTCCTGAAGCTTACCCATTTCAGATGCAAGTGTGGGCTGGTAGCCGACAGCAGAGGGCATTCTGCCTAAAAGTGCGGAAACCTCACTGCCCGCCTGTGAAAAGCGGAATATATTATCTATAAATAAAAGCACGTCCTTGTGGGAATTTTCTCTGAAATATTCTGCCATGGTGAGCCCTACAAGGGGCACACGAAGACGGGCACCTGCGGTTTCGTTCATCTGTCCGAAAACAAGTGCTGTTTTGTCGAGAACTCCCGACTGCATCATTTCGTTGAACAGGTCGTTGCCCTCACGGGAACGCTCACCGACACCTGCGAAAACCGAGTAGCCGTTATGCTCAAATGCCACATTTCTTATAAGCTCCATTATAAGAACGGTTTTTCCTACTCCGGCACCGCCGAAAAGACCTATTTTACCGCCCCGAACATATGGTGTCATAAGGTCAATTACCTTAATTCCCGTTTCAAGAATTTCATCGGATGCAACAATATCCGCAAAATTGGGGGCAGGACGGTGAATGGACCATTTTTCGTTACATTCAATGTCTTTACCGTTATCAATGGGACGCCCCAGTACATTAACCATACGTCCCAGTGTGTTTTCCCCGACGGGAACGTGTATGGGCTCACCTGTATCCATAGCATCAAGTCCTCTTGAAAGGCCGTCGGTGGGATACATGGATATACAACGCACAAGACCGCCGCCGAGATGCTGTGAAACCTCAAGAACAAAAAGCTGTTCATCCTTTTCAATAGCCACGGCGTGGAAAATATCAGGTACTTCGTTTTCTTTAAAAAGTATGTCAACAACAGGTCCCGTAACCCGCATAACCATACCAAGAGAGCCTTTAGCCATAAAATTAACCCCTGCTAAATTATGATTTGTTTGTTGTTTCTATTACGTCTGCTGTTACTTCACTCTGGCGTTTGCGGTTTATTTCTGTTTCAAGCTTTGCACAGTATGCCGCAGCTGTGTCTGATGCTGAACGCATTGTTGTGAGGGTTGCCGCCTGTGAGCCGAGAGCCGTTTGCAGAATGAAGCTGTGAATTTTGTTGAAAATTATTATATCTGCAATATTTTCTAAAACCGTTTCCTTATCCGGAAAAAATTCGGTGATGCTTTCTTTTGCTTCACCTGTTCGGTTATTTTCACTGAACAGGGAAACGGTTTCGGGAATTTGCTTCATTACATTTTTGAATTTCGGGTAAATTACGTAAACGGAAGAAATTTTTCCGTTTTCTCTCAAAGATAAAATTTCATCAAGAAAAGCTTTGCTTTCTTCTTTAGACGGAATGTCCGAAAATTCAAAGGATTTTTCATAGGGAATTTTCTTTTCTCCGAAAAAGGATACCGCTTTTTTTCCGCAGGGAAAGAAAAGTGTGTTTTCGGGGAAATTTTCTTTTTCCTTTTGAAGAAAATTAAATATTTCAGTATTGAAGCCGCCGCACATCCCCTTATTTGAAGCCATAACGAAAACGGCCTCGGGGGCAGTGCTTTGTGCTTTCGGGAAAAGAGAGTTAATTTCCTGTGAATATGCATTATAAAGAGATTCACAGGAGTTGAAAAACTGCAGATTTTCCGAATAAATACGGTTTAGCTTTGAAAATTTAACGGAAGATACAGTCTTCATAGCCTTTGTAAGCTTTACCGTTGACTGTATTCCTTTAAGCTTTTTTCTTAATTCCTGTAAAGTAGCCATAATCAGATACCTGCCGTATATTCGTTGACGGCAGCCTTTACCTGTTCTTTTACTTCATCGGACATTTTCGCACCGCTTTTAAGAAGTGCACAAAGCTCTTTTTTCTCGTTTTCAAAGAAGCTGAAAAGACCGTTCTGATATGTGCCGTCTTCAAGGTCGTTTTCCCCTGTGAGATTTTCAGAAACAGCAAAAAGAATAAGTGCCTGCTTCCAGTTATCGAGAGGTGAATATCTGCCCTGCTTGAGTGTTGCGGTAAGCTTTCGTCCGGATTCAAGAGTTTTCTTCGTAACCTCGTCAATATCCGTTCCGAACTGTGTGAAGTCCTGAAGCTCTCTGTAGCTTGCAAGCTGGGTGCGAAGAGATGCACTGACCTGCTTCATAAGCTTGCTTTGTGCCGAGCCGCCCACACGCGAAACTGAAAGACCGACATTTACTGCGGGACGCTGACCTTCGTGGAAAAGCTCACTGTCAAGGAAAATCTGTCCGTCTGTAATAGAAATTACATTTGTGGGAATATATGCGGAAATGTCACCCGCAAGGGTTTCAATAATGGGAAGTGCGGTAATTGAGCCACCGCCCAGTTCTTCCGACAGATGTGCCGAGCGTTCAAGAAGACGTGAATGAAGATAGAATATATCTCCGGGATATGCTTCACGCCCCGACGGACGGTGCAAAAGCAGAGAAAGCTCTCTGTAGGCTACGGCGTGCTTTGAAAGGTCGTCGTAAATTATAAGAGCATCCTTGCCCTTATACATAAAGTATTCTGCAATTGCAGTGCCGGAGAATGGTGCAATATACTGTAATGCTGCCGATTCCGATGCGGAAGCGGATACTATGACGGTATATTCCATAGCATCGTGCTTTTCGAGTGTTTCCCTGATTTCCGATATAAGGGATTCCTTCTGACCTATGGCGACATAGATGCAGACGGTGTTTTTGCCCTTCTGATTGAGGATTGTGTCAATGGCAATGGCGGTTTTTCCTGTTTGTCGGTCGCCGATTATAAGCTCTCTTTGTCCTTTTCCTATGGGAACCATGGCATCAATAGCTTTTATGCCTGTGAAAAGGGGAGAGTTTACGGGAGCACGGTCTAAAATTGCGGGGGCTGCCACTTCAATGGGGCGTTTTTCGGTAATTTTAAGATAGCCGTTGCCGTCAATGGGGTTGCCTCTCGGATCAATAACTCTGCCTAAAAGAGAGTCGCCCACGGGAACGGATGCAATTCTTCCCACTCGGCGGACCTTGCTGCCGCTTTCAATGTGCTCGAACTCACCGAAAATGACACAGCCGATTTTATCGGGCTGGATGTCAAGCACCATACCTCGGTCACCGCATTCAAATTCAACGACCTCGCCGTACATAATGTCGGCAAGACCGTCCATCCAGCAGATGCCGTCGGAAATGGTGAGAACTCTTCCCAGCTGATATTTGTTGATGTCTGACTGATAGTTCGTTGCTGTTTTAAGAAAATCATCCGTAACTTCCTTGACTGCATCGTCTGTCAGTATGGGTTCACGGTTGAGTCTTCTTTCAAAATGATAGAGGTCCTCCGCCACAGTGCCGTCGTATACGGTGTCACCGATACGAAGACGCAGTCCTGCAATAAGCGAAGCATCTTCTTTTACCCACAGTGAGGTTTTTCCGTTGACTGTCATAAGCAGCTCGGTTGTTGCTTTATCAACCTTATCAACGATATTTTGGGGAAGAGGGAAGGCGGACATAAGCGTTACGTAAAGAACATCCGAACGCTTGAGATATGCCATATCACCCGGAGTCAGTTCAATTTGTGAGAGAATTTCATCAATTATGCTTTCTTCCCTTGCCCTTATTTTGCTGTGATAGGGCTCGGTTGAAAAAAGCTTTGTGACTTCTTCACGGAACATCATCATAAGCTCTTTTTTTGTCTCGTCTATCATAAGACGGTGAAGCTCACGGCATTCTCTTTCACCGAAAAGCCTTATGGCATCAAGCTTCTTTTCGGCATAATGCTTTTCTTCCTTTACTTCCTCCGGGAGAGTGAAGCTGTCAATTTCGGGTACACTTTCGCTGAATTCGGGAAGAGGCATATTTTCAACTGCCTCGGCTTCATCCAGCTGTCGGTTTATTCTTTCAAGCCGTGAGCCGAATATTCTTTTTACGGTTTTTCTGCCTGCAATTATGAGAATTGCAGTGAGTATGAGGAAATTTATTATTACATACTGTATTTCCATATTTTTCTCCGTTTTGTTGAGGGTGTTACTGTGAAATCAGCTTTTCGGCAAAAGCTTCCGCAATTTTTCCGACTTCAAAAGAAAAATGCTCTTTTATTTCTTCCTTTTCCTTTTCGGTTTCGGCTTTATAGCCTTCCACTCGTGTGAAACGGGCATTTTTTGCCTCTTCAATGTCGGTTTTATTTTTTACACGGATTAATTTCAGTTCACTTTTTATGTAATTTTCCCTCTGAATCTTCATATCCTCATTGATTATTTCAATTCTTTTTTCGTGCTCTTCTGTAAGCTTTTCTATCTGTGCCTTCTTTTCTTGGGCACGGGCGGTTCTTTCTTTTCTTTTATCCATAATTTCAAGCACGGGCCTGAAAAGAAGGAATTTAAGAATGAGCATAAGAAGGAGGAAACAGATTACAGTCCATATTACGACAGGTAACTGTATATTCATAAACTAACCTCAGATTTTTGAAATGAGCATAAATGCAATAAGAAGTCCGTAAATTGTGAGAGCTTCCATAAGAGCAAGAGCGATAATGAGAGTTGAACGGATATCCTTTGCGGCATCGGGCTGACGGGCAATGCTTTCCATTGCGGATTTTGCAGTAAGTCCCTGTGCAATAGCGGGTGCTATTGTGCTTACTGCGATTGCGAGAGCTGCTGCGAGAGCAATGATTGCTGAATTTGTCATTTTTTTATCTCCTTTGAAATTATTCTTCTTCTGTCGCTTCATCAAGATAGATTGAAACGAGCATTGTATATACCATTGCCTGTAATGCACAGAACAAAAGTGATAATACCATCATAACAACGGGAACACCTATGGGAAAGATTTCATAAAGCTGGTGTGTTACCATTTCTTCTCCGTAAACGTTACCGAAAAGACGAAGAGCCAGTGAGGCGGGTTTTATTATTTCATCGAGCACCAGAAGGGGCAGCATAATGAAAATGGGGCTTATAAATCTTTTGAAATAATGCTTCACACCGTGTTTAAGTCCCGCACCCTGCAAGAAAATGAAGGTGAGAACTCCAAGTCCCGCCGTTACGGAAAGGGAAGCGGTGGGTGCTTTTACGAAATCGGTCATTCCGACTCCCGGAATAAGTCCCGAATAGTTTGAAAAGATTATGAAAATGAAAAGAGAGCCGAGGAAGGTGAAATATTTTCTTGATTTTTCACCCAAAAGGTCATAAAAGAAATTGTCGAGATATTCAACTCCCGTTTCAATTATGTTCTGAAATTTGCCGGGCCTCTCTTTAAGGGTAAATTTTATTATCAGTGAAATTACCGTTATCACGGCAAGAAGAATCCACATCATAACAACTTCACCCGTAATGTCGAGTATACCGCCAAGACTTAAAATTACCTCGGAGGGTTCACCCATTATCTTCATCCTCCTTTATGCTGTTATTTATGCTTCCATTTTTGTTGGTTTTAAGAAGCAGGGAAGTAAAAATAAACATAGGAAGAGTAATTCCCAATGCCCCGCCTATTAAAATATAGGTTCTGTCCCAAGGGGTGTATTTTGCTGCAAAAAACAGGATAACTATATATGCCACCTGCAATGCCTGTCTTATTACCGCAACAGATGAAAACTTATCTTTTTTATTTTTGAGAAAAAATTCGGATAGCTTAAAATTGCCGAAGGCTATAATGACACCGATTATGAAAAACAGTGCCGCACCGAAAATATCGGACTGCATAACATCACCTCGTTGATATTCTTAATTATATCACTCTCATTTTCGTTTTCAAGGGTAAAAACATATAAATGATTATATATTTATAATAATTTAATATTTATATTTGACAAATCGTCTTTAATAAGCCATAATTAGTGAAGTGTCCGAGGGAGTAAAAAACGTTTTGAAAAAATTAAAAAAATTTTTTTCATAAAAATGTGACCTTTCGGAATCTTCAAACGTATTATTGACAGGAGGGCAGTCAGTTGGGTTGGTCTTCAAGAGCGGAAACTGATATTTCTGCGGTTTATTCACGCTATTCGGATATGCTTTACAGAATTGCACTGATGCAGCTGAAAAATCCCGATGATGCTATGGATGCCGTTCAGGATGTGTTTCTGAAATATATAAAGAAAAAAACAGTATTCTTGTCCGACGAGCACGAAAAAGCATGGTTTATACGGTCCACGGTAAATCAGTGTCACGATATATACCGCAAAAACGTAATTCGCTCCCACGAGGATATTGCGACTGCCGAAAATCTCATTTACAGGGATAACTTTTCAGATGACAGCATTGGTATTCTTGATGAAATTGAAAAGCTTCCCGAAAAAATCAGAACCGTTATCGTTCTTCACTATCTCGAAGATATGAGCATAGAAGGCATTGCAAAAACACTGAAAATTTCAGCTTCTGCAGTAAAAATGCGGTTATCAAGAGGAAGAGATGCACTTAAATTACTTTTGGAAAAGGAGGAGCTCAATGTCTGACAGTAAGTTCAGAAGCGAATATCTGAATATAAAAGCACCCGATGAACTCTATGACAGAATAATGAACGCCGACGAAACGAAAGTAAAAAACGGCAATATCGTTCAGTTCAGAAAAATTGGCTCCCTTGCCGCCGCAATTGCGGTTATTCTCGTTGCCGGCTTCTTTTTTATGAATGCCGATAAAACTCCCGAGGTGTATGTGGGAAATGAAAAACTCACCGAGGAGGTTCATATTACGGAAGCCAATTCGGGCTCATTGATGCTTGCAAGAATGAATAATGAAATTATGTGTGAGCTGACAATTAATCTGAAGACCGAAACAGAGGTTTTCACAAGCCACGGTTCGCTTTATTCCGAAAACGGTGAAATTCTTGCCGATAATAATAAATCAGGTGTGTTTTCAGGGGAACTGAAATGTAAATGGGTTGTTCCTATGCCTGATGCAAGCTTTAATTATATAATCACTCTCAAGGATAAATCGGGCTTCCATTATGTAAAGCTTTACTATGACGATGAAGCTTCGCAGTGGGCAACCTGTTTTTCCGACACATTGAAATGATATATTAAATTGCTCACAAAGAGTGATTTTTAATATATACAAAAACAAAAAAACATATCCAAAAAGGAGAAAATCAAAATGAAAAAACTTATTGCAATCGTACTCGCTCTCGTAATCGTTGCTGCTTTCGCAGCTTGCGGCGGCAACACAGAAGAAACAACTGTTGCTGATGAAACAACAACTGCTGCAGACGTTACTGCTGCTGCCACATTTGTTGAAGCTTTCAAGGCAGAAGCTGCTAAAGAAGGTGCAACAACAAACACAATCGCAACTGCTCTTTCCACAAATGAAACAGTAGCTTTTATGCCCATGGTTCAGGATATGGAAGCCGGTTATCTTGCAGGCTTCGACGCTGACATCACAGGCTTCAAGGCTTGTACAGCATTTATGCCCATGATAGGCACAATTCCCTTTGTAAGCTATGTATTTGAACTCGCTGAAGATGCAGATGCAGACGCTTTCGTTACAACTCTTAAAGACAATGCAAACCTTCGTTGGAACATCTGCACAGCAGCAGAAGAAATGCTTGTTGAAAAGGTTGACAGCTTCGTATTCTTCGTAATGGCTCCTCTTTCCTTCGAACAGCCCGAAGCTGAAGGCGAAGGAGAAGTTGAAGGCGGCGACATCGCAGGCGATGAGCTTGACGGCCCCGCAGCATTTGATCCCGATGCTGAAACAGTAGCTGACGAAACAGTTGCTGAAGACACAACAGCAGAAGAAACAACAGTTGAAGAAACAACAGCTGCTTAATTGGTTGTTTGTAAAAAGACTTTGAAAAAAGGAGCTGAAAATTCGGCTCCTTTTTGTTTTAGGGAGTAATTAAAATGCTTTTTTCAAGTATTTCATTTTTATATTTCTTTTTACCCGCAGTTTTAATACTCTATCTCATTGTTCCCAAGGTGCTTAAAAATACCGTGCTTCTCGTGTCGGGACTGGTTTTCTATGCTTGGGGCGAACCGAGATATTGTATCGTAATGATAGTTTCTATCCTTGTGGGATATGTTTTCGGTCTTCTTATTGAAAAATTCAAAGGGAAGAAGCTTTCAAAGCTTTTTATGATTCTTTCGGTCGGAGTGGACCTCGGACTTTTAGTATATTTCAAATATGTTGATTTTTTTATTACGAATTTCAACAGTGCCACGGGACTTTCAATTCCGCTTCTGCGTATAGCCCTTCCTATAGGTATCAGCTTCTATACCTTCCAGATTTTAAGCTATACCGTGGATGTATACAGAGGCACTGTCCCCGCACAGAAAAATCCCGTAACCCTCGGTGCATATATTTCCATGTTCCCTCAGCTTATAGCAGGTCCCATTGTCCGCTACAGTGATGTTGAAAAGGAGCTGAGAACACGTACTCATACACTTCAGAAAACTTATGAGGGAATAATCCGTTTCTGTGTCGGCTTCGGGAAGAAAATTCTTATTGCAAATGCATTAGGTGAGCTTTGTGAAACATTTAAGGCAACCGATGAAAAGACAGTGGCTTTCTACTGGCTTTATGCAGTAGCTTTCTCGCTTCATATCTATTTTGATTTTTCGGGCTACAGCGATATGGCAATAGGTCTCGGTAAAATTTTCGGCTTCACCTTTATGGAAAACTTTAATTATCCTTACATCTCAAAGAGTGTTACGGAATTCTGGAGACGCTGGCATATGTCACTCGGTCAGTGGTTCAGGGACTATGTATATATTCCCTTGGGCGGAAACCGTGTTTCAACCGCAAAGCACCTGAGAAATATTTTCGTTGTGTGGTTTTTAACAGGCTTCTGGCACGGTGCCGACTGGAATTTCATTGTATGGGGACTTTATTTTGCGGTGCTTCTCACACTTGAAAAAATGTTCCTCGGAAAATATCTTGCAAAATCAAAGGTGCTGTCACGCATTTATGTTCTCTTCCTTATAATTATAAGCTTTGTTATCTTCAACGCCGCGGGTATGGGAGAGGCTTTACAGTATATCGGCGGTATGTTCGGTATAGGGGCTACGGGACTTGCGGGTGCAGAATGGCTTTATAATCTTCAAAGCTATGCACTCATTATGGCTATTGCCGCTGTTGGTGCCACGCCCGTTCCGAAGCTTATCGTTAAAAAGCTTAAAGAAACAAAAGCAGGCGACATTGCAGCTTCAATTCTTTCACCCGTATTTACAGCAGTTATTATAGTTCTTTGCACTGCATATCTTGTGGACGGCTCTTTCAATCCGTTCCTTTATTTCAGATTTTAAGAGGAGGTAATTGTTATGAAAGAAAAGCTTAAATATATTATAACAATCGCACTGTCCTCTGTGTTGATTTTCGGCTTATCCGCGTGGTTTATGTTCAAAGCTCCCACGGAATATTCCGAGTCTGAAAGAAGAAAGCTTTCACCTCTTCCTGAGTTTTCCTTTGAAAATGTGCTTTCGGGAAAATATATGAAGGAGTTTGAGGATGCTTCCCCCGACCAGTTCCCGCTTCGTGACCTTTTCAGAAGCATAAAGGCATATGCATCTGAATATCTTTTCAACAAGATGGATAACAACAAGATTTTTCAGGCAGACGGCCACCTTTCAAAGCTTGAATATCCTATGAAGGAGGATATGATAGGCTATGCTGCAGAAAAATTCAGCTTCATATATGATAAATATATAAAAGACACAAATGCAGATGTTTATCTTTCAGTAATCCCCGACAAAAACTGCTTCATAGCAGATGAAAACGGCTATTTATCCTTCAATTATGATGCTTTCGCAAATAAGCTTACAGAAAAAACTCCTTTTGCAGAGTATATTGATGTGAAGCCTCTTCTTTCTGCTGACGACTATTACACCACCGACACTCACTGGAAACAGGAAAATATCGTTGATGTTGCCGAAAAGCTTGTAACCTCTATGGGGGCAGATTTTAACGGGAAATTCACCGAAAATAAAATCACCGAGCCTTTCTACGGTGTATATTACAATCAATCGGGGCTTAAAGTGCCCACAGACGAAATAATTTATCTCACTTCCCCCGCCATAGACAATGCGACAGTTACTAATTATGACACGGGGAAAGCGGTAAATTATCCTGTTTATGATATGTCAAAGATTTCCGGTGCAGATCTTTACGAAATGTTTCTTTCGGGAACAGTGGCACTTTCCGTTATTGAAAATAAGGATGCCGCAGAAAAAAGAGAGCTTGTATTGTTCCGTGATTCCTTCGGCAGTTCAATTGCTCCTCTTCTTATAGAAAGCTATTCGAAAATCACAGTTGTTGATATAAGATATATTGCTTCGGGTGCCTTAACGGGACTTGTGGATTTCAAAAACGCAGACGAAGTCCTCTTCCTCTATTCAACAGTTCTCCTCAATAACTCTGTTGCAATGAAATAAA
>JAZSJT010000097.1:0-29920 GCA_045534425.1 Acutalibacteraceae bacterium | reverse complement strand
GAAGGCAAGGAAGCAGCAGAAGCAGAAATTCCTCTTGCAGCTCACAACACAGATGGTTATGTAGAATCCAAGGTTGCAACTTGTACTGAAACAGGCGTTGTTGGCGGTACATATTGCACAGTTTGTAATTACGGTAAGGACGCAGCAGAAGCAGAACTTCCTCTTGCAGACCACAATCAGGATGGCGTTGTAGCACATAAGGATGCCTCCTGCACAGAAGCAGGCGTAGTCGGCGGTACATATTGCACAGCTTGCGGTGAAGGCAAGGAAGCAGCAGAAGCAGAAATTCCCACAACAGCTCACAATCAGGATGGCGTAGTAGCTCATAAGGATGCAAGCTGCACTGAAACAGGTGTTGTCGGTGGTACTTACTGCACAGCTTGTAATTACGGCAAGGAAGCAGCAGAGGCAGAAATTCCTCTTGCAGCGCATACCGAAAAAATTATGCCCGCTAAGGAGGCAACTTGTAAGGTAACAGGTCTTACCCAGGGCGTTAAGTGCTCGGTTTGCGGCGAAATTCTTGTACCGCAGGAAGTAATTCCTCTTTCAACTGAGCATACTATGAGAACTATCAATCATAGAGATCCTACCTGTTCCGTAGTGGGTATTGTTGGCGGTGATTACTGTGCAATCTGCAGAATCGGCTTCGAGGAAGCAAGAACACAGATTCCTAAGTTACCTCATACTGAAGATATAGTAATTCCCGGTAAGCCTGCAACCTGTCAGGAAACAGGCCTCACAGACGGTTATAAGTGTTCAGTTTGTAACAAGATTACTACAAAGCAGGAAGAAATTCCTCTTGCAGACCACAATCAGGACGGTGTTATTAAACACAAAGAACCGACCTGCTACACAGTCGGAATAGTCGGCGGTAATTTCTGCACAGTTTGTAGATACGGCAGAGAAGAAGCGCTTGCAACAATTCCCGCAAAAGGCCATAACTCAGACGGTTATATAGAACATAAGGATGCAACCTGCACAGAGGACGGTGTAGTTGGCGGTACTTACTGCACAGATTGTGAATACGGTTTGTCTGAAGCTAATAAGGTAATTCCTGCTGCACATACCCCCGGAGAAGCAGTTAAGGAAAATATAACTCCTGCAACCTGCACAAAGAATGAGACCTACGAGCTTGTCACATATTGTACAGTATGCGGCGAGGAAGTAAGCCGTCAGCTCATTACCGGTTCCAAGCTTCCCCATACAGAAGAAATAATCCCCGCTAAGCCTGCAACCTGTACGGAAACAGGTCTTACAGAGGGTAAAATATGTTCAGTTTGCGGTGAAATTCTTGTAGCACAGCAATCTGTTCCTCTTGCAAAGCATAACTATGAAGATGGTGTATGTACCGAATGTGGTGCAACTTACGATTGCGGCCACATTTGCCATAGAGCTGATAGTAATTTCTTTGCAAAAATTGTATGGAGTATAATCCGTTTCATATGCAGCATCTTTGGTGTAGGCAGAACCTGCTCTTGCGGTGAACTGCACTATTGATATAAAAAGAACGCTGATTAATTATTTTCATTAATACAAATTAAAAGCTTTTCGCCGTATATTCTGCGGCGAAAAGTTTTTTTAGCCATACCGCAGAATTGGTATGCAACTTAAGTCCCGGTATCTGCATATTGATTACATTCCGTTTTTTGACAGATTGCATACAATTCGAACTGTTGATTACATATATGGTTTCGCCTTGATTTTTTAACCCCTGCCAGATTGCAATATTTCGAAACGCATGGTATATACACCTTTTTGGTTCGATTAAGAATTCCGTCAATCTGCAACGCTCGATACGGTTCGGTTGCGTTGTATCAAAATATCACTTGATTTTCAAAAAATTCCTCGGACTCGTTCCGAGGATATTTTCTACATATTACCTTTTCACTCTTCCCTCAAAAATCCTTGTGACTTTGGGAAGTAAGAAATAATAGGGAATAGCGAAGAAGTGTGGGCTCGACACTCGCATCCGGTTGAATTTTAGATTATGTGTGATATAATCCAAAATATCGAAAGGAATGATAAGGTATGGTTAAAGACAAGATAAGAAAAAAGAACTGGTTTATAATTTTTTTGTTCTGTTTTATGGGCGGTGTGGCATGGAATACGGAAAATATGTATTTCAACACCTTTATTACCAACGAAATATATGCCGATGTGTCGCAGGCGGCTATCCTTGGTTCTATGGAAGCAACAACAGCGGTAGCCCGTATGGTAGCTCTTTCTGCTGTTGCGGCGGTGCTTACAACATTTATAATGGGTGCCCTCAGCGATAAGCTGAAAAACCGTAAGATGTTTATTTCCGTCGGTTACATATTCTGGGGTATTGTTACTGCTATGTTTGGTTTCATTACAAAAGAGAATGTAGCAAACCTTTTTAATCTTACAGATGAAGCAAGAATTCTCGGAACTACGGTGTGGTTTGTTATTCTGATGGATATTGTCATGACCTTTATGGGCTCAACCAGTAACGACGCTGCTTTTCAGGCATGGGTAACAGATATTACCGTACCAAAGCAACGACCTGCAGTTGAGACAGTGTTATCTGTTGTCGGAACAGTGTCTTCTTTTGCAGTAACCGGTGTGGGCAGTTTTGCTCAGGCAGGTACAATAACTTACAAGGTTTTCTTTTCTGTTCTCGGATTTACAGTAACATTGTGCGGTATACTCGGTCTGTTTTTTATCAAAGATCCTCCCCGTACTGCACAGATTGAAAGCTCTTCAAATTATTGGCAGGACCTCTTTTACGGTTTCAGACCGTCAGTTATAAAGACCAACGCAAGACTCTATCTGTCTCTTGCTTCGTTCTGCTTTGCAATAATTGCGTTCCAGGTTTTCTATCCGTATCTTCTTACATATGTTCAGTATGTCGTTATTCCCGATAACGGCGGTGTGAGCAATATTCTCAAGCCTTCTGTTATAATAACCGCTGTGGTTGTTGCGGCGTTACTTCTCTTCTGCATTGTAAAACTTCTCAAGCTCTCGGTTGAGAAAAAAGGTATATGCCTCGTATTGGGTGTTGTTGTAATGACATTGGGCTTCTTCCTGCTTTCCACAAGCACAAGCATCTTTGTCATTCTTGCAAGCTTATTGCCCGTTGTACTTGGCAATGCTCTTGTAAATATTCTCTTCGGTGCCGCTGTCAAGGACTTTATTCCCGAGGGCAAGGCAGGTCTTTTTCAGGGTATAAGAATGATATTCACCGTGCTTCTTCCTATGGTTATAGGCCCTGTTATAGGTGATATGGCTTGTCAGAAAGCAGCACAGACTATTATAAATGAAGTCGGTGCTGAAGTAATAGTCCCTGCAAAGAATATGTTCCTTTGGGCGGGTATTGTATGTATATTTGCACTGCCACCTCTTTATTTCCTTATCAAAAAGGGTTTTGATATTAAAGAGAGTAAAACTGCGGAAAATGTAAACATTGGTTTAGGTGAAAAATATGAATAAATGGAGCTTTTATACATCAAAAGAGATTAAGCCTCTGGGCTGGCTTCGCCGTCAGCTGGAAATTCAGGCAGAAGGACTTAGCGGAAATCTTCACAAAATCTGGCCCGATATTCGTGACAGTGCGTGGATTGGTGGCAAGTGTGAGGGGTGGGAAAGAGTACCTTACTGGCTTGATGGCTTTATTCCTCTTGCTTATCTTCTGAAAAATGAAGAAATGATTGCAACTGTAAAGAAATATATTGATGCAATTATTTCAGCACAAGAGGATGACGGTTGGATTTGTCCTTGCAAAAAGGAAGAAAGAGCAAAATACGATACATGGGCAATACAGCTTATCTGTAAAACTCTCAAGGTTTATTACGAATGCTCGGGAGATGAAAGAATTCCCGATGTTATTTACCGAGTGCTTAAAAACTATTACGAAATGCTTAAAAGCGGAGAAAGCAAGCTGTTTAAATGGGCAAAATTCAGATGGTTTGAGACCTTTATTTCGCTCAATTTCTTATACGAAAAATATCAGGAAGATTGGATAAAAGACCTTGCAAGCATCATTAAAGCACAGGGCTTTGACTATAATTCCGCCGTTAATTCATGGAAGAAGCCGAGTCATATGTGGTTGAGAAAAACTCATATAGTAAATATTGCTATGATGCTTAAAAGTGAAGCTGTTTCACACGATTTGTTGGGTGAAGAGTATACAGATAACGCTGAAAAACTCCGTGAAATCCTTGATAAGTATAATGGTACTGCTTTTGAGGGCTTTACAGGTGACGAGGTACTTTCAGGTCTTGATCCTACCAGAGGCACCGAATGCTGTGCAGTTGCGGAGCAGATGTATTCCTATGAGGAAATTTTTGCCCATACAGGTGATAACAAATGGGCAGAGCGTCTTGAGGTTCTTGGCTTTAATGCTCTTCCTGCCACACTCAGCGAGGATATGTGGACTCATCAGTATGTTCAGCAGGTAAATCAGATTGCCTGTCAGAAAACAATGATTATGGCACCGTGGAGTACAAACGGCCCTTATGCACATACATTCGGACTTGAGCCGAATTTTGGCTGTTGTACCGCAAACTTCAATCAGGGCTGGCCTAAATTTGCACTTTCAGCATTTATGCATAATGGAAACACAATAATAAATTCTGTTATGTTGCCATCTGTTTTGAAGGATAATGGTGTTACAATCAAGCTCGAAACTAACTATCCCTTTGAGAATAAAACGCATTATTACATAGATGCAGAAAGGGATTTTGATTTTGTAATCCGTATTCCAAGCTTTGCGAAAAATCTTAAAGTAAACGGTGAAAATACAGAAGCTAAAGACCTTGAATTCGCAATAAACATTGGTGAAACGGAAATCGAAATAGAGTTTTCTGCAACACCATTCTTGAAACAAAGACCAAATAATCTTTATGCTTTGCAAATGGGCTCATTGCTTTTCTCTGTGCCTGTTGAATATGAAAAGCAAATGAGAGAATACACCAAAAAAGGTGTAGAGCGTAAATTCCCTTATTGTGATTATCAGTTCATACCAAAAACAGCTTGGAATTATGGCTATTCAAATGCGGATTTTGAAGTGAGCTTTAATGGAATCAGCGATATTCCGTTCTCACAGAAAAATCCCCCGGTAACCATAAAAGCAAATATGCAACAAATCGATTGGGGACTTAAATTTCCATACAGAAGTATTGCAAGAAAAACACCGAAATCAAGAGAGCCAAAAACTCAAGTGAAGAAAACAGAGCTTTGCCCATACGGCTGTGCAAGGCTCAGAATGACTGAAATGCCGGTGCTTGGTAAATAGAATTGATAAAAATTACATTTTTTATAATTCTTTATGGACTTTATTTTGATTTAGTGGTATAATTTTTAGCAGAATTTTTTAAGGGGTTGATTTTATATGGTTAAAACATCAAAAAAGATTTTGTCACTTGTTCTTTCTGTGTTGATGGTTTTCGGTACGGTTTCTGTTGCTTTTGCCGCGGATACTTCCGAGGTTACTGTTAAAATCATCAGCTTTATGAGAGGTGAACAAAGTGATCTTCGTTCAAGTGAGCTTTTAGAAGCACATGTTGAAGGCTATGACGGTAATGTACGTGAGCTTACCTATAAATGGAAAAGCACACTGGGTACATACCTTTATGTTTACAATTCTCATAATATGTATAACATTAATAACACTGACGGTGAAATTGAAATTCATAACACCAACAAGAATATTGCGGGACTTTCAAATATGGTCGGCAGAACCTATAACAAAGAGTTTGCAGGTGTCGGCTATGCATGGGCATCGGTTTACGGTGCAAGCATCAAAGCAAGCACTTCTCTTGTAGGTACTGTTACTGTTGAGGTTTATGACAGGAACGGTAATTTGTTATGCTCCGACAGTCATGAAGGCAAGTATTCCAACAGAAAAAATACAGGCTTCGTTACATATAACCTTGATGCAGATATGGATAATGTTGTCCTTGGTCTTTTCGAGGGCGACAAGAGAAATGTTAAAGACCTTCTCGGTGAAAGTGCCGTTGTTCACATCACCTGTGTTGAAAGCACCGTTTCCAAAGGAACAATTATTGCAGGTGCTCAACACGTGAAGCTTACAAAAGAAAACGGTGACTACTACATCACGGGTACTGTTGCAGGTACAAGTACAGATTCAAAAGGTGATGCTCAGGTTGACCTTGACATTACAAAAGGTAACTGTAAATTTCATAACGGTACAAGCGGCGATGCAGTAACCACTGTTTTCGTATTCAAAAAGCCGACGACCTCCACAACTACTACAACTCTTACTCTTACAGGTAATCTTGATGACCGTTGCGATTATTTCATCGGCGGTGCTGAGGGTACAAAGCAGGCAGACGGTACAATAATCTTTACGGGGCTTACACCTAACACCAGCTATACTGTAGAGGTGCGTGGTGAATATAAGGACAATAACGGTACAACCCAATATTCCTACGCTTATGTTTATGACACCACAAAGCCCGTTTATCTGGCAACAGTTCATACATATCTTGATTCAGAATTGACGGATATTTCCGATATACACGGTGATGATGTAACCCTTTACCTTCACGAAGATAAGGAAAACGCAGAATATATAGAGCTTACAAACAGTGCCGTCGGTACATACACTGTTGCAGTTGAAAACGGTGTATACTTCCCATGGCATATTGAAGCCGGTGATCATTACCATCAGGCAAGAGAATACAAGCTCATCATCGAAAATGCTAACGGTGAGCTCAGTCTTCATCATTACAGTGTTGCTTACGACACCAACGGCGGTGTATTCAAAGAGGGCGAAGATGTTGCAAAAGAGGCCTTTTCAAGCGGTGCTAATGTTTTTGCAACAAATAATATTCCGGTGCGTGAAGGCTATATTTTTGCAGGTTGGGATTATGACAGTAAAACTTACACTTCGGGCGAAGAAGTCACAGCACACATTACTGCTCCTATAGTTCTCACAGCAAAATGGGAAAAAGCAGTAAATGCTATAATTAATGTAACAATCAACCACAAGGTTGACGGCGGCTTTGACTCTAACGACAACAAGGATGAGCTTGCGGTAGATTTCCTTGAACAGAAAAAGGATTCGCCTGCATTCATCGAAACCGGCGATAAGCTGTATTTCTCAAAAGAGGGCGTTACTGACGAAAAAGGTAACAGGAAAGCCTTTGAATATACAACATATGTTCAGGGGAATGAAATTCTCGAAACAAAATATACTGCTATTGCCCCCACATATGAAGGTCTTGTCGAAAGCTCATATTTCGGTGTTGCTTTAAGCAAGTCTGGCTATGATGTGGGACCTATCGAAAAAATCAAGGATGAAGAAGGCAACTGGACAATTAATATTCCTCTTCAATATAATCCCGATGATTTTGATATTGATTTCAGCATAAAAATGGATGAAGATGTTCCGAAGGAGCTTTATCCTGAAGCGGTTATCATAAAAATTGCTTGCTGGGATGAAGATGAGAACGAATGGGTTATCATAACTCAGCAGAGAACAACCGAAAGCACCGTAAGACCCGGTGTCCGCGTTGAAATTGACGAAGAGACAGGTGAGGGTAAGGGCTCATACCCTGTGTGGAAATTCGACTCAGATAACAATCCTTACGGCTACCGTGCAGTAGTTGCAGGCTTTATTTATGATAATTCGACTGTTATTGTACCTGCTGAAAGAGACCATGACGGTGCGGTTATTGCCTATACCGACGGCAACTATACTGCTACTATGGGCGATATATACGACGGTAAGCTTTACAGCACAAGACTTTACGGTGCATATTACAACATAGAAACTGACGCTCAGAAGGGTACTCTTGACGGCGTAATTACCGTAGAAAAATATGATGTAAACTTTGATGCACAGGGTGGAAAGGTCAACGGCAAGGATGAAAATGTTGCCAAAGATCAGTATTATGTGCCCTACTTTGATGCTTATGTGCCCACTATGGAAAATCATAATTTCCTTGGTTGGTACCTGGACAAGGACTGCACAGTTCCCGCCAAAGAAGGCATACTTCTCACAGAAGACATCACTCTTTATGCAAAGTGGGACCGAGTGCTCAGAGGTACTCTCACAGTTGACGGTTATTACACTGACAGCGACGATGTTCAGCATGTGGTAAACGATTCAGACCGTGCCACCCACGCTCTGATTGAACTTGAAGAAATTACCAATGACGGTACATATAATATTGCAGGTCAGACTGTTGAAATCAACTGGAGTCCTGATAAGCATTTCAGCGAACCCGTAGACTATGTTTTCAAAGGTCTTGATCCCGACAAGACTTACCGTATAGATGTATATCTCATTAACTATGAGGATTTATATCAGAACTCAACCACAGTAATAAACGGTAACGGTGATATTCATGACGACTACAACACTGATGATTACACAGCCGTTTATGCCGAAGACAGCAAGCTTGAAACCTTTGTAAATACATTCCTTCATTTTGAGCCTGAAGTGTATTTCCAGAATGTTGAGGTTGATGCCACCAGGCTCGGCGAAGGCTTCAGACCTGTAAATGCTCTTGTAGAATATCTCGGTAAAGAGGTCGGAACAGACGCTGATTACGGAATTATAGTTCAGCACAAGACTGAGCCCTTCGGCGTTGAGGTTACTATGGGTGCTGACGGTAAAAATGACGGTACATACGGTTGTGAAATATGGAAGAAAGTTTTCAACGGTAGCCTTTATGATTATCAGGCCAACCTTACAAGACTTGATGGCAAGAATGTAGCCGAATGGCCCGTAATAGTTGTTTACGGGGACAGTGTTCGTTGGAGTCCTTACAATCAGGCTCCCACGGATGCTCTTGAGGTAACAGTTATTCCGATGTGGTACAGTGTAATTTATGATTATAACGGCGGCACGGATTCTGACGGTAATGATACGGCAGTAGTATCACGCGGACATATATGGAGCCACGAAAGCAAAATCGATTATACAATCATTCCCGAGAGAGATGGATATAAATTCCTTGGTTGGTATGCAACCTCCGACGGTGCGGGAGAAAAGGTAACAACCATCGCTGCAGGTGTGCATGAAGATACCAAAGTATATGCTAAATGGGAAAAGGTATCAACGCCTGTTGAGCCTCTTGAAAATGTAAGCTATATTGTACAGCATTACAAAGAAACTGAAGACGGAAGCTATAGCATTGTAGTTGAAGACACAGAAATCAGAAGCGGAAAAATCGGCGATACTGTAACCGCCGCAACAAACACCTATGATGGTTATACCTTCAATGAAAGCATTTCAACTGTAAGCGGCATCATTAAAGCGATTGCAGCTGATGAAGACATTCTTGTTCTCAAGCTTTACTATGATGTTGATTCTTCGGCAGGCGAAGGCGATGAAACACCCGATAACCCCGATAATCCCGATAATCCCGATGAACCTGACAGTCCCGACACACCTGACGGTCCTGTTGGCGGCGGTTCAGGAAACAGTGAAGTAAAACATCATATACTCTTCGGCAAGACTGACGGTATCGGTTGGTACAGAGTATCAAAAGACGGTGGTAAAACATATGACATCGTTTTCGGCAATTCTACTTATGAAGTTGAACAGGGTACAGAAATCATCATTAAGGTCGGAGACCTTATGGGTGACGCCTTCACCTTCTATGTAAACGGAAAGTCTGTTGAACCCGATGATAACGGCAACCTTGTGATCACAGTCAACGGCTATATGCTCATTGGTGCTCTCGGTTACAAATTTGATGTACCCGATATTGAGGAATCACTCAATTTGTTCCAGAGGATTATCAAGGCTATCAGAGATTTCTTTGCCTGGCTTTTCGGCAAGATATAAGATTAACTTCAGAAAGAATCAAACTTTTTGCTTGAAACACATAATTTGTATAACTATGGTTCGCCAAAAAAACGACAGGTTTCGACAGAAACTTGTCGTTTTTAGTTTTATTCGCCTGACGGCGAATTATATTGCTTCGCAGTTTTATTGTGCAACGCACAGTGTTATTCGTTTTGCAAGTCTATTGGTGAATAAAATATCACTGAAACGCAGGTTTCAATATCACTATTGCCGAAGGCTATAATATCATTCTGACCGTAAGGTCAGAATATCACTAAAACATTGAAGTCACATCGCTGATGAATAATTATGGGCGGAACACCCGCACCCGATTGTAATTTAATATTATGTGTGATATAATCATTTCGAAAAATAGAATTTATTTGGGTGGTATATATGATTAAAAATTTTGAATTGCATACCGATGTTCTTGTTCTCGGAAGCGGTCCTTCCGGGTTTGCAGCGGCATATACTGCTGCAAAAAACGGTGCGAAGGTTATTATTGTTGAGCAAAACGGAGATGTTGGCGGAATCTCAACTTCAGGTCTTATGAGTCATTGGACAGGCAGTTGTGGGAGTCACTTGTATTATGAAATTCTGAAAAGAACATCCGAAAATAATGAAGGTGAATTCAAAAACGAAATCACCAACCTGATTGATCCTGAAAAGCTGAAAACACTTTATCTTGAAATGCTTTATGAGGTTGGTTGCAGGGTTATGCTTTATACCTTTGCTGAGGATGCAATCTGCGACGGAGACAAAATTCTCGGTGCAAGCGTTATCAACAAATCGGGCAAAACTGACATTTATGCAAAAATCACTATTGATGCTACGGGGGACGGAGATGTAGCTGCAAGAGCAGGAGCAGAATTTGTACTCGGCAGAGAAAGTGACAGCAAAATGCAGCCTGCCACACTTATGTTCAAGGTCGGCGGTGTTGACTATGACCGAGCGGTATTTTTAGGCTCATTTGAATCAACCCATGAAACACCGAACGGCGAGCTTCAGGCACTTGCGAAGCAGCATATTCCTTATCCTGCGGGGCATATTCTCACTTATGAATCAACCCTCCCCGGTGTTGTGACCTGCAATATGACAAATGCCATTGAAATTGACGGTACTTGTGCAGAGGATTTAACTAAAGCAACTCTGATATGCCGCAGACAGATGGATGATATAGTGAAATATTTAAGGAAATTTGTTCCCGGATATGAAAACTGCTTTATTATAAGTTCTGCATCGTTAATCGGTATACGTGAAACAAGACATTTCAAGGGTAAATACACCTTGAATGAACAGGATATTCTCGAAGCGAAAGTCTTTGATGATTATGTTGTGAAAGATGCTTACTTCAATTTTGATGTTCATAATATTGCAGGTTCAGGTTTGGACAAAACGGGAGTACAGAAGCATTTTTCTCAGGAAAAAGGATACACGATTCCTTACCGTTGCCTTCTTCCTGAAATTAAAGAAAATCTTTTGCTTTGCGGCAGAAATATTTCAGGTACACATATGGCACATTCAAATTTCAGAGCTATGCCTATATGTCTTGGTATCGGTGAGGCTGCAGGTGCAGCGGCGGCTATAGCATCCTTGAAAAACCGAAATCTTAACGACATTGATGCTGAACAAATCAGAGAAATTATAGGAATATAAATACCTCCTTTTTATGCAGTCAATCATCTTTAAGCATACAGGAAGCTATATCAAAAATCAAAAAGGGTTGTTACGGGGAGCTTCTTCCGATGAACAGGTTAGTGTCGATACCTGCTTGGAATTGTAAAAAGGCGGAACGGTTGATTTTTCCGAAATGAACGAGAACTGTTTTTTAGCCAAAGAAGTTGATTTATGAATTCAGTTAAACAAATAAGAATTTGCAGGAGAACAGTAATGGTTATTGAAACTGAACGACTATTTTTAAGAGAAATGACGGAAGATGATTTCGATGCACTTTATAAAGTGTTGGCTGATTCTGAGATTATGCGACATTATCCTCATACATTTGATGAAGCCGGAGTACGAAGCTGGATCAATCGAAATATAGAAAGGTACAGGATTTTTGGATTTGGATTGTGGGCTGTGTGTTTGAAAGAAACCGGTGAAATGATCGGTGATTGCGGATTGACCATACAACTGATTCATAATCAGATAAAGCCGGAAATCGGATACCATATCAGGGGAGATCAACAACGGAAAGGATATGCAAAAGAGGCTGCCATTGCAGTCAGAGACTGGACTTTTCAGAATACGCCCTTCAATATGGTTTTTTCCTATATGAAGCATACGAATGAGCCGTCATGCAAAACTGCGATTTCGTATGGCTGCAAACAAGTTGATGAATTTATTGATGAGATGAATGAAACAATAAAGGTATACGCAATTTCAAGAGAAATATGGACGAATTGATAAATTTCAATTTATCGGAAGCTGATAAATTAATGTAACTTTCTGATTCAAGTCATACGATTTGTAAAATAACGAAACTTGGTTCTGATAAAAGCAGTACCGCACGGAAGTATAAAGAAGCATTTTGACATTTGTTTATTAAAGAAATTTCTTGAAATTTTCAAATTTATATTGTACGATATATATATATTATTTATCATAGGAGAATGCATATGAAAAATATTTTTTCTTATTTTCTTATTTTGGTTATGATGATATCCTGTTTCTTTAACGGATTTGCTGAAAAACCTGCGGATCTTTCTCCCTCTCATAGCGGTGTTGAAATTGCACTTACAGATGAAGAAAAAGCTCTTTTACAGGATATTTTTGCAAACGAAACCGCTTGGCTGGCATCCTTGCAGTTAGATAACGGTGCTATTCCTATGACAGGCAATAAAAACGGTGATGTTACTGTAAATCCTTATTTTGCAGATTTTGCTGCACTTGCACTGCTTGACGATGCTGAAAAATATGCTTTTGATGTTAAGGAATATATGGACTGGCATTTTTCACATCTTAATACAGCAAAAACTGATTACAACGGTGTTGACGGCACTATTTATGATTATACCGTTACCGTCGAAAACGGAAATGTTGTTGCAGAAAAAATCGCCGAAAAAGACGGTAAGAAGTCATATGACTCATCAGATTCATATGCGGCAACCTTCCTTACCGTGGTAAATAAATACTATGAAAAAACAGGTGATACACAATATATTCTTGACAATAAGGGTGAAATTTTAAGAGTTATTGATGCAATGCTTGCAACTCTTCATAAGGGGCTTACATTTGCAAAACCCGATTATGAAGTAAAATATCTTATGGATAACTGTGAAGTTTATGAGGGTACTGTTGCAGCAGTTTCGCTTCTTAAAAATGTAATATATGCTGATGATAATTCATGCTCATTGATTCTTACAAAATGTGAATATGCGGCGAAGTGGATATATCAGACAATTGAGAAAAAGCTTTGGAATGCGGATGAAAATCATTATGAAGCAGGTATTTTCAAAAACGGAGCTGCCGCGTATGAATTTTCATGGGCTGAATTTTATCCCAGTGCAACAGCACAGCTTTTCCCTGTAATCAGCGGTGTTATTGATGCTGATTCCGTAAGAGCACATAATCTTTATAATGCTTTCTGTGAAAGCTATAGTTGGCAAAATTTTGAAATTCCTTCAGAATTCTGTTGGGGCTCAAATGTTTTTGCAGCTGCTGTAATGGGAGATACCAAAAGTGTTATTTCATATATGAATAATTATCTTGCTTTTGCTGACGGACACAAATATCCGCTTTATAATGCCGATGCCGCAAGAGTAGCTATGGCAGCATTTGAGCTTCTGCAAAAGGCAGGATAAATAATAACGGAAGCGGATTTTCTGCTTCCGTATTCTTAATATTGTTGACTTTATTTTATGATGTGCTACAATAAAATAAAGTCAGTTTAAGGATGTTTTTATGGAAGTTTTTACATATGTAATGATTGCCGTGGCGGTTATTGCGGCAATTGACAGAATTTTCGGAAATAAAATCGGTCTTGGCGAAGAGCTGGAAAAATCTGTTTCAATGATAGCCCCTCTTTCACTTTCAATGGCGGGTATTCTTATTCTCGCTCCGTCAATTTCTTATTTTTTGCAGGGCTTGGCTTCATATTTCCCGGATTTTCTTGATTTTTCGATTATTCCGTCATTGATTCTTGCAAATGATATGGGCGGAGCACATCTTGCAAAAGACCTGACCTCAAATGAGAACATAGGGTATTTTAACGGACTTGTAACTGCATCTATGATGGGGGCAACCGTTTCGTTCATTATTCCGTTTTCAATTCAGGTCACAAAAAAAGAAAATCACAGTGATATATTTTTCGGTATTCTCTGCGGTATGATTACTATTCCCGCGGGGCTTATTGTCGGCGGATTGATATGCGGTATAGCTTTAGCTCAGCTTCTTATCAACCTTATCCCGTTACTTATTCTTGTTGTAATTATTTCCGTCGGAATAATTAAATTTGAAAAGATTACCATAAAGATTTTTTCAATTCTTGCATGGCTTATTAAGGCAGTGATAACTGCCGGGCTTGTTTTCGGTATCATAGAATATCTGACTGGAAAAGCACTCATTCCGCATATGGATAATATTAATAATGCTATGGATATCATTATTAATATTATGTGCATAATGGCAGGAGCTTTGCCGATATTTAAGCTTCTGAAAAGGCTTCTGACTCCTGCACTCAGAAAATTCGGAAATATTTTAGGTATAAATGAAACATCTGCTTTCGGTTTTCTGACAACAATCGGTACGTCTGTTCCTACATATGAAATGATGGATAAGATGGATAAAAAGGGGATAGTGCTTAATGCTGCTTTTTCAGTCAGTGCATCATTTACCTTTGTTGATCACCTTGCTTTTACTGTTTCATTCAATGAAAAATATATTCTTCCTATGATAGTGGCAAAAATATTTTCCGGTGTATTGGCTTTAATATTTGCCAATCTTCTGTACAACAGAAAATATAATAACGGAAGGAAAGTATAATAATGAAATTATTGGAAAATCACATACATATAGGTATCGGCAAGCCTTTTTCCGTGCTTCACGCAAGCGATACGCATATTTCTTTTGCCGACAGCAGAGATGATGAAAGAAAACTTCGTCTTTCTGAAAACAGAACAGAAAGATTCGGTGACGCTTGGGGTAATCTTAATTTTATTAAAAATAAAGCTGTTTCAGAAAACAAAACCGTTATTTATACGGGAGATTTGATTGATTTTGTTTCCGTGCTAAACATCGAAAAAGCAAAGGAATTCACAGACGCTGTTGATGTTTTTATGGCAGCGGGAAATCACGAATTCAGTCTTTATCTCGGTGAAGAAAAAGAGGATGCCGCATACAGAAGCCGCAGTCTTTCAAAGGTTCAGTCTGCATTTAATAATAACATCAGATATTCCTCAAAAGAAATAAACGGAGTGTTGTTTATAGCTCTTGATAATTCCTATTATCTCATTGATAAAGAACAGTTCGAGTTCTTAAAATCGGAATGTAATAAGGGACTTCCCGTAATTCTCTGTATGCACACTCCTCTTTATACCCGCGAAATTTATGATTTTTCAAGAGAAGGGGAGAGTGCTCCGGCATATCTTATGTCTGTTCCTGATGAGCTGATGAGGGATTATCCCGAAGATAGATTTATTCAGCAAAAGCAGGATGATTTAACTGCAGAAGCTTATGATTACATAGTTAATTGCGAGGCTATAAAAGCACTTCTCACAGGGCATATTCATAAGGATTTTGAAGGCTTCATTAACAATAAAGTGCAGATAGCAACAGATATTGCAACTTTAAGAGAAATTTATATTGATTGAGGTTTTATGAAAACTTTTTCACGGCTTAAAATTGACGGCTTTTCAGATTGCCATATTCAGGGTATAGCAACAGATGAAAAAAGAGAGTATTTGTATTATTCCTTTACCACAAGCCTTATAAAAACAGATTTCGAGGGTAATATTATCGGAAGCGTAAAAGGAATTGTCGGTCATCTCGGATGTCTTGCATATAATTATGCTGACGGCAGGGTATACGGTTCTCTTGAATATAAAAATGACAGTATCGGTAAAGGTATTCTCAAAGCTGAAAATTCCGATATTTCATTTGACGACAGCTTTTATATCGTTTCTTTTGATGTTGAAAAGATTGTAAGAACTGATATGGATGCTGCAAAAGACGGGATAATGAAATCAGTTTTCCTTAAAGATGTTGTTGATGATTATAAAACAGGCGGACACAGATACGGCTGCAGCGGAATTGACGGAGTAACCTTTGCTCCGAAGCCCGGTGAAAAGAGCGTCAACAGTCTTTATGTTGCATACGGAATATACGGTGACAATAAAAGAAAAGATAATGACAATCAGATTATTCTGCGATATGATGCTGAACGCTTTATGAAGTATGAAATGCCCCTGAATCAGAATAATCTACACTCCAACGGACCTGAAAAAGCAGATGACAGGTATTTTGTCTATACAGGTAACACAAACTACGGCATTCAGAATCTTGAGTATGACAAAGAAAATAACTGCTTGTTCGCAGCTGTATATAAAGGTAAAAAATTCAGATTTCCAAATTATTCATTATTTGCTGTAGATATTGAATCACCTTCAAAAATGAAAAAGCTTAAAGGTCTGAAAGAATTCGGCGATGTGCTTCCTTTGAAAAATTTTCCTTTCTTTAAAAGCAAAGGTCAAATATTCGGCAGTTATTTTCCATATGGAAGTACGGGTATGATATCGCTCGGAAACGGTAATTTTCTTTTTTCACAAGAATTCAAAGATGCAAACGGACACGGCACAGAAATCTGTTCATATAAATTAAATGTGAAAACAGGTTTTTCAGGAGAAGAAATTTTGCTGTAAATAGAAATTTATTATTGACAAGCCCTCGCAACTTGTGTATAATTCCCTTTGTAATATATTCGGGGGCGTAGCTCAGCTGGGAGAGCGCTTGAATGGCATTCAAGAGGTCAAGAGTTCGATCCTCTCCGTCTCCACCAAAAAAATCCGAGGTCGTAAAACCTCGGATTTTTAGTTCTTCTTGATCTTCAGAAAATACCCCCCCCCGGTTCTACCGGGGTAATAAAAAAGCTTTAGTAAAAATCATAACCACCGGTTCAACTGGTGGTTATGATTTATGTAGGAAATATAGAATAACTGAAATGTATTTTGTGATTCAGTCATTTTTCTGTTTATTCTATCAGATTTCCTTGCCGCCGAGAGATCTGATAAGTTCATTTACAGATCTCTGATCAACCCAAATAACAACTTCAAGCATAGCAAGAGCTGTCAGAATGTGCCAGATTGAATGACCGTGGATGTTACCGAGAATGAAGGTGTTGATTTCATTGTCACCCCAAAGAGAGGTTATGATGAATGCAACAAGGAAAGTGAATATAATTAATATAAAGAGTATTTTTTCCGTTGATGTCATTTTCTTAAAGTTAGCAACTAACAGATATAAAATCGGAAGTGCCGTTAAGAAGCATCCAAATTCAGCCAAGGAGAGTCCGCCGGTTTTTCCGTCCATGGGAGCTCCGCCGCCACCGATGTAAAGCGGTCTGTCGTGAAGAACAAACACCTCATATGTCAAAACGGAAAGGACAACGACCATTATTGCCGTAACACCTATCAGGAAGATGTTCCTCTTTTTCTTTTCGCTCGCGTTCTGATAAAACTCAAAAGCAAAGCAACATACGCCGGACCAGGCAACCAATTCTGTAAAAGACATATCTATGTAACTTGCAAAAAGTTTGGTTGTGAGAACTCCGGGCTGGAATTCGCCGTAGTTGGCTGTGTGCATACCGACAGAAGTTACGGACATAATCATATAAAGCAAAATAAAAATGTACCAGTACCATTTTTTGTTCTTTTTTATCAAAAGAACAGCAATACAAATGAATGCCGCCAAAGTATAAACCCAGTTTGTTTGCACTGCTGCATATTGGGCACAATATTCAGCGAGGGTTGTACCGCCTTCAAACACAATATCTTTAAAGGACGGCCAGTTAATAAAGTTAAATTCCATATTATTTCCTCCTTTAGATACATATTATCAAAAAATTCGGTATTAAGCAACCCAAAATGTTATTTTTATAGTAAATTTTTTCCGTAATTTTTCACCGTTTGCTTATTGCTACACACTCTTCAATAACATACAGTTGTATAATAGTGGTAATGGTTTAACCGCGTAGAGCACAAAAACTCTACTCGGTTTTCTCTTACACCAACTTATCCAATTCCACCATAAACTGCTCAAAGTCAATATTATACTCTACTTTCAACTTGTACCCTCTGCTAACCTCACGCTGTTTGATTAATCGGTTTACAATCATTTTCTTCATTTCAAAACTCGCTTTCTGTTATGAGTGACACAGTATATTTGAAAAGCAAAAAAAGCAAACTCGTTATAGTTCGCGGTATGAAGAAAAGCTATGCCTAAATTGCTATGCTTAATAAGTTATCAGAACTCGAAACTGTGAGGTTTAGGATAGCGAATGGTTAGGCGTGGATGCGGGAGACTATTTTGCAGTTTTTCATCCTTACAAAATCTTAAGATTCCATCCATTGAAAACCGTGTAAAAAATCTGTATAATATAATCAGCACAAAAACATGGCGGTGAAAAAAATGAAAGCGAAAATTCTCATAGTCGAAGACGATATGTATCTTCGTGAAGGCTTAGAAGAGCTACTGGCAAAGGAAAGCTATGAGCCTATATGTGCTAAGAACTGTACCGAAGCAAAGGTTCTTATCAGCGAGGCTGCTTTTGACCTTATCATCCTTGATGTTCTGCTCCCCGACGGAAACGGTCTTGACCTCTGCGGATATATTCGTTCTACCGGTACAGATGTGCCTATCCTTTTCCTTACCGCCTGTGATGAAGAGTTTCAGATTGTCCGTGGACTTGATGCAGGTGCAGATGATTATGTAACCAAGCCCTTCCGCTTACTTGAGCTTCTTTCCCGTATCCGTGCTCTTCTTCGTCGTAAGACCACAAGTACAACCTACCAATTCGGTGATGTTACCCTTGATACAGCAAATATGACAGCAAAAAAAGGTGGCGAAAACATTTTTCTCACACCAACCGAATATCAGATTTTGTCTGCACTTGTGCAGAACAACGGCGTTATCGTTACCCGTGCTTCACTTCTGCAGCGGATTTGGGACAGCGACGGCAACTTTATAGATGATAACACTCTTTCGGTACACATCAGCCGTCTTCGTGACAAGATAGGTGCAGATCATATTACAACCATTCGTGGTGCCGGTTACAGATGGGAGGAATAAGATGAAAGATATTTTTCTCATTGTCGCTCTTGTTGTTGCCATTGCGGTTTGTGCTGTTCTGCTTACATTTCATATTATAAACAAAAAGAAAGTCCGTGCACTGACACAGAGCATAGATAAGTTTATCAAAGACGGTACACTCACCGAGCTTGCCACCTCTGACGGAGATTTTGCTCACCTGCAGAGTAATGTCTGTGAGCTTGAAACAAGGCTCATTCAGGAACGTGAATATACCAAGCTTGAAGCAAAGAATAACACAGAGTTTATTTCTGATATTTCGCACCAGCTTAAAACACCTCTTGCAGGGCTTCGTCTTTACTGTGAAATGGATCATAACACTACTCCGAGCAGTCACACAGAAAAAGAGCTTGTGCTTATCGGCAAAATGGAAAAGCTGATTTATAATGTGCTCAAATTAGAAAAAATTCGCAGCGACACATATGTGATGAGCTTTGCCGAAACGGAGATAGCTGACATAGTATCTGAACTCAAAACTGAGTTTACTGCACTCTTTCCGCAAAAGGAGATTACTGTAAGCGGTAACGGTACTTTCCGCTGTGATAAAGCCTGGCTTCGTGAGGCACTCGGTAATGTTATTAAAAATGCTTGTGAGCATACCAAAGCAGACGGTGAGGTTGATATAATTATTGAACAAGCCGAGAAAAGTGTCAGCGTGATTATTGAGGATAACGGCGGCGGTGTACCCGAAAGTGAACTGCCTATGCTTTTCAGAAGATTCCACCGTACAGAAAATGCTTCACCCGACAGTGCAGGCATTGGTCTTTCTATCACTAAGGCAATAGTAGAAAAGCATCACGGAACTATCACAGCCGAGAACAGCGAAAAAGGTTTTCGTGTTGTTATGTGCTTCCCAATAATTGATGCGAATGAGAAGCTATAAATATTATCGGGTGCAGTTTGCCTGTGCCCGATTCTCTTATCTTACGAAATCTTAAGGTAAAAGTCACTTAATCGTAAGGTTGAGGGTGTACAATAAAGCTACAACATCAAAGGAGTGTAATTATGAACATTATAGAATGTAAAAACCTCACCAAAGAATATTTAAGCGGTGAAAACGTTGTTAAAGCCGTTGATGATGTAACAGTCAGCTTTGAGCAGGGAGAGTTTGTGGCTATCACAGGGCCCTCTGGCTCAGGTAAGTCAACCTTCCTTCATGTACTTTCTTCTCTTGAATATCCCACAAACGGTCACGTTTACTACGGTGGAAAGTCACTTTCGTCATACAATGACAATCAGCTTTCCATTCTCCGCCGCCGTCGTTTCGGCTTCGTTTTTCAGGCATACAACCTTGTTCAGGAGCTGACGGGCTACGAGAATATTCTGCTTCCCATTATGCTCGACGACAAAAAGCCTGACGAGGAGTATCTGAACAAGGTCATTGATATGCTCGGCATCCGTGACCGTTTAGAGCATCTTCCCTCGGCACTTTCAGGCGGTCAGCAGCAGAGAATTGCTATCGCAAGAGCACTTGCCAACAGACCTGCCATACTTTTCGCCGATGAGCCTACGGGGAATCTTGACGGCAAGAGCGGCCGTGAAGTGCTGTCACTTCTCAAATATGTCAGTAAGCAGCTTGGCGTTACTCTTATTCTCGTAACCCACGACCTTCACGTTGCAGAGCAGGCGGAGAGAATTCTTACCATTGAGGACGGCAAGATAGTCAAAGACACCAAGCCCGCACCCTCTGTATAACTCAGGGAGGTGAACTGCAATGAAAAGAAAACTCACAATTAACACCCTTGCTATGGGCAACCTGAAGCAAAGGCAAAAGCAATATACTATTCTCATCTTCGGTATAATACTTGCTATGGTGTTTTCGTCTGGAGTGCCTTTTTTTATTTCCTGTATGAAATCCTCGCAAGAAGAAGTAAGGTTCAGACGGCAGGGAAAGCAGGAAATAATTGTAGTCAATGCACAGAATTATGATTTTTCTCCGGCAGTTAATAACGGTGAAATCAGCGGAGAAATCGGCTATGCACATGTTCTTGCGTATGGCTGGAACGAAAAAACGGATGATACTTACGGCACTATGATTGGCTGGCTTGATGAGAAAGCTACAGAGCTTTATTATCCCCAGATAATTGTTGGCAGAATGCCCGAAAATGAGGATGAAATTATTTTTGAAAAGAATGCTCTTCAAAGAATGAAAATTGATGCAGAAGTAGGCGACAAAATAACATTAAAAACTCTGGTCTGTAATGGCGATGAATTACTCTCTGAAGAAAAAGATAAAACATACACCCTTGTCGGTATTATGTCTGACAAGAAATCTTATATAGAGCATTTCTATGATGGGGCTGTTGGTAAGGCGGCTTTCATCCCTGCGGCTTTTGTAATGCCTGATACTGCTATAGATCTTGGCGGTAAAGAAGCTTTAGTTGCATTTATAAGCAGATACCCGACTTCCGGATATTGGTTTTTGCAGAATATCAGTAATGATGACACAATAGATACTGTTACTATGCATTCTACAAGTATTGCCGACGCATATTCAAGCATTGCCGAAAATACTACAACCTCTGCTTTTCTTTCTATACTGCTTGCCTTTATGTCTTGCTTTGGTATTGTCAATGCTTTCAGTTCAAATCTCAAAGAGAGAAAAACGCAGATAGGAATGCTTAAGGCAGTGGGAGCCACAAGAAGACAGATAATAAATATATTCGGAAGGGAAGCATTTATTATCTGCATCCTGACTGCACCTGTAAGCATTGGCGTTTCCTTTGTGTCGGTTAAGCTTTTCGCCTTTCTTATGGGGGACGGATTTATTTTCAAGCCTGATGTGACAGTTCTTATGCTTGGTGCATTTTTCGGTATAGCTTGTGTTATGCTTTCAGCTCTCATTCCGCTTTTAAGTATTTCAAAATTACCGCCTATGCAGGCAATAAGAAATGTTGAATTAATGCGGAAAATGAAAAATAAGAAAATCAAAAGTCAGCAAATTTTCAATGTTTCCCGTCTTCTTGCAAAAAGAAAGCTTACCTTCTCAAAGGGCAGACAGATATGTGTATGTATAATTATTGCTTGCTCAATCGTTATTAGCTGTACATCTATGTCTTTTCTTCTTATTACTGTTTACGATATGAGCAGTTTATACAATTATGATTATGAGATACGGGATCATCGTTCTTCTTATTCAAGCAATTCTTTCATAAACAATAAAGAAGATTTTCCCGAGCTTACGGAAAACTCAAGATATGAAATACTTGATTTGTCGCAGGTTAAGGATGTTTACGGTGTAAAGTCCGTTAATATCAACATCGTTTTTGACGGAGATATGCCTGAATACCTGCAGATTAATGAATATGCTTCACATCTGGGACAAAGCTCACGGTTTGAAAATTTGCGTGATGTTCTTTACAGTAAAGCACAACAAGCACAGCAGGAAACAGAAGGAGCTTTTGTTCCTCCGAGCTTACCCGAAATAACAAAAGAAAATATAAAGGAATATATGCAGGCGGCAGAAAATCCTGAATATACTTACACGAAGAAAGCGGCGGGATTTACTACCGAAGAATTGTACAATACAAATCTCACCGCACAAAGCAGTGAGCTTATGAATATTGATAATGATGACATTATTGACGGTGAAATAAATTATGAAAAACTGAATACCGGTGAAGAGGTTATTATCTATGCCCCTGAAAAAATAGGTTTTTCTTATACACTAAACCGTGGAATTACAACGTGGAGTCTTTCCAATCTTTCTGACACAGTTACTCGTACGCCCGATGAAAAGGCTTTTTTAAAAGACTTAAAGGCTGAGACGGACAGTCCTTTCAAGGTTGGCGATACACTGAAACTTACTCTGATTTATTCCGATGAAAACGGGCAGATCACAAGAGAAGACAAGGAAGTTAAAATAGGTGCTATTCTCGGTAAGAAAAGCTCACACGGGACCTTTTCTATTTACACAACCTTGGAGGGGCTTGATAAGTTCGGTGTAAAGTTTAATTACAACCGATTTGATATTGTGATAAAAGAAGAATGTACTGCAGAAACAGATGAGCAGATGCAAGCTGAACTTGCTGCAATGTTTCCCGGTAAATATGTAGGCTCTGCCTTTGCTATGAACGAAGCTCATAAACGTGAGTTCCGTACAATAGTTATATCAGTAATTTCTCTGATCCTTGTCTTTATCTGTGTTTCAATTGCACTTATAAATAATTCTATAAGTGCACAGATCCGTGAGGGCAAGAGAACAATCGGAACCTTACGGGCTGTCGGAGCATCAGAAAAAGACCTTGTTTTGTCATATGTGATGCAGATAGCAAATATTCTTGTGGGTGGTTTTGGTGCTGGAACGATTATTTATGTTGCTTGTTACCGTCTGATAGGTTTAATGGTAGTTGGTGAATATTGGCCTGTTGCTCTATGGCCTGCATTTTTGGTTTTTGCGATTCTTACTTTAGCTTGTTATATTAATCTTAAACTTAAAATCAGGATAGTTTTGAAGCACAGTATAGTTGAAAATATCAGGGAGCTGTAAGAGGTGGCGAATATGAAAAAAATAACTGTATTTATCTTTTGCTTGCTCTTTATGTTTTCAGCTGAAATTACCGTTTCTGCAGCGAACAAAGAAGAAACTGTTTATGCTACAGATTCTGTCAATATCAGAACCGAGCCGAATACTGACTGTGATATTATCACAGTATTGCAAAAGGGAAGCTGCATCACCCGTATCGGCGAAGCAGACGGTTGGAGTAAGGTAATTTATGAGGGTGAGGAAAGGTATATCAAAAGTGAATATCTCGCCGTGTCATCTTCTGAAGAAAAGCCTGCGGAAGAAAACACAGGGGAGCCCACAACCGAGGACAACTCAACACCAAGGTTTATGGTGACGGGTTATGAATTAAGTGAGAAAAGTCTCTCTCCTGAAAAACCCGCTGTGCTGAAGGTAACATTTAAAAATTACAGCTCTACAAAGGCACTTTATAACATCAAATTAAGTCTCACAGATCCCAGCGGTGATATTCTGTCGGTGGGTATGCCTACAAAGTATGTGAATAATATTTATGCCGGCAGCAGCTACACTTGGGAGCTCGAACTGAAAGCCATTAACACCGCTACTATCGGTCAGCACGACCTCTATATTACTGCAGAGTATGAAGATAAATACTTTAATTCCTACGCATCAAATGATACGGTGAGAGTTGATGTTAAGCAGACTGTGAAGCTCTCTTACAGCGGTGCAATACTTCCGAAAAAGGTAATACAGGGTAATACTCATACTGTTACCGTTGACCTGATGAACACAGGTAAGAGTAATATCTATAACTGTGCTCTTGATTTCAATATTGAGGGAATGCAGTCGGGCGGAAGGGTTTTTGTGGGTAATATTGCACCGGCAATGAATGTCCAAAGCTCTGCTAACCTACGGGTTGACAGCAATACTCTCGGTGAGGTTACGGGTAAAATCACCATAACCTACGAGGACGACTACGGTAAGGAATACAAGGAAACCGTAGATGTCAGCACAATCATTGAAGAAAAGATTGAACAAGTTGCCATTACAACCGAAGATGAAAACGAGAAGAAAAATCCTCTTTGGTGGCTGTTCATTCTCATAGGTCTTGCCGTTGGTGGCGGTATAGGCTTCGGCGTACCGTGGCTTATCAATGATAAGAAGCAGAGAAAAGAGGACGACCTCAGGTTGTAACAGAATAATAGTTAATATGTGTGAATGCTCTCTGTAGTTTCTACGGGGAGCATTAGTCTGTTTACTTTACCTTATCCAACCCTACAATAAATTGCTCAAAGTCAGAGCCAAACTCAACCTTCGGTTTATACCATAAAACCATCACCCAGCTTAGTTAAGCAATTCACTATCATTTTCTTATTTAAAAAGCTCGCTTCATCATAAAGCTCTGCCCGAGAAATCAATTCGTCAAAGCCGTCGGAATCGGACAATATAATAATTTTTTCTGCAGGAAAGTTTTTATGAATTATGCAGTATTTGGATGACGTAGCTATGCATTTCACTTTTTGATCTTACACTGCGTGCACCTTCTGTTATAGCGTGCTTTTTTTCTTCGCTCAGTAATGCAAATTTTTCCATTGCTTCAGGATTTTCCATAAGTGCCATACTGAATCCGATTGACATTTCGTTTCGTTTCATAATTCAGCCTCCAAAATATTTTGGTTATATTTTATGTGTATGTAAAATAAAAATTCATACCTGATTTTGCATAAAAGATATTTGAAAGTAAATGCTAAAAATGAAACAATACTTTTTTAGAGGTGCATTTTGAGTAACAAATTAATAAACGAAAAAAGTCCTTATCTGTTGCAGCATAAGGATAATCCTGTGGATTGGTATCCATGGAGTGACGAAGCCTTTGAGAGGGCTGCAAAAGAGGAAAAACCTGTTTTTCTCAGCATAGGGTATAGCTCATGTCATTGGTGTCACGTGTTTGCTCACGAAAGCTTTGAAGACAGTGAAACGGCTGAAATTCTCAACAAATATTTTATATCCGTAAAGGTTGACAGAGAGGAAAGACCTGATATCGACAGTGTATATATGTCAGTTTGTCAGGCATTTACAGGAAGCGGTGGTTGGCCGACATCTGTATTTATGACACCGGACAAAAAACCGTTTTTTGCAGGAACTTATTTTCCGAAAACATCCCAAGGCAGAATGATAGGTTTTAAAGAGCTGCTTTTGTCTATACAAAATAAATGGGAAAATGATCGCGATTTTTTATTAAAACAATCAGATGATATTGTCGAATACTTGAAAAAAGACAATGTTTCCTTTCAAAATGCTGATAAAAGCTTGATTGAGGATGCTGTAAAACAATTTTCGAAGCTCTATGATGAAAAACACGGCGGATTCGGCAATTCACCAAAGTTTCCAACACCACATAACATTATTTTTTTACTGTCATATTATGAACGGAACAAAAATCCTCATTACCTTTATATGGCAGAGCATACTCTTATTCAGATGTTTCGAGGAGGAATATTTGATCATATAGGCTATGGCTTTTGTAGGTACTCAACAGATAAAAAATTTCTTGTACCGCATTTTGAAAAAATGCTGTATGATAACGCTCTTTTAATTATGGCATACTGCAAAGTGTATGCTGTGACTAAAAAACAGATTTATCTCGAAATTGCTGAAAAAACAGCCGAATATATTATTCGTGAAATGACTTCCTCCGAAGGCGGATTTTTCAGTTCGCAGGATGCCGACAGTGAGGGGGAGGAAGGCAAATACTATTTATTCGCACCTGAGGAGATTATCGAATTACTCGGTAAGGATGAAGGAGAATTATTTAACCGTCATTTTGATATAAGTGACAGCGGGAATTTTGAAGGGAAGAGTATTCCTAATCTGCTTCACGGTAATTGTAGGGAATTCCTCTTTGAGGATAGCCTTCAAAAGCTTCGCAATTACAGAAAAAACAGGTATTCTCTTCATCTTGACGATAAAATTATAACGTTATGGAACTGCCTGATGATTGCAGCCTTGAGTGAACTTTATTTACACACTAATAATATTAAATACCTTGATGCAGCAAAAAAAGCTGATAAATTTATAAATGAAAACTTGCGTGAAAATGACTTGCTGTTTGTAAGTTACAGAGACGGAAAACGCGGTGTGTCGGGTTTAATTGATGATTACGCGGCTTATATTTTTGCAAAACTTCATCTTTACAGGGTGACATTGGATTTTTCTTATATTGATTCGGCAAAGCATTTTTGTGAAAAAGCAGTTATTGATTTTGCGGATGCTTCAGGCGGATTTTATTTGTACGGGAAACAGGCTGAGCAGCTTATACTTCGTCCAAAGGAAACCTATGACGGGGCAATTCCCAGCGGAAACTCGATGATGGCTTATAATCTTGTGCACTTACACCTTATTACATCTGATGAAAAATTTTCAGTTCTTGCAAAAAAACAATTGGATTTTATTGCATCGGCTTCTTTTGAATATCCTGCCGGACACTCGATGTTTTTAATTTCGATGTTGGAGTATTATGAGCCGCCGATGAAAATTATCGTTGTCAGTGACACAAAAACAGCTTCAAAGCAACTGTTGTATACATTGCCTAAAGAAGCAGTTATAGTTTTTTTAGCTGAACCGACTGAAGAATATCCTCTCAAAAACGGAAAAACCACATATTATGTTTGCAAAAATCACAGTTGTCTGCCGCCTGTAAACGATATTGGTATTTTAAACGAATAAGTTTTTGAAATAATCTTGAAAAAGCGAGTGAGTGTAAATAGTATCACTCGCTTAATCTTTTGTTATTTATTTTCATTTCTCCACACGATTTCTCCGTTTATAATTGTGGCTATAGCATTTGAGTTTATTTCCAAGGGATTACCTTCAAAAATAACAATGTCGGCATCTTTGCCTTCTTTGAGGCTGCCTAATCTGTCATCAACTCTGCATATTCGAGCAGCATCAATTGTGATTGCACGAAGGGCAGCTGCTTCACCCAAGCCTTCTTTTGCTGCAATACCTGCACATAAGGGTAAATACTGTATTCTGGAAACAGGATGGTCTGTAGTTATTGCAACCTTGACACCTGCTTTATGAAGAATACCTGCAGTTTTAAAATCTGACGAGCTGACCTCATCTTTATTTCGTGATGCCAGAGAAGGTCCTACTATGGCAGGATAACCGCTTTTTGCAATTTCCTGGGCAATCAGGTGTCCCTCGGTGCAGTGGTCAATTGTCAATTCAAGGTCAAATTCTTTGGCAATTCTTATTGCGGTAAAAATGTCATCTGTACGGTGAGCATGAGCTTTAAGCGGAATTTTCTTTTCAAAAAGCTCTTTATAGCATTCCAGCGTAAAATTCTCGTTACCTGATTGATTTTTTGAAAAATATTGACGTGCTCGGAACAGCTCCTCTCTGATAAGTGAAGCAATACCCATACGGCTTGAGGGCATATTACCGTTAAGCCCGTAACAGTTCATAGGATTTTCACCAAAAGCAATTTTAATTGCAGAAGGTGCAAGAACAACCATATCATCAACTTGTCTGCCATGGGTTTTTATAAATGCAAATTGTCCGCCAACGGCATTGGAGCTTCCCGGACCTACCATTGCACCTGTGACACCGGAGGCAACAGCATTATGAAAAGCACTGTCCATAGGGTTTATGCTGTCAATTCCTCTTATTGCAGGTGTTATCGGGTTAGTGTTTTCGTTGCTTGTATCGTTTTGTGATGAGATTTTATCTTCCGCAATGCCAATGTGACTGTGTGCATCAATGAATCCGGGATAAACATTCAGGTTTTGAGCATTGAAAATCTCCGTTTCACTTGGCGGTATAATTTTCTTTTTGATTTTTAAAATTTTTCCTTTGTCAATGAGGATATCAGCCTGTATCGGTGTATCACTTTCCATTGTGTGTAAAAGACCGTTCATGATTAAAAGCATAATTTTTCCCCTTTCAATCCTTTATCTTGTATGTATAGTTTATCTCAAATGAGTAAAACTATCCATGTACACTGTTTGGAGGTGAAAGTATGTATAATAACAATCAGAACAATCAGAACAACCAGAACAATCAGAACAATAAGAACAATAAGAATAACCAGAATAACCAGAACAACCAGAACAACAAGAACAACCAGAATAACAAGAATAACCAGAATGACAAAAACAATCAGAATAAATAACTGCACAGACGATTATATTTATCTAATTTTGGCGTTTAGGTATTGGCCGGTGCAATGTAATTCAACATTATTATTAAATCAGCCTGCCGCTTAAATTGTTTGATGTCAGTTTTGTAGTCCTGAAACTGCAATCAATTACTTGAAAAATCAAAGAAAACCTGTCACTTTTTTTGTGGCAGGTTTTTGTATATTCATTTTTTCATTTTTTCTAAACATTCCTTTGCATACTTTTCTGTCATCTCTGCTTCAATATCATAGCCTCTTCTGCGATAAATGTCAGCCATTTTTATATAAACGTCATAAGCCTTTTGATAGTCACCCATCTCTTGGTACAAGCCTGCTTTGCAGTCCAGCTCATCACAGAAATATGTTCCGATTTCGCCTGCTTTGTCATAATATATTAAAGCTTCGTCATATTTTTTTAGTTTTTTACATATATCTCCTCCGTGAATATATATACGCCAATCATCGGGAAATTTTTTGATTGCATCGTTGAAAAGCTTATATGCATCATTATATTTTTCAGCCCATATAAGAGCAATTATCAGATAATCTGTTGCTCTCGGATTTTCGGGATTAGCTCTTACCTTTTCTTCAAGCTCCGTAATTATATCCTTTTCTTTATGAAGAAGAAAAAACATCCATATTCGCTGCATATTTGCAATGCTGTGATTCTGCGGATCGTCGTTCGGGTTATCATTTACAGCTTTATCATACCATTCTACAGCAACATCCCGGCAATAATTCATCATATACATATGTATCCAGGCGTATTGCCATTTATCTGCGGTTGAAAGCTCACCCTGCTTAATAAGCTTCCGGAATTCGTTTTGGCAACGCATAAAATCTTCAGGATCGCGGGAATCCTCATAAACAGCTGCAAGGCGTTGGGCAAGGTTATCGTAGGCAAACGAAAATTTCTTATAAAAATCATCAATTGTTACTTCATATAGCCTTGCTATTTCAGGTAAAATCATAACATCAGGTAAGGTTGTTCCGCACTCCCAACGTGAAACCGTGTGAGAGCTGACTCCCAAAATATCAGCAACCTGTTCCTGTGTATATTTTTTTCGTAGCCTGAACTTTTTTAAGTTGTCTGAAAATACAGTATTCATATTAAAAGTCCTTTCTTTTAATTCAGAAGCTTCTGATTTAATTATACTCGGTTATCACCTAAAGTCCACCTCGCAAAATGCGACCA
>JAZSJT010000024.1:0-17506 GCA_045534425.1 Acutalibacteraceae bacterium | reverse complement strand
ATTCATCCTGATGAGTGACGGACACATCAGATTCCTTGCTTCTGCATCACGAGGAATAACAGTTTCAGGTGCGCTCCAGTTTTCTCCGTCATCATAAGAATAAACTGCAGAAATGCTTGCAGGAGCATCATCCTCCTGAGTGCTGCCTGAAAATTTTGTATATGCAAACATAACAGCTCCGTTATTAAGTCTTATAAAACTGCCTTCACCGTTTCTCGGTGTATTTTTATCTGTATGCAAAAATAAAACATCTTTTCCGATTAGTTTATTCAAATTATCATCTCCTCTTTATAAAACATCAGTGAGAAAAATCAATCCTCAGATAAAGCTGTTATATTTATTTGTCGTTTATCATTATACCTTATAAAATTTCATCTGTAAATATGAGAATATTGTTCACTTTATACATTAAATAAAAAAACTTAAAAATATTTCAAAAAAAAATGAAAAAACACTTGCTTTTTTCAAAAACTTGTGGTATTATTCTATCTGTTCCAAACAACCGGGTGTGGCGCAGTTGGGAGCGCGCTTGACTGGGGGTCAAGAGGCCGTGAGTTCAAGTCTCGCCACTCGGACCATAGTGAGTATTCATAACACAAGTGAATACTCACTTTTTTTACATTTCCTCATAGTTAAATTTAATATGGATTGTTATGTATCGAGCAGGTTTGAGCCTGCTCTTTTTTTATTATATAGGAAATTGCTTAAAAAGTATAAAGAAAAACACCTGCTACTGCTGTAGCAAGTGCTTTCAATATATTAAATTGTTCGATTTTTTAATTTAAAATTCTGTTTATTAAAATAACTTATTATCCTTTTCTATAATTGATAAAAATCCGTTTATATCGTTTTTATCCATAATTGAGAGGTATTTAAACTATGCATCTTGTATTTTTTGCAGATATAGGTAGATTTATTTCTACTAATTATTGTAATACATTCACACAAATAGGTTTAAAAATAACATTGTGTTCACTATCATTATACAAGACTTTTTCTGTCTCACTCATACAGTATACACTTTTCAAAAAGTTCTTTGTGATTATCGGCAAAAAAATTCCATTTTTTGATACTGATATAATATCATATTCATGCTGTTCATATTCTTCATGTTTATAAGTATTATACCTTATAACCTCATATCCACTCTTTTCAAGTAATGATGTTACAATATCACTTATTATTCTATCTGCATGAGAACAGGAGATAAACACTTTGTTTTTCTTTATTATGTTTGCTAATGTGTGCAAGAAATCGACAAATGTTTTACTTAAAGGCTTTTTAATATCAATTTCATACAGGCGTTTATTTGAGGACTCTTTTATATAGGCTAACTCTTTTTGTACCCAAATAGAAGCTTCTGAGTTTTTGCTTTCACAATATACAAATATATTTCGGGCATCTATTTCTCTTTTTATAAAATCTTCGAGAGTTTCGTTGTCATCATCTAAACATTTCATATGAAATAAAAGAGGTTTATACTCCAACGATTCCAAGATATCTCTTATCTTTCTTACCTTGTCAATATCTTTGCTTGAATGAGATAAGAAAATTGTTTATGTCGACATATTACTCACCTTCATTTACAAACATGGGATATCGCTTTTGAACTTGTGCGTTGAGTTTTAAGTTTTCTGCGGATGTTTCATAAACCTTGCCTTTTGCAGGATTGAGACACTTATATTCGAAGCCAAACATCTTCACAAATTTTTCCAACATATCAGAATATACGGATATTCCTATTCTGTTTGCGTTTATATCTGATTGCTTCCACTCGTGCAAATGCTCGAATATCCAATCAAAAAATTTAAGATAATTACTTTGTGTAGCTTCCTGCGGAATAATCCCTATCATAGAAATATATACATCAAATGTTCCACCCATACAGAATAAATCTATCATCGAATCTCTTATAATTACTTTACCGGATACAAGTTCTTCGTATGCTTCAGTAGTTACAGGATACATATCGCAATATCCAATAACATCATCGTTTTTGGCTAAAACAACAGAAGTATCTACTTCGTATTCTTGCACGGAATTTTTCCAATCATCAAAAGTACCTTCTATTTCGTCATTCATTTCATATCTGTCTGAAGGAATACATAAATAATCAATCTCTATTTCTTTTAATGTTAAATCAGTATAGTTTAAGCCGATTTTACTGATTTCATCAATTTTCATTATTTCCGGACCAATAACCTTGACTGTATTTTCTTTTGCTTCCTGAACAGTGCTGTTCATCCCCGAGAAAATATTAACAACCTTGTCCAAATGCACATCTAACACTTCAGGAAAAGCATCTAACCAATGCGTTGGTCCTAAATAGAATTCCATAGCTTCTGAAGGCAAAAAATCTTCTATTCTCAGGGGGATAATCGGTTTGTTTCTGGAAACCGCAGAATTAATTTCCCTTAACACATAATGAGATTTATCAGACTTACTTGAAAAAATGAGTAGCACGGCTGTCGAATTGCTTATACCGGAAATTATCTCCGTAGCATATTCAGAACCCGTTCTGATGTCTCGAGGTGCAATAAAACACTTATAGCCTCTTTTTTCAATTTTTTCTACAATATGATCCGCAATGTTTTTATTTTCAGTAGCATACGAAATAAACAAATCATATTTAAAAAGCATTTACTTGCTCCTCTCTCTATACAAATCAATCATTTTCTTATTGTATTCCGTTTTTATTGTGTTTTCATCAAATAAATTCAATTCCATAATTTTTGTATCATGATTTGATGTTTTTACCTTCTTGTATCCTATTTCAGTTAATATATACTCGCCCAAATTACTAACTGCATCTGCAATAATGGACTTAAAAAATATATTATTGTTTAATGCAAGAGCACAGATTTGTTTTTGCAATAGTCTTAACATTTGCTTTGCGATGCCTCTATTTCGATGGTCAGGGTGTACTACAATAGAAGACATATACCCCCAACAATCAACACCATTAACATATCTGACAATATCTGATTCTTTTATCGCTGTATCAATCACGTTGCCGCTTTTAATTGTTTGATACATTTCTTCTGTTACAGGACTAAAGTTTATATATCCTAAAACATTGTTTTTGTTTTTATCCAAAGCCATTATATAAATTTGATTGTTTTTATCAAAGTAAGAAAGGCAAGTAGCTAAGCTCAAGTGATAAGTATCATCATATGCAAGCTTATCCAAGCTTAACGCTTGTTCAATATGCTCTTTTTGAACTTCACTTTGTGATATAAGACTAATCTTCTCCAAAACTCATTATCCTTTCTCGGTGACATTCATTATAATATTTTTTATTATAATATCATAAAACACTAAGTAATTGCAACAATACATACGGCGTTACACAAATATCTGTATAAGAACAGATATAAAATATATTCATTTTACCCCTTCCCTCGAAATAGTTCCTTATCCGGAAGCTCACCGCAGCGTTGCCTCCGCATATATCATCGCAAAGGCGGAGCACTTTCGGACGGACTTTTTGTATTAATATGCATAAGAGAAAATCCTCTCTGACCGGCAGGTATTTTTAAGCCTGATTAAAAAAATCCGCTACATATGACAGCAGATATAAACGGAAGCAGGAAAATACTGACTCCGCTTTATATTCTTTTGTCATTATGCTGCGGATTGACATAAAAAGGTGATTATTATTTTCTTTTATTTTCAGTTAAGATATCGCAGGTACAAGAAAAGTTTTCTTTGTTGATTGTGATTAAATTGTAATTATAAAAGTTATCATCTGATTTTTCATTTATATATTGTCCTGCTTCTGAAATATAAATTTTCTTATTTTCGAACAGTTCATTATCGAAATTATATTTTATTGCCTCATTTTTATGGTTTTCTGACACGCAAAAGGACGGAACATGTTGGTGTCCTCCCATAAAAAGATTGATATTGTATTCATTTATCAGATTTTTTATTAAATTGGAATATCTGTCAGTATCATCGTCAGCTACAGTTTTTTCCTGTGCTATTCTTCCTATAATTTCACTGTGTCTTTCATATATTTTTTCTAAGAGATTCCTTCCTTCTAATGCATTTTTCTCGTTTTCAAAAAGATTAATTAAGTCTAGTATTACTTTTTTGCAGGAGCTTTGTTTTTCCGGATTGTCAATAATGTCATATAGCTTTATACATAATGATTCAAAGAGCTTCCAGATAATTCTTTCTTTTGCTACATACGAAATCAGTTTGTCAGGTATAGTGTCTTTTATTTTATAGCTAAGAATTTGTTCGTGGATAAATTCCCAAGTATCATTTTCATGGATTTTCCCTTTTTCTGAAATATTTAATATATCATATATTTTAATAATATTATCTTTTATCTGTTTTTCTTCCAAATGAAAAGATTTTTTATCATAAAACAATGAAAGATATGCATCCTGTATTGGTGCAAAAACTGAGCTTCTGTCCTTAATATAAATTATATTGAAAAGAGGTGTGTGATGGAGAAGGCAAATATTGAATTTATCCTCTTCCATTTTGTTTACTAAAAGTTCAATTTTGCTTTTGCTTAATGCTACCTTATTCTGACGGTGAGCAGATACACCTGAAGATGAATTCAGCAGCAAAAAGGTTATTCCCCAATCATCAAATCTGTTATCTATATAATTTATGTCATAATCAATATATTTATCAGAATTTGGAAAATCGCGTCTGAAACTGGAAACAAAGCCTAAATAGTAAGCAAATTTAACCCGAGGATTAACAATATCAGTCAGACCGGGTGCCTTTGCACCTGAAAATGCTCTTCCTGAATTGTCTGCAATAACTTCATTCATAGATGCATAGTCATGGTTGCCGGGAACTATAAGAACACGATCTCGCCATTCATATTTGAAAAGACGTTTAGCAAGTTTTATTAACGCTTTTTTACACATTTCATATCTTTTTGCGATAGTGTCTGCATTTCCGGTTGCCTGAACCAAGTCACCTGTTACAACAAGTAAATCAATTTCTTTGTTTTCAGAATTTGTAATTAAAAACTCGATGCTTTCTGTCTGATAATGAATATCTGATATATGAAGTATGTTAATTAGGTTATTGTCCGGATTTTTTAATCGGGGATAAAAGAATTTTTCACTCAATATATAGGCTATGTTTTTTGATAAACCGTTTACAAGCGTGTTAAAAAATGTATTAAAGCTGCGAACTCTGAATCTCCAGCCTTCGTAGCAGTATTTTTTGTTTTCATTCAGAAAATTTATATCATTTTCTATTTGAAAAATAAAATAAACAGAAAGGCCGTCCTGAATTTTCTGATTAAATTCAATAGGAAGCTTAAGTGATATTAAAAAATCTTCTTCAATTTCATTCGCGGCATTTTCGGATGATGCTGCATCAATTTCTGCAACTGATAACACTCTGACATTGCTTGCATGTTCTTTTATTGTTATATTTTTTGACCAGCCTAATTCTTTTATCGTAAAACAATCATTTTCGGCTGTATTTTTTTTAGATTCAATGCGGTGTATTCCTTGCAGAATACTTCCGATATAGTCACTGTAATTACCGCCGTCTTCATATTTACCGTTTTGACAGTCCCATGCAATTTCCGTTGCCGATTGAGTATGTTCATCGAAATATACGATATAGCATTCTTTAGCATCCAGCAGGGTTCCGGCACTATTAGCAACGGACTGGAGATTTTCTCTCATTTGCTGCAGATTGGTATTAAACAGGCTTTTGGCCGAATCGTATAAATCGTACATGTTTTGAGTATATTTTATTGCATCCTCTTCATTTGTCACATATCCTTTTATAAAACTGATATATGAATATAGAACATTTTGCCGGGGTATTTCATTTTCATTTCCGTAGGCAGCTTTGATAGTTTCTTTCAGTGATGCTTTTGCCTGTTCCTTTTTTTTTGTTTTATCAATATTTGTTGTTTTATTATCTATTATTTCAGCCAGTTTCATAATACCGTCATATAAAACACCTATATTGGACATAAAAATACTGTCGTTAATTTTTTCTATTCTTTTATTCGGCATTCTTTCTCTCCTCTGCGGACATTTTATTTAATAAGCATCTGTCAAGTGCAATGTTTATGCTGTCATTATCGGAAAGCATTGACAGTCTCATTATCATACGCCTGTATGCAAAAATAAGCCATTCATCTTCAGGGAATTCACAATACATAAAATAATCGGCATTTTTCTTAATAAGCTCATCATGTATATTTCGTGTTTCATTAAGAACACCATAATTATCGTCAAAAATTTTATGAAGTACGAGCTGGTTTGTTACAAAGTTTGACTGCATTATTCCGAGTCTGTTCATCATAACTCTGAATAATTCCAGCTGATGTACGGGTGAAATGTTTGCATTTATACCGATATTCTTGAAATCTATGAATATTTTGGCAATATTTATGAACATTATCCTGTATTTCTCAGATTCTGCATCTTCCGACGGAACAACTTTTTTTGCGATTTGTTCAATAATATTTCCGATTTTTGAGGATTCTTCAAGCATGGTGACACAAAAAGCTGTGATTATTCTGTATATAGCCTGTTCAATGTTATGATACCGTGCAGGAAAAGGACGGGATGATATTTTTATGTATGATATCAGCAAGTCGATTTTTTTTGCACTTGTTATAATATCATTATCTGTGTGTTCGGTTAAAATATCGTTGCAAGTATTAAATTTGCTGATATCTTTATGACAGCCGCAATCACTGTTGAACAACTCCAAAAGTGCATTGACTGTTTGGTTATTTATGTCTTCGCGAACGCTGTCAGAATTCAGCTTTTTAAAAATATTTTCTGTTGTAAGAGTAATTTTGTGACTGCAAAGAGCTCTGAAATAATCTCTTTGAGGAATAGCATATTTTTTTATCAGGAGCTTGCAACTATCAATCAAAGAAAGTGTGTTATCATTCTTATATGTTGTTTTTAAGAACTTTATCTGTTTATCATATTTTTTGCCAAATATCAGAATGTCCTCGTTTATATCTGAAACTTTGTTAGGTGCAAAAATATATTTGAGTTTTGCTAAGCTCAGCGAATTCCAGAAATCAATTGTTTGAGCATAGTCATCAGATGCATTAAATAATAACTCATGCATTTTTTTTATAAAATCTTTAACCTTGCATATATCATCTTTATCGACATCATTACTATAGACATATATCCACTGTTTAAGCCATGAAAAATATCCATGTCTGTATTCAATTTCATTATCAAGCCATTTTTTGTATTCTTCAACAGTTCGCTTTTTTTGTTTGTTTACAAGACGAGCAAATTCCATTCTCATATCATTTTCGGCGGAGCGTTTTTTTAGCAATTGGAATTGTTCTGTTGCTCTGCACAACGGACATGAACCGCTGCTTGCTTTAATTGCTGAAATGGCAACATGAACATAAGCAAAAAGGTCTTCGTTAGGATTTGATACATAATTACATATTGAGTCATACGAATTTCTGTTAAGAAGTATAATTACTCCATCAAAAACATTTTGCGTATTATCAAAAACTTCCGACTCATTCAATAGCATTCTGATATAGTTGCGGGCACGCTGAAAAGTTTTTCCGGTTGTAATCACGTCATCAACAAAAAAGATGTTAATTTTGTTATTTCTGTTTATTTTTTTTATTCTTTTGTATTCTTCTGCTATATAACTGAATTTAGCTCGGATTTCTTCACGGAAGGAATCCTCAAGAGTAAAATGCAAAAACCTGATATTGTGGTTAAATACATACTTTTCAACATCATTCAAAAATTCAGAATTTGTTTGTTTAAGCGGAGAAACGATTATATTGAAGGCATTGTCTGTTTTCGAACGCAGTTTTTTCTCTATCTGTTTTAACCAGTTTTTTGCTTCAATGTTTTTATCCTTGTTGTTTTTAATCTTCATGTAATACTTTTGAGTGTCAAAATAGTATTGGAAATGATTATGATTGATGTATATGTGAGAATATATTATACAATCCTTCAATTGTTCAAACCGTGCTGCATTCTGTACATCCGTCAGCATTGAATCGGAGTTTTCAGAACACAAAGAATTATAGCCGCTTTTATTGTTTTTCTTTAATCTGAAAATTGAACATGGAATTGTTGATGTTTTATCAACATCAACAAGGATAGGAGCATCAATATAATCTATAGGAGCATATTCATTCTCCTTATCAAGGCGGCAATACTCGCATTTTGAGGCATCTTGCCAAACCGTAAAAACTTCAATTAAATATTGTACTTGAATTCCTGTTTTATTATTGCTAAGGTTTTCATCTTTTAAAAAAATAATATTATTTTCAATTTTCTGCCAATATTTGCTTTCTTGTAAAGAAATATTTTCATTGTCCTTTTTTGTTGAATCTCTGATTGCCACTATTACAAAATGCTTGCTTTGCTGCCATTTTAAATTGATTTTATTTGCAATGTCATTACTGAATTTTCTTGTTAGTACATTTTTGATTTTATGTACAGTAGAAAGTGTTGTGCCTATCGGCATAACAGAAACAATTTCCGGATCTTTTGTTAATATATTTTCGATATTTTCGAGATTTGTTAAAGCTTCATTATAGCCGTTTTCTGTACATTCTTTATAATAAATTGAATATGATACTTTGCCTATATTCGGATGCATAGCTAAGCTGTCCTTGATTTTTAAAATCAAAGACTCAGAATAGCTTTCATATCCGATTAATAAAATATTTCTTTTTTTATCGCTGTTTTGTTGTATTATCTTTGAAGCAAGCAGAAATGCAAATTTTTCAATGTTTGCTATATTATGAAACAATAGCTCTGCTTCATAAAAATCTCCAATATGTATTTTGGAACCGATTTTAATATGTATTTTTTCGTTTTTGCATCCGTATTGAGTATTCTGAATGGGAGTGTTTATAACACTTTTGATTTGTTCAATAAACCATGAATTATTTGTGTTGATGCTTATATCTTTTTTATTCGGTTCAGAATTGCTCAGAAACAGATCAAAAGGCACTAATGACGGAATCTCGGATTTTTTGCCGTTATTGGTGGCTTTTGTATTTCCTTGAATTCGTGTAAAATAACGAACGGCTGAAATATACTTTAAGGATATACTAGAATTGTAATATGCATATGACAGTGCTGTCAGGCGTGCTGATTCTATATTTGAACCTGCGATAACAAAATTAACAGCATTGAATTTTTTGTTGTTAATATAGTTATCGCTGCTGCATAATGCTATTTGTACACCGTGCATCCATTCATTTATTCCGTCATTTTTGTTCTTTGCTTTTGCTGTATTGCTATCAAACATATTTGATTTAGTATAAAAAATGGAGAACACTCTCACGAATTCATAAATCTTTAATTCACAATTATCTCCGAAAAGCAGTGCAAAGTTTGCAATATGCGTTTTTTCAGAATTTTTGTTATTAAAATATATTTCGGCAATAACCTGAATGAGTGCTTTTGCAGCCAGTTCAATTTCTGATACATTATATTTTTCTAAATCTATGCAAACTATATGTTCACCTAAATCACTGTCAGAATTGTTTAATATCATATTTCCAAGGCTTTTTGTTATGCTTGTACAGATATCTGATATGTTATCCATTTTTTCTTTGCTGCTGTCAATTTTGTCCGGACAAACATTAATCAAAGAATTGATTTTTGCTTGCATACTGAAAAGCTGATTTTTTTCAAAAGAGTTTCTTATCGAATCGGAAAAATTTTCATATGAATGAAGAGAAAGAGGTAAAAGTATGGAGTATTCGGTACCATAGGTTTGTTTTTCAATCTTTGATTTGTTGAGAGAGTATATATCTTCCGTGTCCGCACCAATACTTGTGACCGTAAAATCTCCGTTGTTTACTTTAATAATTCGGTTTAACAGTCTCAGTCCGTAATGGTTAATAACAATGTCTTTTCTTTCCTGGTTGTTTGGATTGATGGCCTTTATAATGCTGTTTGTATCTTCAAAAAAGTCCTTTAATGTAAGATTGCTTTTTGTAATAAAAGCACCTTTATGCTTTTCGAAGTATGTGTCAACTATTCCGCTGTCAGAAATATCATTAATTCTTATTTCCATGTGATATCTAGCCCCAAAAGGATCGTCTGTATTTTCAGGGCAGGTTTTGTATTTTGAGTTAAGCTTATCTACATTTTGTGCACTTTTTATCAATTTGGGCATGGATTTTGATTCAAGCAATGATGTAGGATAAAGTTTTGTAGACAAAAAGCCGCAGTGAGTACTTGAATGAATGCATGTATTTTCTATGAGCTGAAATATGCCTTCTGAAAAGGAACAAATATTCAAATAAATGCGTCGTAATATACTTTTAACTTCATCACCGTTCTTGTCATCATTCAAATCAATACCTAAAGACATATCTTCAGTTAAAAAAACAGACAGAAACTGAAACAACAGAACAGAAGAAAAGCTTGGCGAAGATTTTTGTGCAAACTCAATGACAACATTAATGATATTTGCAATAATTTTATCTTCTTTTAAGGTGCCGGCGATTTCTAAAATTGTTCGCTCCTTTAACAATTCATCATTTTTGTTCTCTGCACTTTTTACAGATGTAAATAGGGTATTTAAATTTGTTTTCAGTTCGTTTTCTCTGCATTCAATGCAATTCTGAAAATTTCGCCAAATCTGCGATGCAATCGTTTTTTCAAAATTGTTGAAGTTGAATGACATTATCTTCTTTTGAATAAATTCATTTTCGTGTAGTGCTTCAGGTAATTTCCCACAAAGGTGTGAGTTCCATATCCGTTCTGCCTCAAATCTTATGAAGTCGTCAAAAATATCTTCCGAAATTATGTTACTGTTGATTGGTTTTGAAAATGCTTTGTAATGAAACACATTTGAAGCTGTTGTTTCTTCCTGAACAAAAAAATAACATGGAGAAAGATTCTTATATGGCAATTCAGAGCTGATAATTTGTTTTCCGTTAAGTAAAATGTGATAGTTTTTACACAAAAGATTCAGAAAAGTTCTTACTCTCATGCTGTCGTCTGTTGTAGAAGTTATAATATTGAAAACTACCACATTCATATTATTTTTTTTGGATTTTTCAAGAAACAAAATACAGCCGATCAGGTCAAGTTCATTTGTGATATTATCAATTTTTATATCTATAATGCATTTTTTAGATACCAGTTTATTAATATCTTCTTGTTTTTTTATTTTTCTTCTTACGTAATGGCAAATTTCTTGGTAATAAAGGTAGTTAATTGGATTTTCAGTAATGGTTTCATAAATATTTCGGATATTGTCTGCAGTTAATACTGAAGTTTTATTTTTTGCTCTGCACTGAAGAACAATATCAAAGTCTTTTTCGTTTGCTAAATCATTTGTTAAAAACTGTTTTAATCTATCATATGTTGTTTTTTCTGTATTTTTATCAACACAAAGATTTATCGGTGCCTTAGTAGTATCAGAAAACTCTATTCTGCAGTTATCAAGCAATAATACTCCGTTGTCAATGAAATAATTATCAAACTGTCTGGGGGTAACATTTTTTCTGTTTGTGATAAAAGCTGCTGCAATAACAGTTTTAAGAAACTTTTTGCGGTCATTCGTTTGCAGGGTGTTTAAATCCTCAATTGTAAAAATCACATTGGCTTTAACCATAAAAATCATCCTTTTTCTAATAGTTGTATAAAAATACCTTTGCTGATAACAGTAAAATATAAATAAGATTTATTTTTTTTAATACATTAATGGTTGCTCAAATTATATTTACTCATATTAAAAATATCGCAAGCTGGTTTTATGTTCAATGATATTTGCAAAAACGCTGCATTTTTCGACAAAAATGCTTGTTTTTTAATGCTGCAATATACAAAAACCGCATCACAGCTGAAGACTATGATGCGGTTAACACTTTAGTTGATGATATTTAATTAATAATATGAAAATTTAGTTATTTTTTATTGATCTCGTTTTTTGTTTAGAGTAAAATGATAGTATAAATATTATTAGTGTTTTTAGGGACGATATTATGAAATTTAAAGGACTGATATTGATGCTTGCGATTATTCTTTCTCTTTTCGGGTTGAGTTGTTGTAATGATGAAAATGTGTCGGAGGATACAACAACTGCAAATAAAACCTACGAACAGATTACACCCGAAGAGGCAAAGAAGATAATGGACACTGAAACGGGATATGTTATTGTTGATGCGAGAACGAAGTCTGAGTTTGAAGAAGGGCACATTGAGGGGGCAATTCTCATTCCCGAGTATGAAATTACAGAGCGAGCCGAAACGGAAATTTCCGATAAAGATACCTTGATTTTAGTCTATTGCCGAAGCGGCAGAAGAAGTAAAATTGCCGCCGATGCCCTCGTAAACCTCGGCTACACCAATGTAAAGGAATTCGGCGGAATCATCGACTGGCCGTATGACATTGAAAAATAAAAGTCAGGCAGCACGCGTGTGCTGCCTTTTCTGTTGTTTATCTGACCGTTAAATACCCGTTTATTTTTTCTTAACCCATTCAGCAGGAACGGAGTAGAAATCGGGGTTTTCGTCGAGCTTGCCCGTATGGCGGGGATTGCTTATCATAAGCGTTGAAATTTCAAAATGCACCATATCGTTATAGAGCTTTTTATTTTCGTTAATTCGTTTTAGCTCATTGAGGGCGGAAAATTCACCACGCTTCATATTTGCCTTCCAATATCTCCAGCAGATCTGCGAGCGTTTTACATTTTCCTTCTGCCACTCGGTTTCTGCTTCAGCTATGGCATTTTCCCATAGCTCATCATATTCTCTCAACGTTTTATTACCAATGTCAAGAACGGTTGTTGCATAGTATTTATCGAAGCAGCCCAGACCGTATTCCATATAGACATGCTCGGGGAATATGAGCCAGTATTGAATTATATTGAAGCCGAAGCCGTTGTTTTCGTCAATTCCGTTGATGAAATCTATTATGTGCTGATAGCCTGCACCGTAATAGGCTTTACAGAAATCGTACATCAGCTTATCTGCATCCTGATAAGGATCCCACATAAGACGGGAAAGCATATAACAACGAAGAGCGGCAAATTCGCCGTCGGCAGTCCTGCCGCTGACTCCTTCTTCAAAAATGCCGATAACATCATGTTCGGCAAAAATCTGAAGATTGCGTTGAATTGAACCGAAGTTGCCGAAGGGAAGCAGGAAGCTGCTGTAATCGGTTGTGTAGTCCCATACGAAAAGGTGGTCGCTGATTGCAGACCAATCCTTCAAATCCTGAATAAATCTTTCGTTGTCTTCGGAATATCCGCTGTCCATAGGTGCAGAAAACTTACACTCAATGGAGCAAAGACGGATAACGACGTTATCTCTCGGGACGGTAACAGACGGAGCCTGTCTTGTGTAGCCGTCCATATATGCAAAGGTATCGACAAGCACGTCGGGGTAATCCTCTCTGATGTCATCTGCGATTGCATTGACAAAACGAATCATCGTACCGGCGTGACTGCCTTCCTCGGCATCAATTCTTGCACACTCATCGCATACACAGTAATTTGAATTATCGTTCTGTGTTACGGAAACAAAGGCTGCGTCGGGGTTGGATGCCAACCACTCACGAACCGTAGCTTTTGCAATTTCAAGAGTTTTCGGATTTGTAAGACAAAGCTGATCTGCTGTTCTTGTGCCTGACTCAACTCCCAATGCAAAGAGCTCGGGCTCGGTTGTGAGAAGGGAAGTGGGAACAAGGCTTGAAAATGTATGGCAGGAGGGACCTGCATATTCAACACCGCCGCCGAATTCTTCAGCCATAGTGCCGTCATTCAGTCTGTTTGCTACCTTGTATTCTTTACTTGTTGTTCCGTACCAATCGGTCTGTCTGAACATAAAGGGAGGAACGTAGGTATAATCAATATTTACGGGAACAAGGAGCTTTTCAGCTTCGGGAATAACGGTTAATTCAGGTGTGAATCTGCGGTAACCGAAGTATTCTTCAAGGAAGGTATAGGCTGAATAGAGTGTGCCTCGTTTTTCTCCGCCCGTAATGACAATGTCTTCACCTGCTGTTTTTATGCACACACCCTCATCACCGAGAGCGGCATAATCAACCGTATCATCGTATTCTCTGTCGTTTTTACCCACAGAAATTTCTTTTTCGGTTATAGCTTCTTTATCTGTAATGACAGTGATATCAGTTCCGTTTATCTCTTTGAATGTATCTCTTAAAAGATATGCGGCAGTAATTTCCGCCTGGCTTGCCGTATCGGAAACAACGATAACGTATTCATCGGTTATTTCAAAAACCTCTGTCACGGCTTCCGTTGCCTCGGGAGGAGTGAAAATATGTCCCTGAGGTTCAGGAGGTACAAATGTTGAAAAAATTGAAGTCAGAACCACACTCAGCATCGTAAAAAACGGCATAATAAAACGGGGATTAATAGAATTAAAAAACGACATAAAATCCATAAACAATTCCTCCGATATGTAAGCTTTCATATAGCATATTCCCCGATATGCTCAAAACAATTATATCCCGTACTTTTATATATGTCAATTATATTATGGAAGCCTGCAAGCCTCAGTTCTTACTTCTTTCCGATATGTACGGCAAAAACCTGACCTTCAAACAGCCGGAGCGGACGGCTGTGACTGCGAAGAAACCTTTAAATTCATGGCAGAGGGTAAACTCAACACCGAACCTCTCATAACCCGCACCTTCAAGCTTCGGGATATAGAAAGGCTTATGATATTTTCGAGAATAAGCTTGACGGTGTAATCAAAATTGCTATTACTAATGATTAAAAACTGATGCCATTCAAAAGGGTGGCATTTTATGGTTAAGTGTGTTATAATCTGTTAAATAAATAATAATTCGACAAAGAAGTGGTAGCTGTATGAATCATGAAGAGCTTTATAACCTGATAAGGGAGCTTCAGCCAAACATTTGACAGATTGTTGCATATAAAAGCAGCAAGAAAGTATGCTCTGATAGTGGAATATCGATAGTTATTTAGTGAAAGGATGATAGGAATGTTATATATTCTTTACGGGGCACTGGCTATTGGCGGGTTTATTACCGTAATATCCTCTGTCGCAACACTTATAATTGCTCTTTTTGATAAAGATAAAAAAGAAGCGGTAAAAGGACCGATAATTGCGTTTGTAACAGGAATACTTGTGTTATTTTTGTTGTTTTTTGTAGGTAGATTGTTTTGATAATTCAAAATTTCTTGTGCGGACAAACGAGGTTAATATAGAATAAGTTTGATTATATTTCGAAAAGTATAACTTTATCACCATAAATAATATCAAGGAGCTTTCTATGAATATTTTACAGTTAATTTTATCTTATCTTGCAATAGCGGCAGCTTTTATTTCTTCATTTTTTTCGTGGGGGGAAGCGGAAATGGTGCCTTTTTCAAATGATTATAATATTCCCGACAGTATTCCGGAATACCCTGTGATTTCTACCGAAGAAAAAACCGATTGGACGGCAAAATGGATATGGGACAAGGATAACCTTACGGAGAAAAATGTCTGGATGTGCTTCAGTAAAAATGTAATTATTGAAAATGTTCCCGATGAGCTTATTGCACATATTTCAGCCGACTCGAAATATTGGCTTTACATAAACGGAGAAACCGTTGTTTTTGAGGGAAGCGTGAAACGGGGCCACGATGAAAACAGCGGATATTATGACAGTATAGATATTGTGCCTTTCCTCAAAGAGGGTGAAAATTCTATTTGTGCTCTGGTGTGGTATTGGGATGATGAAACAAGCTATTCCTATAACGGCAGCGGTCAGGGCGGCTTCATTTTTGAAGCAGTAAACGAGGATATTACCATAATTTCCGACAAAAGCTGGAAGGTAAAAAGAAACAGTGCTTTCGTTGACAGTCCTCTTTATCCGCCTAATTACAGACTTCCCGAATACAGTATTTATTTCGATGCAAGAAAGGATTTCGGCACCTGGACAAGTGCAGATTTTGATTCTTCGGCTTGGGAAAATGCAACCGAATATGCCCTCGGCGGTGAGGGGGCTTACGGTAAGCTTTATCCGAGAGGAATCCCGTTTTTAAAGGATTACGGCCTTAAAGACTATGAGAATTCAAAGGATTTTGAAGACTATACCGTAAGTAAGCTTTTCGGTGAAAAAATCACCGTTGATATTCCCTATAACGCACAGCTTACTCCCTATCTTAAAGTCATAGCACCTGAAGGAAAGAAAATTCGTATAACAACAGAAAACACCTTAATCGGTGCAGTTTCTGCGACCTATATAACTAAAGAGGGTGAACAGGAGTTTGAGGCTTTAGGCTGGTTTAACGGAGAGCATATTACCTATAAAATACCGAAGGGTGTTACGGTTCTCGCTCTCAAGTACCGTGAAACGGGATATGATACCGAATTCAGCGGTGACTTCAAGAGCGATGATGAATTCCTGAATTCTCTGTGGCAAAAATCTCTGCGCACGCTCTATGTTACCATGCGTGACAATTTTATGGATTGTCCCGACAGAGAAAGAGCCCAATGGTGGGGCGATGTTACAAGTGAAATGATTATGACAATGTACTCTATGGACAGTAATTCCTATCTGCTGTATCAAAAGGGTACTGAGGCAATGCTCTCTCATATTGACGACACAAAAGTGCTTCAGACTGTTGTACCTATAAGCGGTGATTATTTTGAGCTTCCCGTTCAGCAACTTGCAGGTATTGTAGGCTTCCTTACATACTATGAATATACCGGCGACAGGGCTTTTATCGAAAAGGTTTATGACGCTTCTCTTGATTACCTAAAGCTTTGGGAAATCGGTGAAAATAATCTTGTTGTTCATCGCAGCGGCTCGTGGGATTGGCCTGACTGGGGCAAAAAGGCAGATATGACAGCTATAGAAAATGCTTGGGTTTACTATGCTCTTTCCTGTGCAGAGAAAATGGCGGAGCTTTTAGGAAAAGACGAGGATATCACATTTATTACCGAAAGAAAAGAGACTATCGGGAAGGGCTATAAAACTCTTTGGACAGAAGAAGGCTTCAAAAGCGAAGATGTGAAAAAATGCGATGACAGAGCCAATGCCCTTGCAGTTTTGTCCGGTCTTGCAGAAAAAGAGCAGTATGACACTATTACAAATGTACTCAGGGTCACTAAAAATTCAAGCCCGTATATGGAATACTATGTGCTTGAAGCTCTTTGCAAAATGGGGAAATATGAAGCTGCAAGAGACAGAATCAAGGACAGATATGAGGATATGGTTAATGAGGATTACTCTACGCTCTGGGAATTCTGGAACTCCTGGCAAGGTACTATGAATCACGCTTGGAGCGGTGGGCCTCTTGTTAAGATGAGTAAGCATTTTGCGGGTATTACTCCCTTTGAAGCAGGCTATGAAAAGGTTAAAATGGGGCCCCAGTAGACTCTGTCCGATCATCTGGGCTGTACCGTTCCGAGCATAAAAGGGTTAATTACTCTGTCGTTTGAAAAGGCTGATCGGGATTATATTATCGACCTTACTCTCCCGCAAGATATAAAGGCTGTTTTATATGTGCCTACGGGAGCTGCAGTAAATATCAATTCAGAGCCTTTTTACCA
>JAZSJT010000142.1:0-2790 GCA_045534425.1 Acutalibacteraceae bacterium | reverse complement strand
TTTAAGGTTTTCGGTGAGGTGTCGCGACTGAAAATTCTTTATCTTTTGTATGATAAAGAGCTTTCCGTCTGTGAAATTGCCGAAAAATCAGGGGCAACCGTGTCTGCGGTGTCCCATCAGCTGAAAATTCTTAAAAATGCCCGTCTTGTGAAATTCAGAAAAGAGGGAAAAAGCTGTTACTACTCTCTTTCGGATACTCATATCAGTAAAATACTTTCTCAGGGTGTGGACCATATCAGTGAATAAAGGAGAGTTGCTATGAAAAAGACATTTAAGATAGAAGACCTTGACTGTGCAAACTGTGCGGCAAAGCTTGAAAAGGCTATAGGTGAAATTGAGGGTGTGGAAAGAGCCTCCGTCAGCTTCATTGCACAGAAAATGATAATTGAAGCCGACGAAGAAAAATTTGCCGATATTATAAAGGCAATTCCCAAAGCCGCAAAAAAAGCGGTGCCCGATTGCACCGTAATTATATGAGTGGTGAGCTATGACAAAAAAACAAAAGAAACGGCTTGTAAGAATTATTGCGGGGCTTCTTCTGTTTATCGGTGTTTTTATTGTTGAAAGGGCTTTTTCCCCCGCCCCCCTTATTGTTATTCTTTTATATCTTGTGCCCTATTTTGTTTCGGGCTATGATGTGCTTGCGGGATGTATTAAAAACATCCTTCGCGGCAAGGTTTTTGATGAAGAGTTTTTAATGACCGTTGCCACTGTGGGGGCTATTGCCGTGGGGGAATATCCCGAAAGTGTTTTTGTTATGCTTTTCTATCAGGCGGGAGAGCTTTTTCAGAATATTGCTGTAGGAAAAAGTCGTAAATCCATAAGTGAGCTTATGGAGCTTTTCCCCGAAGAAGCAACGGTAATCCGTGATGGCAAGGAAGAAACGGTTTTTCCCGAAGAAATTTCGGCGGGTGAAATACTTCTTGTACGTGCAGGTGAAAAAATTCCCGTGGATTCCGTCATAATTGAGGGAGACAGTGCTCTTGATATGAAGGCTCTGACGGGGGAAAGTGCCCCCGTGGACGTATATGAGGGCATTTCCGTAAAAGCGGGAAGTATAAACCTCACAGGGATTCTTAAACTCCGAGCCGAAAAAGAACAGAGTGAATCCACTGCCGCAAAAATTCTTGAGCTTGTGGAGAATTCCACACTCAATAAAGCTAAAAGCGAAAGGTTTTTAACACGGTTTTCACGGATATATACACCCTGTGTGGTAATTCTTGCGTTTCTCATTGCTCTTATTCCGTCACTTATAACAGGGGAGTGGAAGGACTGGGTTTACAGAGCTCTTATTTTTCTTGTGGTGTCCTGTCCGTGTGCATTGGTGATTTCCGTACCTCTTTCATTTTTCGGCGGAATAGGCTGTGCTTCGAAGCACGGAATTTTAGTAAAGGGTGCTGCATTTTTAGAAACACTCGGAAAAGCGGATGTGCTTGTTTTTGATAAAACAGGTACACTAACAACGGGCGAATTTACTGTAAACGGCATTTTCCCCGAAAACGGATTTACGGAAAATGAGCTTCTTGAAGCCGCCGCCTCTGCAGAATATCATTCCTCCCATCCTCTTGCACGGGGGATAAAAAACAGTGCAGAAAGCCTCACGGTGCCCGAAAGCGTTAAGGAATTTTCGGGACTGGGGCTTGAAGCCGTGATAAACGGCAAAAAAGTTCTTGCGGGAAATAAAAGATTTCTTACTATAAATAAAATTGATGCAATTCCCGATGAAGAAGATTCTACTTGCGTTTATGTCGCCTGCGACAATAAATATATGGGAAAAATTTCCCTTTGCGACACACCGAAGGCGGGTGCGGAAAAGACGGTTTCGCTTCTTAAAAATGAGGGCGTTTCGCGGATTGTTATGCTCACGGGGGACAGTGAAAAGGCCGCAAAGCTTGTCGCGGATAAGTTAGGAATAAAAGAGTATAAAGCCGGGCTTCTTCCGTCGGATAAAGCCCGGGAAGTAAAAAAGCTTCTTGAAGCAAAAAGGAAAAACCGCAGTGTCATTTTTGCGGGAGACGGCATAAACGACGCCCCCGTTCTGGCTTTGTCTGATGCGGGAATTGCCATGGGCGGTATGGGAAGCGATGCCGCAATTGAAGCTGCAGATATAGTTATAATGGACGACAGCCCCGAAAAATGTGCTCTCGGCATAAAAATAGCAAAAAGAACACTGAAAATAGTGAAGCAGAATGTGGTTTTTGCCCTTGCGGTTAAATTTTCAGTTCTTATTTTAGCATCCTTCGGACTTACAAGCATGTGGCTCGGAGTAATGGCAGATGTAGGAGTGGCTGTTATAGCAATTCTTAATTCTGCACGGACAAATCAGAATTTTCCGGAACTGTAAATTATGTTTTCTGGGTGATTTTATGTACGATATAAAGAATAAGAAGCTGCGATTCAATCCTGACGGGAAGTTCACAATTCTTATGATTTCTGATTTTCACGCAGGCTCAAGAAGAAAAGGCTCTGAGGACGGCAAGCCCTACAGTCCTAAAATCAGAGAGGCTGTTGAAGCCCTTGTAAAAGAAGCTTCTCCCGATTTCTTTGAAGGCGGACTTAAATATTTCATCAGGCAAACACACTTATGAGAATAAGGAATTAGGAATTGAGGAAGACACTTCGTGTCTTGTTCCGCTTTGATTTATGAGTTCGTGACTTCGTCACAACGTTTATTTTTGCATTTTGCATTTAATAAAGGAGACGATTTTTATGGAAAAGTTATTCGCATTTTTTATGGCACTTTTTATGTTTTTCCCCTCTTACATTTTGAGCTTTTTACCCTTTAACATT
>JAZSJT010000139.1:0-80960 GCA_045534425.1 Acutalibacteraceae bacterium | reverse complement strand
TCAAAAATCGGCCTCACATTCACTGAAATCAAGTCTGAAACCGAAAGCAGTATCGTTATGTACCGTAACGAAGCCGCTGACCTCAAATTAGAATGTGAAGACATTGATGAGGAATATATAAAAGAGGGTGCTGCTGTTCTCATTTCAGGTGTTGCCCTTGCAGAAAGCCCTTCAAGAGAAGCATCGCTGAAGGCTATGCAGCTTGCAAAGAAAAATAACATCCCCGTTATATTTGTGCTTGACTACAGAGCATATAACTGGAAGAATAAAGACGAAATTGCAGTGTACTATTCAATAGTTGCATCCAATGCCGATATGATTATAGGCTCAAGAGAAGAATACGATTTGTGTGAAGGACTTCTCGGTCTTGACGGAACTGATAAGACAACTGCCGAATACTGGCAGAGCAAGGGAGCAAAGATAGTTATTGTCACTCACGGTAAGCAGGGTTCAACCGCATATACAAACGACGGACAGGATTTTTCAATCAAACCTTTCCCGGTAAAGCTTCTCAAATCCTTCGGCGGCGGCGACGGTTATACTTCAGCTTTCCTTTACAGTCTTTTTGAAGGAAAGGAAATTATTGACTGTCTTGAATTCGGTTCTGCTTCTGCTGCAATGCTTGTAGCAAGTCACGCATGCTCTCAGGATATGCCCACTGTTAAGCAGGTTGAAGAATTCATTGCAGCAGAAAAAGCAGAATACGGCGAAATGGTTGCAAGAGTATAAAAGGAGAGTCAATATGTTTGAATATCCGGAATTTGACAGCAATAATGTCCGTCTTCTCTGTGAAATGAACGGCAAAAATGCTGATATGAAAATGACAATATATGTCAAAAGACTTCTCAAGGGTGAAGAGTTTTCCCTTTGTGAAGAAAATAATGAAACTGCGGTTCTTCTTCTGTCGGGCAATGTAGTTTTTTCGTGGGGAGAAGAAAGAAAAGAATGTGCAAGGAAAAATCCCTTTGAAAAGAAGCCCTTTGCACTTCACGTTTCAAAAAACACCTCATTCACTATAAAGGCTCTCGAGGACAGTGAATTTATTGTAGAGCAGACAGATAACGAAAGGGAATTCGAGCCTCGTTTTTACACTCCCGAAAACTGTCTTTATCAGGAATTCGGCCTCGGTCAGTGGGGCGGGGCAGGTCACAGAATTGTTTCAACTATGTTTGACTACGATAATGCACCTTATTCAAGTCTTGTTCTCGGCGAGGTGTTTACTCAACCCGGAAAATGGTCGAGCTATCCGCCTCATCACCATCCTCAGCCTGAAGTTTATTATTATCAGTTTGACAAGCCTCAGGGCTTTGGTGCCTGTTATATCGGTGAAGATGTTTTTAAGAGTAAAGACGGTTCTTTTTGCTGTATTCCTTCGGGAAAGGATCATCAGCAGGCAGCAGCTCCCGGATACGAAATGTATTATGTTTGGATGATAAGACACATTGACGGCGATCCGTGGTATAAAACAACCCGATTTGTACCCGTCGAACACGAATGGCTCACTCATTGCTAAAATAAGGAGAAAATAATATGGCTATAATGACTACTGCACAGGCTCTCATAAAATTTCTGAATAATCAGTATGTTTCCTTTGACGGAAAAGAAACCCGCTTTGTGGACGGTATTTTCACCGTTTTCGGACACGGTATCGTTTGCGGCCTCGGTCAGGCACTTGATGAAGCTCCCGGTGAACTCAAGGTCTATCAGGGTAAAAACGAACAGGGTATGGCACACGTTGCCGCATCCTTTGCAAAACAGCATAACAGAAGAAAGATAATTGCTTGCTCTTCTTCAATCGGCCCCGGTGCTGCTAATATGATAACAGCGGCTGCAACTGCAACGGTTAATAATATTCCGCTTCTTCTTTTCCCTGCCGACACCTTCTCATGTCGTCAGCCCGACCCTGTTCTTCAGCAGTTTGAGCAAAGTCACTCTCTTGCAATAACAACAAATGATGCATATAAGCCTGTTTGCCGTTATTGGGACAGAGTTGCCCGCCCGGAGCATCTTATGAGTGCTATGATAAATGCTATGAGAGTGCTCACTGATACTGCAGCAACGGGTGCCGTGTGCATTTCTCTTTGTCAGGATGTCGAGGGAGAAAGCTATGATTTCCCGGATAATTTCTTCGCAAAAAGAGTACATAAGATAACAAGAATAAATCCCGCAGAGGATGAGCTTCAGGATATTGCTGAAATTATTATGAAAGCTAAAAAGCCTCTTCTTATTGCAGGCGGCGGTGTAAGATATTCGGAAGCAGGAAAGACTGTTGAAGAATTCTGTGCTAAATTCAATATTGCTCTCGCTGAAACACAGAACGGTAAGAGTGCAATCCTTTCTTCACATTCTCACAATCTCGGCGGTGTGGGTGTAACAGGAAACCTTGCCGCAAACAGAATTGCAAAGGATGCTGATGTGGTAATCGGTGTGGGAACAAGATTTTCCGATTTTACAACTGCCTCAAAATCTCTCTATCAGAATCCCGATGTTAAGTTTGTCACCATAAATACTGACAGATTTGATGCATATAAGCTTGATGCAGTAAAGTGTGTCGGTGATGCAAAGCTTACAATAGAAAAGCTCAGTAGGCTTCTTTCAGATAAAGGCTATAAGACAGAATATACTGATGAAATCATTAATGCAAAGGCAGACTGGGCAAAGGAAATGGAAATACTTTCCTCATATGCCTATGACGATGATTTTGTTCCTCTTATAAAAGCCCGTGATGAAAGAACAATTCCCGAATTTGTGGATATGTATAAGGGTGCCGTTACGCAGACGGCCGCACTTGCATATATAAGAAATAATATCGCAGAAGATGCAATTGCCGTTGCCGCCGCAGGCTCTTTGCCCGGATGTATGCAGAGAATGTGGACCTCTGATGTCAGAGATACCTACAATATGGAATACGGATTTTCCTGTATGGGGTATGAAATTGCAGGTGCACTCGGTTCAAAAATGGCAGAGCCCGAAAGGGAAGTATATGCTTTCTGCGGAGACGGAAGCTATCTTATGCTTCACTCAGAGCTCGTTACATCAATTCAGGAAAATAAGAAAATCAATGTTCTTCTCTTTGATAATGCAGGTTTCGGTTGTATAAATAATCTTCAGATGTCAAACGGCATCGGAAATCTTGCAACAGAATTCAGAAAAAGAGACGAAAACGGTAATCTTTTAGGTGATCTGATGCCCATTGACTTTGCGATGTCAGCCGCAGGCTACGGTGTGAAGACATATAAGGTAAACACAATGGAGCAGTTGGCAGAAGCTCTGGAAGACAGTAAAAAGCAGACTGTTTCCACTCTTATTGATATAAAGGTTCTTCCCAAATCCATGACAGACGGCTATGATGCATGGTGGCACGTGGGCTTGGCATCTGTTTCAGGCAAGGATTCCGTAAGGAATGCATATAAAAACAAAAAAGAAAATCTTGAAAAGGCAAGGAGATATTAATATGCTTGATAAGAACAAAGTAAAACTCGGTATTGCTCCCATTGGTTGGACAAATGATGATATGCCCGACCTCGGTGCAGAAAATACATTCCAGCAGTGCGTTTCGGAAATGGCACTTGCAGGCTTTACGGGCTGTGAAGTCGGCAACAAATATCCCAAGGATACAGCAGAGCTCAAAAAGGCACTTGAGCTTCGCGGAATGCAGATATGTAACGCTTGGTTTTCTACATTTCTTACAACAAAGCCCTATGAGGAAACAGAAAAGGAATTTATCAAACATATAACTTTCCTTAAAGAAATGGGTGCAAAGGTTGTCGGTGTTTCCGAACAGGGACATTCCATTCAGGGTACAGACCTTTCCATCTTTGATGACAAATATGTTATGAACGACGAAGAATGGGAAATGCTCACAACAGGTCTTAATAAACTCGGAAAAGTTGCAAAGGATATGGGAATTGCTCTTACGTTTCATCACCATATGGGAACTGTTGTTCAGACTGCCGCTGAAATTGACAGAATGATGGAAAACACCGATCCCGAGCTTTTCAGCCTTCTGTTTGATTCAGGTCATCTTGCATACTGCGGTGAAGACTATATGGCTGTTCTTAAAAAGTATGCAAAGAGAATCAAGCACGTTCACTTGAAGGACATTCGTCCCGAAGTAATTGCAAAAGTAAAGGAAGAAAAGTTAAGCTTCTTACAGGGTGTGAGACTCGGTACATTTACAGTTCCCGGTGACGGTGCAATTGATTTTGCTCCCATTTTCGATGTTCTTGAAGAAACAGGCTACGAAGGCTATGTTCTTGTTGAAGCAGAGCAGGATCCCGCAATTGCAAATCCCTTTGAATATGCACTTAAAGCAAGAAAATATATTGCTGAAAAAGCAGGACTTTAATATTAAGAGGAGAATACAAATGGCTGAAAAATTAAAGTATTTTTGTAACGGTCAGTATGTTGAGAGTAAGACAGATATTTATTATGATGTTTTCAATCCCTCCACAGGTGAGATAACAGGTCATGCTCCTTGCTGTACCGCTGAAGAAGTAAATGCTGCTATTGCCGCCGCAAAGGCAGCATATCCGGGCTGGAGTGCCACTCCCGCAATCAAGCGTTCACAGCTTCTCTTCAAGGTAAGAGAGCTTATTATGGAGCATATGGAAGAGCTGACGAGACTCGTAGCAGAAGAAAACGGCAAGGTATGGGCAGAAGCTGAAGGCGATGTTCTCAAAGCAAAAGAAGGAACAGAGCTTGCTATTCAGGTGCCCTCACTTATGATGGGTGAAAGCCTTATGGATGCATCCAAGGGCTTTGATACAGTTCTTTACCGTGAATCTATGGGTGTTTTTGCAGGTATCGTTCCCGTAAATTTCCCTGCAATGATTCCCTTCGGTTGGATGGTTCCCGTGTGTGTTGCTACAGGTAACACAATTGTTCTTAAAGCTGCATCTCTCACTCCCAGAACAGCTCTTCGTATTGCAGAGCTTTATAAGGAAGCGGGAATTCCCGACGGTGTTGTAAATGTTGTCACCTGTTCAAGAAAGGAAATTGATGTAATTCTTGAGCATCCCGACGTAAAGGGTATCACATTTGTAGGCTCCACACCTGTCGGAAAGCTTATATATCAGAAGGCAGCCGCAAACGGCAAGCGTGTTCAGGCACTTTGTCAGGCAAAGAACCACGCTCTCGTTATGTCTGATGCCCCCATTGAAAGAACAGTTGCAGGTATTATAAATTCTGCATACGGCTGTGCAGGTCAGAGATGTATGGCTCTTTCTTGCTGTGTTGTTGAAGAAGCAATTGCCGACGAATTTGTAGCAGAGCTTAAAAAGCAGGCTTCACAGATTAAGGTCGGACCTGCAGTTGACAAGACCTCAAAGCTCGGCCCCATTACATACAAAAAGCACTACGATGAAGTTATCGCAGATATTGAAAAGGGTGTGCGAGAGGGTGCAACTCTTGTTCTTGACGGAAGAAACTGCAAGGTTGAAGGATATGAAAACGGTTACTTTGTAGGTCCCACAATCTTCGATAATGTAACAGAAGAAATGACTATCGGCAGAGACGAGGTTTTCGGCCCCGTCCTTTCAATCAAGAGATGCAAGACTTTCCAGGAAGGTCTTGAAATAATGAACAACAATCCCTATGCAAACGGCTCCGTTATCTTTACTCAGAACGGCTATTTTGCAAGAGAGTTTGTCCGTCATACACACGGCGGTATGGTCGGTGTTAATGTCGGTATTCCCGTGCCGATAGGATTCTTCCCATTTGCAGGTCATAAGGATTCCTTCTTTGGTGATCTTCATTGTCTCGGCAAGGATGCATATCGCTTCTTTACAGAGAGCAAGTGCGTAACCCAGCGTTGGTTCGATGAAGAAGAAAAGACAAATAAAGCTGTTTCCACATGGGACGGTACAATATAAAACATAAGGAGAAATAAACTATGCTTACAATCGGTATTATAGGTGCAGGCAGAATAGGTAAGGTTCATCTTGAGTCAATTTCTTATCATGTAAAAAATGCAACAGTAAAGGCAATTGCAGACCCCTTTATGAATGACGAAACAAAGGCTTTCTGTGAAAGCTTCGGTGTAAAGGATATTTATACAGATTACAAGAAGATTCTTGAGGATAAAGAGATTGATGCAGTTCTTGTATGTTCATCAACAGATACTCATTCATCCATTTCAATTGAGGCTATTGAAGCAGGAAAGCACGTTTTCTGCGAAAAGCCCGTTGACCATTCAATCGAAAAGATTCAGGCTGTTGCTGACGCTCTTGCAAAGCATCCCGAAATCAAGTTCCAGGTAGGCTTCAATCGCCGTTTTGACCATAACTTTGCCGCAATAAGAAAGGCTTATGATGCAGGCAGAATAGGGGATGCTCATATTCTTAAAATCACATCCCGTGATCCCGAGCCTCCCAACCCCAAGTATATTGCAGTATCGGGCGGTATCTTCCTTGATATGACTATTCACGATTTTGATATGGCGTGCTTCCTTACAAACAGCGATGTTGAAGAAGTTTATGTTAATTCCGCAGTTTTAGTTGATCCCGCGATCGGTGAGCAGGGTGATGTTGACACAGCTATCATCACTATGAAGATGGCAAACGGTGCACTTGCTGTTATTGACAATTCCCGCCGTGCCGCATACGGCTATGACCAAAGAGCAGAGCTTTTCGGCTCAAAGGGTATGGTTGCAACTGCAAATGACACTCTTTCAACTGCTGTTGTTGCAGATGAAAACGGTGTAACAGGTGAAAAGCCCCTCTTCTTCTTCCTTGAAAGATATATGGGCTCCTTCTCCGAAGAAATGCGTCAGTTTGTAGCTGCCTGTGAAAACAACACGGAAGTTCCCGTTGGTATTCACGCCGGTATGCAGTCCGTTAAGATCGGTCTCGCTGCGAAGAAATCCGTGGCAGAACACAGACCTGTTCAGCTTTCCGAAATTAAATAAGCAAAGTTTTTCCCCGTTGCCTCATATTTTAGGCAGCGGGGATATTCTTATCTTTCTTTAATGAGTATACAGCTCTGATTTTTTATTGTGAAATTTAGTTCAGCAGTAGTTTTTTCAAATGTACCGTCTTTTTCATTGTCAAGAACATATATGTCGTATTCTGAATTTTTTCCGAAATCAACAGATATTTCTCTTGAAGGTAAAGTGTCATTATCGGAGTAATTTGTGATAATTGCAGTAATCTTGCCGTCTTCATCAACACCTGCAAGTGTATAGATGTTTTCGGGTTCATTTATTGCTCTTATTTCGGCTTTCAGATCATAAAATGAGCCGTACCAGAAAAGAGGGTAGTAGCCTTTAAGCGGACGGTAAGTGTAATAATCAAATACTCCGTTAAATACAGACGGACGGGTATCGTAATACATCAGAATGTCAATATCGGTTTTCTGTGCTTCACTTATGACCGCCATCATAAATGCGGCACCCTTTATGCCTGTAATACTTTCAACGGTATAAACAAATTCCTCGCCCCAGCCCTTGACATAGTTCCATTCATTGAGAATGCTTTCAATTTTCCCAAAACCGTATTTATTTAATAATGCTTTTATTTCCTCGGCTTTTTCGGTTACATTTTTTGGTTCGTTTGAATAAATATGCCAGGAGAAGAAATCAAGAGGAATATTGTTCTCCTTTGATCTTTTAAGAAATTCATCTGCAAAATCAATATTTCCTGCAAGTGCGGGACCGCCGATTTTTATTTCGGGAAAGCACTTTTTAAGATGCTTTGCCGCAATTTCGTGAAACTCCATATATTCGGCTCTTGTACCGCCCCAACAGCGTTTATTCGGGCTGTCATCACCGTCAAGGTCTGCTTCGTTCCATATCTCCCAGTATTTAATTCCGAGATTAAAGCCGTCTGCCCAACCGTAATTATAATGCTTTATAATGTGTTCACAGATAACAGCCCATTTATTGAAGTCTTTAGGGGGAATTGTGCCGTGTTTTTTTATTTGATGTTCAATGGTCTGTCCTAATCTGAAAAAGGTTTCAGTGCCGGCTTCAAGACAAACAAGTATCGCTTCATCAGTACAAGCGAAATCATAGGATTCGGGTAAATACGGGTTCGCATTGAAATCGGGGAATATACAGGTTATATCGTGGCTGTAAGGCCCGCCGTAAATACCGCACACCGCAGAATCGTGATTTCTTGAATACGGGATTTTTGCCGCTTTATAGTCTTTCAGATTTGTTCTGTATTGATCCTCGGCGTGTCTTTTATGCCACGGTCCGCCGTTTGTTGCGTTAAGAATTTTAAATTTGCCATAGCCTTTTGAAGTATCGAAAATAATTCTTTCCATCAGCATGCCTCCTTTTTTTCAGTTTATCATCATAATAATCTTCAGTCAATAAAATTCATTTAATTCTTGATTTATGAAATAAAAAATGCAATAATCAATATATGAAGGGGTGATTGTTTTGAAAATTGAACTTATCGGTTCACCTGAAATTATAATGTCTAATCCTCAATCAAAGCACAACTATTTCGGATGGCCGTCAACAGTTAAAATGAATGACGGAAAAATTATTGTCGGAGCATCAGGCTTTCGTCTCGGACACGTGTGTCCTTTCGGAAAAGGAGTGTTGTCTTTTTCTTATGATAACGGAAAAAGCTTCACAAATCCCGTTGTTGTAATTGATACCGTGCTTGATGACCGTGATGTCGGGCTATGCAGATTTGGGGACAAAGGTCTTATCGTTACATCCTTCAACAATACAAGGAAAATGCAACGTATTCACGCAAAAAATGAAAATGAAAAGAAAAAGAATTATATATTTTCCTATCTTGACACAATAACCGATGAAGAAGAAAATGAAGCAATCGGCTCAATATTCAGAATAAGTCACGACGGGGGAGTGACCTTTGGTGAAATTCATAAGTCACCCGTAACCTCTCCTCACGGTCCTATACAGCTTTCTGACGGTACGGTATTATGGGTTGGCTCAAACTATTTCAGAGAAAATAATGTGGAAGAGTTCAGTGAGGTGATTGAAGCATATTCAATTAATACAAAAAACGGTGAAATGAAATATATCGGAAGCATACCTGATATTATCGAAAACGGTGTCTGTCTTAACCCTTGCGAGCCCTATGCTGTTGAACTTTCGGACGGCACAGTTTTATGTCATATAAGAATTGAGGAAACATTTACGACATATCAGTCTTTGTCCCGTGATAAAGGAAAAACATGGTCTGTTCCCGAAAAACTTCTTCCGGACAAAGGTGGAGCTCCCTGCCATATTATAAGGCATTCTTCGGGTGTGTTATGCTCACTTTACGGATACAGACAAGCTCCTTATGAAATAAGAGTAATGTTTTCAACTGATAACGGAAAAAACTGGGATAAAGACCACACTCTTTATGTGAACGGTGTAAGCGGTGACCTCGGTTATCCGTGTTCAGCAGAGCTTCCCGATGGCAGTATTTTTACTGTTTTTTATGCAAAAGAATCAGAATATTCCCCCTGTAATATTTATGGCATAAACTGGAAATTAACCGAGTAAAGACAAGGCAGTATCAGTATTTCCCGATGCTGCCTTAAATTATTACTGATGCTGTATATCTAATGTTTTGTATGAAATTATTGATTATGGTTTTATTTGAAATATTCAATTGTTTGTAGAAATATCTCTCTTTTCCGATTATTGAAAAACAGGGAATTTCTTGTTAGAATTAATTTGAAGGATAAGAAATTGAACAGGAGAAAAATATGAAACTTTTAATCGGTGAAAACATAAGAAAAATCCGCCTTGAACGAAATCTTACACAGGAAGAGGTGGCAACACATCTCGGAATTTCTTTTCAGTCCGTCAGCAAATGGGAACGGGGTGAGGGCTATCCCGACATAACAATGCTGCCCTCACTTGCAAATTATTTCAAAGTAACCGTTGATGAGCTTCTCGGTGTCGGAGAACTCCGAAAGAATGAAGAATATAAGAGAATAAATGAGCAGTGGGAAACAAACAATAAAAACGGACTTCATAAGGAAAATGTCAAACTGATGAGAAAAGCATTAAAAATCTTTCCAAATGATGCACTTCTTCTTGTTCAACTGTCAACCTCCGTTGAAAAGCTTGACGGCACTAAAGAAGAAAAAATTAACAATCTTAAAGAATCAATAGCAATTCAGGAACAGATTATCAAATATACCAATGATTCAGAGGTTCGGGGTGCCACTCTTTATAATATCTGTTTTGCCTACAATAAAATCGGAGAACACGAAAAAGCATTAGAGCAGGCAAAAAAGCTTCCGAATCTCTATAAGGCGAGAGAAAATGCACTCGTGTATTTGCTCACAGGCGAAGAGAAACGAAAAATTGCAAGAGAAGCACTAACACCTTTGAGCTGGGCTGTAGCTCATCATATGTCAGCTTTAGCCGAAACTGAAAATAATCCTTTGTATATTGAAAAATTAAAGAGAATTCTTGATATAATTCTTGAAGATGAAACAGGACTCAATTATATTGAAAAAATCAGAAATGAAATTAAAGCAACTGTATAACAAAAGTCGGGGCAAATGCTCCGACTTTTGTTTTAACCTGCTTTATCCAGCATATTTTCTATAAATATTCCATAGCCCTTTGTCGGATCATTAAGAAAAACGTGAGTAACCGCACCCACTATCTGTCCGTCCTGGATAATAGGAGAGCCGCTCATTCCCTGAACAATACCTCCTGTAAGAGAAAGAAGGTCATCGTCAATTATTTTTATTATCATATTTCTGTTTTCGTCATTGGGATTAATTTTTTCGATCTTGATGTCATAATATTCCTTTTCCTTTCCCTCTACGGTGGAAATAATCTGTGCAGCTCCTGTTACTATTTCATCACAGAGTGCAACGGGAATAATATCTTCTGTTTTCGTTATAAGATTTGTTGAACCGAAAATACCGTTTTCGCAGTTAGTGTCTATTTCTCCCAGATATTCACTCCCGAGACTTCCTCGCAGCTCACCTGCAGTACCGTTTACACCTTTTGTAACCCCGGAGAGGGTTGCAGAAACAAAAATTCCGTTTGCTGTGGGCATAAGCTTTCCCGTGTCAACATCATATATTCCATGTCCCAGAGCCCCTAATTCTCCGTCGGAAATATCGGTATAAGTCAGTGTTCCGATTCCCCCTGTTGAATCTCTTATCCACATACCGCCTTTGTAAATTCCGTTGGTTAGGTCTTTTTCGGGCTTGATTGTTAAATGCATTTCTTGCCCGTCGCGTTTTATTTTTACAGACATCTCTTTACCGTCAGATTGAGAAAACATCTGTGATAGCTCCGAATTCATTGTTACGTTTTTTCCGTTAATACTTATAAGGGTATCTCCCACCTGAATTCCACAGCTTTGTGCCGGACATATTTCTCCTTTTTCGGTGTTGATATTCTGCATTCCCACCACAAGGACACCGTCTGTTTTCAGTCTTATTCCGATAAGCTCTCCGCCTGCAACGACATATTTTCTTTCATTTTTCTGTAAATTTATATTTTTTACGGGAATGGTACCGAAAAGCTTAATTTCACTTTGTTGAAAGGAAGTTTCTTTAACAACGCTTTGTGAAACGGGACTGATATTACTTTCGGTGATTTCAGCAGAATATATATGAGAAAAAATTACCTTCTGATTAATGGTTTTTGCACTGTCCGGCAGACTGATGTCCCCGTAAATTATAAGAGAAAACAGAATACAAATATTTAAGGATAAAAACACAGTAATTCCTTTTATGATTTTTTTCAAATTAATTTCACCTCCGAACAAAATTAATTTGTCTCGATGTCAGCTTTATATAAATGTAAAACAAAGAATTATTATATAATTTTTTCTATTGTTTGCAGAATTTTATTTAAGTCACAATGGTATATCAATATATAAATTCACTGTTTTATTATGGCGATTTTTTTATAAAAAATTACCTTGAATTTATTTTTGTTATTTAAAACAAAAAAACGGTTTCCGGGTGATTTCGGAAACCGTTAAAAAATATCTGAAAAATTATTTGATAATTTCACCCATAGCGTTGCCGCCTGCAAGAACTGCATTGGCTTCATCGGTGTCAATGTGCATAGCGAGAGCAAAGCTGTCATTTACACGAACCACAACATCACCGAATGTGAGTGAACGCTCTGCGGATTCAATTTTTACACTTACAACCTGCTTATCGGCAAGACCGAATTCAGCCGCATCTGCACTTGTCATATGAATGTGTCTTTTAGCAACGATAACACCTTCGTTGATTTCAACTTCACCCTTGGGACCGACAAGCTTGCAAGCACCTGAAGAGGTTATGTCACCGGATTCTCTTACGGGAGCAGTAACACCGATTGAACGTGCATCGGATGCGGAAATTTCAACCTGTGTAGCATTTCTGACGGGACCGAGAATTGAAACACCGGGGAAGGAAGACTTAGGTCCGATTACCTGAACTCTTTCTTCGCAAGCGTATTGACCGGGCTGTGAAAGGTCTTTTTTCTTGGTGAGCTCATATCCTTCACCGAAAAGAATTTCAAGATCTTCTTTTGACACGTGAACGTGTCTTGCAGATGTTTCGACAAGAACTTTTTTATCCATTTTGTATTCCTCCGAATATGTATTTTTCTAAATTATTATACATATGTGTATTGAATTTTACAAGAGAAATTTGTAATTTTCTGTTTTGACTTAAAATTTTTGTTAAATTAATAACAAATTTGTCTGTTTTCTTTGATTTTCCTATAGACTTAAAAAAAACATTGTGCTATAATACACGATGTATGGCTATGTGCCGTCATAAATTTCATTTCACCAAAAATTGAATGGAGGAAATAAAGAATGGAGAAAAAAATCAGTAAACTTCCTTTTGTTGATACTCCCGAACAGGCAAAAAAACTTGAGGAAGCAATTGCCGCTGCAAACGGTGACAAGAGCCGTCTTATGGCAGTTATGCAGGATGCACAGGCAATTTACGGTTATCTTCCCTATGAAGTACAGTGCAAAATAGCAGAAGGTCTTGATGTTCCCGTTGAAAAGGTATACGGCGTTGCAACCTTTTATGCTCAGTTCGCTCTTTCTCCCAAGGGTAAGTATAACATTTCAGTATGCTTAGGTACTGCTTGTTATGTTAAGGGTGCACAGCAGGTTCTTGATAAGATCTGTGAAGTGCTCGGTGTTGAAGCAGGTGAATGCTCCGATGACGGAAAATTCTCAATTGAAGCATGCCGCTGTATCGGTGCATGCGGACTTGCTCCCGTTATGACAGTTAATGAAGATGTTTACGGTAAACTTACTGCAGATATGATTCCCGGCATACTCGCAAAGTATGAATAATTAAAAAGGATAAAACTTATGAAAATCAGTACCTTAAAAGAATTACTTGATGCCGATATTCTGTGCGGTGAAGAATTTCTCGAAAGGGATGTTCATTCTGCCTGCGGAAGCGATATGATGAGTGATGTTTTGGCTTTTGTCAAGGATCAGGCCGTTTTAATGACGGGACTTGTTAATTTGCAGGTTATAAGAACTGCAGAAATGATGGATATGATATGTATTGTTTTTGTCCGTTCAAAAAGACCTACTCCCGAAATGATTGAAGCGGCAAAGGAAAGCGGAATTGCTCTTCTTGCAACCAAAAAGCGTATGTATGATGCCTGCGGAACTCTTTATATTAACGGATTGACAGGTACGAAAATATGAACGAATCAATAAAATTTCACTTTGATGTTGACGGTGATAATTTTGTTTCGGCAGGTGAGGCTTCCGTTCAGGTTAAAAAGAATCTGAGAAGACTCGGTCTTCCGCCCGAAATTATCAGACAGGTTTCAATTGCCCTTTATGAAGGCGAAATTAATATGGTTATTCACGCAAACGGCGGTGAAGCCGATGTAATAGTTTATGAGGATAAGATTGAAATTATCCTCAAAGACAAGGGACCGGGTATTCCCGATATTGACCTTGCCATGCAGGAGGGCTATTCCACCGCAACCGAAAATGTCCGTTCACTGGGCTTCGGTGCAGGTATGGGACTTCCCAATATGAAGCGTTATACCGACGAAATGAAAATTGAAAGTGAAGTCGGTGTCGGAACAACTATTACAATGTGTGTTTACCTCAAGTAAATAAGGTGATGGTTTGAATTCTTACAGACACTCTGTTGTTCTTGATGTGGATAAGTGTACGGGTTGCACGACCTGTATAAGACACTGCCCCACAGAGGCAATCAGAATAGTTTCAGGTCATGCCGAAATCAATACAGACAGATGTATAGATTGCGGCGAATGCATAAGAGTTTGTCCTCATAAGGCAAAAAAAGCAATGTGCAGTAAGTTTGAGCATTATCAGCATTACAAGTGGAAAATTGCTCTTCCCGCACCTGCTTTATTTGGTCAGTTTGACGGACTTGATGATGTTGATACTGTTTTACAGGGACTTCTTGACATCGGCTTTGACGATGTTTACGAGGTTGCAAAGGCAGCTGAAGTGGTTTCAGGCTATACAAGAATATTTCTTAAATCGGAAGGAATAAAAAAGCCTGTTATAAGCTCTGCCTGTCCTGTAATTTCAAGACTTATAACTCTTCGTTTTCCGTATCTTAAAGATAATATACTTCCTATGCTGCCGCCTATGGAGATATCTGCTCTTGAAGCAAAGAGAAGAGCAAAGGAACAGCATCCTGAACTGAAGGATGAGGATATAGGAGTTTTCTTTATTTCCCCGTGTGCCGCAAAGGTAAGCTACATAAGAAACGGTTTCGGAAATTATAAGAGTAATGTTGATGTTGTAGTTTCTTTAAGCGATATATATTTTATGCTTTTAGGAGCTATGAAAAAGAATAACACACCTAAGATTTCCTCCGAAGCGGGAATGATAGGAATCGGCTGGGCTTCATCAGGCGGTGAATCATCAGCAATTCTCAATGACAGCTATTTGTTTGCAGACGGAATAGAAAACTGCATTCAGGTGCTTGAGTCCATTGAAAACGGAAACATTCCCCAAATTGAGTTCGTTGAACTCAATGCCTGTATTGGCGGATGTGTCGGCGGTGTTATGACTATTGAAAATCCCTTTATCGCAAAAACACGGCTTCAGACGGTGAGACGTTATATGCAGGTTTCAAAGAACTTTATTCCGAGTGATGTGAATTTTGTTCCTGAACACTTTATAACCGAAGATTTACCCGATTACACCCCCATTTCAAGACTCAGTGACAGTATGGCTGAATCTATGAGAATGATGGCAAAAATGCAGGAGATAAGGAAGGAGCTTCCCGGAATTGATTGCGGTGCTTGCGGTGCTCCCACCTGCAGGGCTTTTGCCGAGGATATCGTGAGAGGAATAAATGCCGACAGAAAATGTGTTGTTCTTGAACATGCGAAATTAACCGGTGATTGTGAGGGCAAAGAAAATGACAGTTAAAGAGCTTGCTCAGAAATACGGCTTTGATGCCGTTTCAATGCCTTCTCCCGACAGAGTTGTTTCGGGCGGTTATATAGGGGATCTTCTCAGTTGGGTTATGGGCAGGGCCAAGGAAGACTGTGCCTGGATAACTATAATGACAAATATAAATATTGCGGCTGTAGGTCAGCTTTCCGATGTTGCCACAATTATTGTGGCAGAGGGGGCAATACCTGATGATGCCGTAATTGAAACTGCAAAAGAGAAGAATGTAAATATTCTTCTGACAAAGAAAACTGCATATGAAACTGCAGTTGAGATTTCCGATGATATATGAATAAGTATTATTACGATCTTCATATACATTCCTGTTTATCCCCCTGCGGTGATGACGATATGACTCCAAATAACATCGCAGGTATGGCGGCTCTTAACGGACTGAATATTGTTGCACTCACCGACCATAATACAGCAAAGAACTGTCCCGCTTTTTTTGAAGCGGCAAAAAGAAACGGAATTATTCCCGTGGCAGGTATGGAGCTGACTACAGCTGAAGATATTCATATGGTATGTCTGTTTGAAGAGCTTTCTGCTGCTATGGAATTTGATGCTTTTATTCAGGATAAAAGGATGATGATACCTAACCGTGTGGATATTTTCGGGGAACAGATGATAATGAACGGTATGGATGAGGTTATCGGAACGGAAGAATTTCTTCTTTCAAATGCTACATTCATTACCGTTGATGAAGCAGCCCCTCTTGTAAAGAGCTTCGGCGGCATTTGTTATCCCGCTCATGTGGACAGAGAAGCAAACGGTATTATTGCAACACTCGGCATTTTTCCCGATGATGAAAATTATTTATGTGCCGGTTTTCATAACGGAAATAAAATTGAAGAGTATCAGAATAAATTTCCCGCACTTAAAAATAGAATACCTCTGGTGTCTTCTGATGCTCACTATCTGTGGGATATGAGAGATAAAGAGTTTTTTCTGGAGCTTGATGATGAGCCCTATTCTGGGAATAAAGTGCGAAAAGAATTGTTCAGACTTCTCAGAGGTGAATGATATGAAAGAGCTTTCACTGAATATCCTTGATATTGCACAGAATTCGGTAAAGGCAGGTGCCGATACTGTAAGAATTAGTCTAAATGAAACATCTGAAAGTCTTGTTATTTCAATTACGGACAACGGATGCGGAATGAAGAAAGATTTTCTTGAAAGTGTCACAAATCCCTTTACCACAACGCGAACGACAAGAAAAGTAGGTCTCGGAATACCGCTTTTTATGTTGGCAGCCGAGCAAACGGGCGGAAGGCTTCAGATATCTTCAAGACATGAAGAAGAGTATCCTGAAGACCACGGCACGGAAATTTCAGCATCCTTCAATAAAAACCATCTTGATTTCACGCCTCTCGGAGATGTGGTTTCAACACTTACGGTTCTTATTCAGGGACAGCCCGAAATACATTGGATTTATGAACACAATACTGAAAAAGGAGCAGTCACTCTTGATACAGACGAGCTGAAAGAAGTGCTCGGTGATGTTCCTCTTGATACCTTTGAGGTAATACAGTGGATTGACGGTTTCCTCAAGGAACAGTATTCTGAAATAGGTTATTAAAACAAAAATATATAGATTTTGAAAGGAACATTTTTATGAAGTCTTTAGCAGAACTTGCAGCAATCAAAGAAAAAATGCAGAACAAAGTTGTACTTCGTGAAGGCAGTTCCGACATCAGAGTTGTTGTCGGTATGGCAACCTGCGGTATCGCAGCAGGTGCAAGACCTGTACTTAATGCTTTCGTTAAAGAAGTAAATGAAGCCGGTCTCAATGACAAGGTTATTGTTACACAGACAGGCTGTATCGGAATCTGTCAGTTTGAACCTGTTGTTGAAATTTTCGAAGCAGGCAAGGAAAAGGTTACTTACATTCAGATGACTCCCGAAAAGGCTAAAGAAGTTGTTGAAAAACACCTTAAAGGCGGTAATGTTATTGCTGATTACACTGTCAGCAAAATCTGATTTTGTTAATATTTAAGATTATTATTGGAGGTATAAATTATGATTCGTGCACAGGTATTAATCTGCGGCGGTACCGGTTGTACTTCATCCGGCAGTAACAAGCTTATCGCCGAATTTGAATCTCAGATTGAGAAAAACGGCCTTGTTGACGAAGTAAAAGTCGTAAGAACAGGTTGTTTCGGTCTTTGTGCTCTGGGCCCCGTTGTTATCGTTTATCCCGACGGCACATTCTACAGTCAGGTAGAAGAAAAGGATGTTGAGGAAATCGTAACAGAGCATCTTCTCAAGGGTAGAGTTGTTGAACGCCTTGTTTATAATGAAGTTGCTGAAGGTACAGTTATTGAACACGGTAACGTTTCCCTTAATGATACAACCTTCTATGCAAAACAGAAGAGAGTTGCACTTCGTAACTGCGGTGTTATCAATCCTGAAAGCATTGATGAATACATTGCTATGGACGGTTATGCAGCACTCGGTAAGTGTCTCACCGAAATGAAGCCTGAGGATGTTATCAAGGTTATTATGGATTCAGGTCTTCGCGGCAGAGGAGGCGGCGGTTTCCCCACAGGTCTTAAATGGAGCTTCACTGCAAAAAATCAGGCAGACCAGAAATATGTTGTATGTAATGCCGACGAAGGTGACCCCGGTGCATTTATGGACCGTTCAGTTCTTGAAGGTGACCCCCACTGTATCGTTGAGGCTATGACAATCTGCGGTTATGCTACAGGTGCAACTGAAGGTTATGTATATGTACGTGCTGAATATCCCATCGCTGTTGCCCGTCTTCAGAAGGCAATTGATGATGCAAGAGAATACGGTCTTTTAGGTAAGGATATTTTCGGTTCCGGTTTTGACTTTGATCTTTTCATCCGTCTCGGTGCAGGTGCATTCGTTTGCGGTGAAGAAACAGCTCTTATGACATCAATCGAAGGAAACCGCGGTGAACCCCGTCCCCGTCCTCCCTATCCCGCAGTAAAGGGACTTTTCGGCAAACCCACAACTGAAAATAATGTTGAAACATTTGCAAATGTTCCCCAGATTATTCTCAACGGTGCCCTATTCTTCAATACTATGGGTACTGAAAAATCCAAGGGTACCAAGGTATTCGCTCTCGGCGGTAAGATAAACCACACCGGTCTTGTTGAAATTCCCATGGGTACCACTCTTCGTGAAGTTATCGAAGAAATCGGCGGCGGTATTCCTAACGGAAAGACCTTTAAGGCTGCACAGACAGGCGGTCCCTCCGGCGGATGTCTTCCCGCATCAATGCTTGATATTGAAATCGACTATGATAACCTTGTTGCACAGGGTGCTATGATGGGTTCGGGCGGTCTTATCGTTATGGATGAAGATACCTGTATGGTTGATATTGCTAAGTTCTTCCTCGAATTCACGGTTGATGAGTCCTGCGGTAAGTGCACACCCTGCCGTATCGGTACAAAGAGACTTTATGAAATTCTTGAGAAGATCACAAACGGACAGGGAACACTTGAAGACCTTGACGAAATGGAAAAGCTTTGTAATTACATCAAAGAAAATTCACTTTGCGGTCTCGGTCAGACAGCTCCCAACCCCGTTCTTTCTACATACAAGCGTTTTAAGGACGAATATATTGCTCACGTTGTTGACAAGAAGTGTCCTGCAGGCGTATGTAAGAGTCTTCTTTCAATCACAATTGTTGAAGACAAGTGTAAGGGTTGTACACTTTGCTCAAGAGTTTGTCCTGTTGGTGCAATCTCCGGCACTGTAAAGAATCCTCACGTCGTTGACCAGTCCAAGTGTATCAAGTGCGGTGCTTGTATTGAAAAATGCAAGTTCGGTGCAATCATTAAGAAATAAGGAGGAACGGAAAAATGGCTGATGTAAATATTAAAATTAACGGCAGAGATTTTACTGTTCCCGCAGGCAGCACAATTCTTGAAGCTGCCCGTATGGCAGGAATTGAAATTCCCACTCTCTGCTTCCTTAAAGAAATAAATGAAATCGGTGCTTGCCGTATCTGCGTTGTTAAGGTAAAGGGTGCAAGAAGCCTTGTTGCAGCTTGTGTATTCCCCGTAAACGAAGGTATGGAAATCTTCACAAATGATCCTGAAGTTATTGAAGCAAGAAGAACTACTCTCAAGCTCATCCTTTCAAATCATAAGAAGGAATGTCTTTCCTGTGTTCGTTCAGGCTCCTGTGAGCTTCAGAAGCTTTGCCATGATTACGGTATTGATACAGAAACTGCTTTTGCAGGTTCAAAAACTCACTCTGAAATTGATGCATCTGCATCACATATGTACAGAGATAATGAAAAATGTATCCTTTGCCGCCGTTGCGTAGCTGCTTGTGAAAAGAATCAGGGTGTAGGTGTAATCGGTGCAAATGCAAGAGGCTTTGATACTCATATCGGTTGTGCTTTTGAAAAGCCCCTCGGTGAAGTTTCCTGTATTTCCTGCGGTCAGTGTATCACTGTTTGTCCCACAGGTGCTATTGCTGAAAGAGACGATACACAGAAGGTTCTTGATGCAATCAATGATCCCGCAAAGCATGTTATCGTTCAGACTGCTCCTGCTGTAAGAGTAGGCCTCGGTGAAGAATTCGGCTATGAAATGGGCACTGTTGTTACAGGTAAGCTCGTTGCAGCATTAAGAGCTCTCGGCTTTGACAAGGTATTTGATACCAATTTCTCTGCTGACCTTACAATTATGGAGGAAGCAACAGAATTCCTCGGCAGATACACCAAAAAGGAAAATCTTCCTCTTATCACATCCTGCTCACCCGGATGGATCAAGTTCTGCGAAACATATTATCCCGAGTTTATTCCCAATCTTTCTTCCTGTAAGTCTCCTCAGGGTATGTTCGGTGCTGTTGCAAAGACATACTATGCCGAGAAAATGGGTATTGATCCCAAGAACATCTATGTTGTCAGTGTAATGCCCTGTACAGCAAAGAAGTTTGAAGCTGAAAGACTTGACCACACAGCAGTTGAAGGTCTTGCTGATATTGATGCAGTTATCACAGTCCGTGAGCTTGCAAGAATGATAAAGAAGGCAGGTATTCTCTTCAATCAGCTTCCCGATGAAGAATATGATGCTCCCTTCGGACTCGGTTCAGGTGCAGGCACCATCTTCGGTGCAACCGGCGGTGTTATGGAAGCTGCTCTTCGTACTGCATATGAAACTCTCACAGGTGAAGAGCTTGATAAGCTTGAGTTCTGCGAAGTAAGAGGTACAGAGGGCATCAAGGAAGCAACTTATACAATTGCAGGCAACGAAATAAGAGTTGCTGTTACTTCCGGTACTGCAAATGCAAAGAAGCTTCTTGAAATGATTAAATCCGGCGAAAAGACCTATGACTTCATTGAGGTTATGGCTTGTCCCGGCGGTTGTGTAAACGGCGGCGGTCAGCCCATTCAGCCCGCATCTGTTCACAATAATGTTGATATCCGTGCAAAGCGTGCAGCAGGTCTTTATAATGATGATAAGAATCTTCCCGTAAGAAAGTCTCATCTCAATCCTGATGTAAAGGCTATATATGCTGAGTATTTCGGCGAACCCAACTCACACAAGGCTCACGAAATTCTTCACACAGGATATGTAAAACGCCCCAAGTATTAATTGATATAACTGATTAAAATATCGCTGTCGGCTCAATCGGTCGGCAGCGATTTTGTTTAGACGAAAAACATTCCCTGAACGACTTGTTCAGGGAAAAATTGACTATTTCTCAGTATGTGCAAGTGCAGTTGCAGCATCGCTTTTTCTGCTTCTTTTCTTAATTCCGGCAATTTTAACAAGCTCAAGCATTGCAGCATATATAAATATGACAGAAAAGAAAGCTGCAATCAAGGCAAAGGTATTCATAAGATAATGAACACGGTTTATAAAAATAATTATTCTGAAAAATACTGCAAGTACGGCAAGAACAAGGCTTGCGATAATAAGACCTATTGAAAAGATTCTTAATATTATATCTGTTATTTTCTTGTATTTGCAGGTTGCCGCACAAACGCAGAAGAAGCAATACGGTATCATTTCAATCATTGTGATAAACGGATAAGTATCTTTTACCCCCACTTCTACGGCAATGAGCTTGTTGAGAAGCAGTGAAACAAAAAACACCGTCGGAGGACAAATCAGAATAATCGGTCGGTCCATAGCCATAGTTATTGCATAGCATCCGAAAGTTATTGCCGCCGTAAACGGAATAATAATGTCAAATACAACATTAATAACATTCTTATCCATAAGAATTAATTGAAGAAACAGACAAAAGCAACTTCCGATGCAATAGATAATTGCGAATTTTACGTTTTTGTGGGACCTTACAAATGCCGGCATTTCTCTTAATTTCATTGGCATTGTTATGTAACATCCTTGTTTATTTTTTTGTTTAATTATACACCTTTTGCTGATAAATTTCAATATATTGCGGTGTTTTTTTAATTTTTGTAATATTTAAAGAAAAACGGAAAAAGTAAATAGAGGGATGTGTTTATATGCGTAACAAAAAATTCAGAGAATTCAAAAGAGTAATTTATATTTTTATTATATTTTGTCTGATATTCGGTATGACCGGAATAAAAATTCTTAATATTCAGCGGGGAGCTTATTCTTTGGTTGCTGATGTCCAGTTCTCAAAGGTTCAGACAATAGGTGAAACCAGGGGATATATTTATGACAGAAATTTTAATCCTCTTGTGAATTGTAATAAAAAAGAAAAATATGTCGTTCTTGTAAATCCGGCAAATAAACTGTTTCTTTCGGATTATCTGGGAATTGAGCTTAATGACGGTGTTTGTCTCGAAATTGACAGCAAAGGAAGCTTGACTGAAACCGAGTTTATGAAGAAATACTATAAAATTGAAAGATATTCTGATGAAGACTTATGCGTTCATATAACAGGTTATGTTAATTCTGACGGAACGGGTATATGCGGAATAGAAAAGGCTTTTGATAAAATTCTTTCAGATGCAAAAGGGAAGCTTCAGATAAAATATGATAAAAGCGGCAACGATAAAGCTCTTGCCGGAAGCGGTATTGTGATGGAAAATTTAGGTTATGATTCGCCTGCGGGAGTTGTGCTGACTATTGATAAAAATATACAGAAAATCACAGAAAATTCAATGAAAAATTCAAAAATTATCTGCGGTGCGGCAGTGATAATTAATGTTGATACATTTGAAATTGAAGCAGTCTGCAGCGTGCCGTCATATAAACAGAATGATGTTGCTGCATCCTTATCGGACAGTAATTTACCTTTTGTGAACAGAGCATTCAGTGCATATCCTGTCGGTTCGGTATTCAAGCCTGTTGTTGCCGCATCAGCACTCGAAAACGGACTTGATTTTTATGAAATTTTTGATTGTAAAGGATATCTGAAAATAAACGGAAACATTTTCAGATGCTTCAACACTAATGCACACGGAAAAACCGATCTTAATGCAGCAATTGAAAAATCATGTAACTGTTATTTTATGAATATCGGAATAAATACCGGAGCACAGAAAATTATTTCAACCGCACAAGACTTAGGCTTCGGAAAGAAAACTGATTTCTGTTCAACTCTTCAGTCTTCTTCGGGAAATCTTTGTAATGCACAAAGTATAACATCTGATGCTCAGCTTGCTAATCTGTGTTTCGGACAGGGGGATTTACTCGCCACACCTGTACAGCTGGCAACGGCTTATGCCGTGCTGGCGAACGGCGGATATTATAAAGAACCTGTGCTTCTGAAAGAGCTTGTTGATGAAAACAGAGAAGTATATGCATACTATAAACCTGATAAGTTTAATGATGTTATAAAAAAGGAAACCTGTGATATTATAAATGTATGTCTTCATAATAATATGCTTAACGGTACAGGAGTAAATGCATCTCCTTACAACACAACAGCCGCAGGAAAAACTGCAACCGCACAGACCGGAAAATTTGATGAAGACGGAAACGAAATTCTGTGTACATGGTTTGTCGGCTTTTTTCCCTATGAAAAACCGCAGTATGCAGTAGCAATAATCAATGAAAACGGAAGCACTGCCTCAAGTGACTGTGCTCCCGTGTTTAAAAGTATTGCAGAAGGCATTACTAATTATCTTGAAACAAGATAATTATAGTATAACAGGCTGAATCTGTATGTTTTCAAGTGCTTTATTCATGGCATCTTCAGTCAGAGAAAAATCTGCAACTATAGAATTAGGCTTATTGATATGGTCGTCCTGTTTATACGGAACAAAATATATATTTTTGTAGTTCATAAGATTTCCTATGTTTTTTGCTGCTCCCGAAAGAGCATCGTTAGTTGAAACGGCAATAAGAAGAGGTCTCATATTACGAAGATGAGATTTTGCGGCAAGGGTTACGGGAGTGTCTGCAATTCCGTTTGCAAGCTTTGACAGTGTGTTACCCGTACACGGTTCAATAATCAATATATCAAGAAGCTTTTTAGGCCCTATGGGTTCTGCTGCCGCGATAGTAGAAATAATAGGATTCAGACATATTTCTTCTATTTTATCTCTGAAAAAACCTGCCTTACCGAATCTTGTGTCTGTTGAATATGCATTGTAGCTCATTATCGGAAAAATGTTGTGTCCTTTGCTTTTCAGTTCCTGTAATTCGTCAATCACTTTATTAAAAGTACAGAATGATCCGCACAGAGCAAATCCTATGTTCAGTTTGTTCATTTATTTCACCTCAGTCAGTTTTTCGATAATTGTCTGTGCAATAATTATTCCTGCAGTTTTGGGAGCGGTTTTTCCGGGTAAGGAAAAGGCTTTTACAAGCTGACGGTTATGCTTAATACAGGCATCAAAATCTATTCCGTAAGGAGAACTTGCCGATTCTATTAAAATGCAGTTTTTTTTCGTGTTTTTAATCACGGCTTCATTAACAACACACGCCGGTGCTGTATTGATGATACAATCATAAATTGATGCGTTTTGTTCAAGCTTTGTGAACAGCTTGCAGTCAAAACCATTAAGATGGGCTTTGGCAATTTTGTTTTGCTTTGAAGTATATAAGCATATTTCTGCACCGAGTTTTTGTAAAATATCTGCACAGAATGAACCTATTCTTCCATAGCCTGTTATTGCAATTCCGGTTCCTCTGATTGTTACGGGTAGTTTTTCAAGAACAATACTTAAAATTCCTTCTGCAGTAAGATATGCATTTTTGTAAATAAGCTCTTCTGATGTAAAATAATCATATTCATACCCGGATTTTGCTTTCAGAAACTTTGAAAACGCAGGCGTTGCCATTCCGTAAAAAATTATATGTCTGTCAGTTATTTCATCCATAATATTTTTTATGCTTATTTCCTGTGATGATAGCGGAGTGTTCAGTGTTTTTCCGTTTTTAGAAACAGGCAGAGGTAATATTATGATATCACGGTTAAAGCTTTCCGTTAATGAATCTGAAAAATTGACGGATTCGGGAAGTTTACCGTGTTCACAAGCAAAAATATTTACATTATAACCTGATTCATTCAGATATTCTGCGGCATATAACTGTCTTGAATCTCCTCCGATCACAGCGATGCTGTTATTATTTTTCATTTTGTTTCCTCCTCGGTATATCTTATGAATACTGACAGTTTTAAGTTACTTAAAGATAAAAAATACTTGACAAACTTAATAGTTTATTTTAATATACAATATATATGTAAAATACTGTGAAAAAGAGAGTAAGTATGCAGTGAAAGCCACAGCGAGCAGGGGATAGTGTAAGCCCTGTGTAAGTAGCGTGTACCGAAGATCACTTTGGAGTTGCTGTCCGGAAACAAGAGTATGGACAGACGGTGGCTTTCCGTTACAGAAGCGGCATATGATTGTATGTTAATAGGTGGTATAAAAACAAGTTTCCCTTGTCCTGTTACGGCGGGGGATTATTTTTTTTCTGGAGGAAATGAAGATGTACGAAAAAGTTTCTACTAACCTTAATTTCGTTGAACGCGAAAAAAAGGTTGAGCAGTTCTGGAAAGACCATGATATTTTCAGAAAGAGTATGGCAGACCGTGCGGACGGAAAATCTTATGTTTTTTATGACGGACCCCCCACAGCTAACGGTAAACCCCATATTGGTCACGTTCTGACGAGAGTTATCAAGGATATGATCCCCCGTTACCGTACAATGAAAGGCTGTATGGTTCCCAGAAAAGCAGGCTGGGATACTCACGGTCTTCCCGTTGAAATTGAAGTTGAAAAACTTCTCGGACTTGACGGTAAGGAACAGATCGAGGAATATGGTCTTGCCCCCTTTATCGATAAGTGTAAGGAAAGCGTATGGAAATATAAGGGAATGTGGGAAGATTTTTCAAGCACCGTCGGTTTCTGGGCAGATATGGACAACCCTTATGTAACATATGATAATAATTTCATTGAGTCCGAATGGTGGGCATTAAAGACAATATGGGAAAAGGACCTTCTTTATAAGGGCTTCAAAATAGTTCCTTATTGCCCCAGATGCGGAACTCCTCTGTCTTCTCACGAGGTTGCTCAGGGCTATAAGTGTGTCAAGGAGCGTTCTGCTGTTGTCCGTTTCAAGGTTAAAGGTGAAGATGCATATTTCCTTGCCTGGACCACAACCCCCTGGACTCTTCCTTCAAATGTCGGTCTTTGTGTAAATCCCGAAAATGAATACTGTAAGGTAAAGGCTTGTGACGGATATACATACTATATGGCAACTGCTCTTCTTGATAAGGTACTCGGTTCCCTTAAAAGAGAAGAAGGGGAGAAGGCATATGAAATTCTCGAAACCTTCCCCGGAACCGCACTTGAGAGAAAAGAGTATGAACCTCTTTTTGAGTGCACAGGTAAGGCTGTCGAAAAGCAGAAGATTAAGGGTCATTATGTAACCTGTGATAATTATGTTACACTTTCCGACGGTACAGGTATCGTACATATTGCTCCCGCTTTCGGTGAGGATGATGCCAATGTCGGCAGAAAATACGGTCTTCCTTTCGTTCAGTTTGTTGATTCAAAGGGTGAAATGACTGAAGAAACTCCCTATGCCGGTCTTTTTGTTAAGGATGCAGATAAGCCCATTCTTGTTGATCTTGAAAAAATAGGACTTCTTTTTGATGCTCCTAAGTTTGAACATGATTATCCCCATTGCTGGAGATGCGACACTCCTCTTATTTATTATGCAAGAGAATCCTGGTTTATTAAAATGACTGCAGTTAAGGATGACCTTGTCAAGAATAATAATACTATCAATTGGATGCCTGAGAGCATCGGTAAGGGCAGATTCGGTAACTTTATCGAAAATGTTCAGGACTGGGGACTTTCAAGAAACCGTTACTGGGGTACTCCTCTTAATATATGGGAATGTGAATGCGGACACAGACACTGTATCGGAAGCATTGAAGAATTAAAATCAATGTCTGATAACTGTCCCGATGATATCGAGCTTCACCGTCCTTATATTGATGCAGTTACTCTTAAATGTCCCGAATGCGGTAAGGAAATGAAGAGAGTTCCCGAGGTTATAGACTGCTGGTTTGACTCAGGCTCAATGCCTTTCGCACAGCATCACTATCCCTTTGAAAACAAGGAGCTGTTCGATTCACAGTTCCCCGCAGACTTCATTTCCGAGGCAGTTGATCAGACAAGAGGCTGGTTCTATTCGCTTCTCGCTATTTCAACCCTTATTTTCGATAAAGCTCGTTATAAGAATGTTATCGTTCTCGGTCACGTTCAGGATGAAAACGGACAGAAGATGTCAAAGTCAAAGGGTAATGCAGTAGATCCCTTTGAGGCTCTTGAAACATACGGAGCAGATGCTATCCGTTGGTATTTCTATACTAACTCCGCTCCCTGGCTTCCCAACAGATTCTACGGAAAAGCTGTTCAGGAAGGTCAGAGAAAGTTTATGGGTACTCTCTGGAACACCTATGCTTTCTTTGTGCTTTATGCAAACATTGATAAGTTTGATGCTACAAAGTATGAACTTAATTATGATAAGCTTCCTGTAATGGATAAATGGCTTCTTTCACGCCTTAATTCAACTGTTAAGGAGGTTGACGACCATCTTGCAAACTACCGTATTCCGGAATCAGCAAAGGCACTTGAGAGCTTTGTTGATGAGCTTTCCAACTGGTATGTAAGACGAGGCCGTGAGCGTTATTGGGTACAGGGACTTCCCGAAGACAAGATAAATGCTTATATGACACTTTATACAGCCCTTGTCACAATAGCAAAGGCTTCGGCTCCTCTCATTCCCTTTATGTCTGAGGATATTTACAGAAACCTTGTATGCTCAATTGACAAGTCTGCTCCCGAAAGCATACATCTTTGCGATTATCCTGAAGTAAATGAAAGCTATATTGATAAAGAGCTTGAAAAGAATATGGATCAGGTTCTGAACATCGTTGTTCTCGGAAGAGCAGCCAGAAACGGTGCAAACATCAAAAACCGTCAGCCTCTCGGCTCAATTACTGTTGTTTCAGAAACCAAGCTCGGTGAAATGTATACCGATATAATTCGTGATGAGCTCAATGTTAAAGCAGTTGTGTTTGCAGATAACGCAGACGGACTTGTAACATATACATTTAAACCACAGCTTAAAACTCTCGGACCGAAATACGGCAAGCAGCTCGGTGAAATCAGAGCTCTTCTTGAAAGCCTTGACGGAAGCTCTGCAAAGAAGGAGCTTGATACAAAGGGTACAATCACTCTTTCTATATCTATCGGCGATATAGAACTTTCAGCTGATGATCTTCTTATTTCCGCTCAGCAGATGGATGATTCATATTCACTTTCAGATAACGGCTTTACAGTATCTCTTGATACAAAGCTTACAGATGAACTCATTGCAGAAGGCTATGTCAGAGAGCTTATTTCGAAAATTCAGACAATGAGAAAAGATTCCGATTTTAATGTGACTGACCATATCAGAGTAGGAATTTCCGCTTCTGATAAGCTCAATGCAATTGTTAATGCTCACACAGAAGAAATTGCAGGAGATGTTCTTGCTGATTCTGTTGTTGTCGGTGAAGCATATTCCATTTCAAAAGAGTGGGATATTAACGGCGAAAAAGCTGTTATAAGCGTAGAAGTAGTTAAATAATTTAAACGGGACTGTTCAGTTGAGCGGTCCCGTTAATATAAAGGAGAGAAAAATATGCCTTTTATTGACATTAAACTTACACGAAAGATTTCTGTTGAAGACGAAACTGCAATAAAAACCGAGCTTGGGAAAATTATTGAAGTGTTTCCCGGAAAAAATGAAAATTGGTTGATGTGCTGTATTGATTCTGATAAGAAAATCTGGTTCAGAGGAGACAATAGCGACGATTCAGCTTTTGTTGAAGTAAAGCTTTTCGGTTCAGTAAATTCTGAAGCTGCAGATAAATTCACTGCAGCAATATGTGAATTTTTCAAAAATACCCTTGAAATAGATTCGTCAAGAGTGTATGTGCGATTTGAAGGCGGAAGCGATTGGGGCTGGAACGGTTCAAATTTCTAAAAAATAAAGGTTTGTTGATTTTTTGTCAACAAACCTTTTATTCATATGTTTAGAATAACCGAAGCAAAATAGAAATATACAAGAAGGGAAACCGTATCAATAAGAGTGGTAATCAGGGGGCTTGCCATAACAGCAGGGTCCAGTCCCACTTTTTTTGCAAGCAGAGGCAGGGCACATCCGATAAGCTTGGCACAAACTATTGTGGCAAACAATGTTATGCCAACCACAAGTGCTACAAAAATAGTCACTTCGGGGTTTCTCATCATAAGATTGTCAACAAGCATTACCTTTCCGATTGCAGCCACACCGAGAACAACACCGCAAAGTATTGAAACACGGCATTCCATCCATAAGACCTTGAAAAAGTCTTTAAATTCGACCTGACCTAATGAAAGACCGCGGATAACGGTAACAGAGGCCTGACTTCCGGCATTACCGCCCGTACCCATAAGCATAGGAATGAATGCGGTGAGAATGGGAAGAACGGCAAGGGCACTTTCAAATTTTGATATAATCATTCCCGTAAAGGTTGCGGAAATCATAAGTATCATAAGCCATGGTATTCTTGAAGCCCACAGTTTAAATACGGGTGTTTTGAGATATTCCGTGTCATTGGGAGTAATAGCAGAAATTTTTGAGAAGTCTTCTTCAGTTTCTTCCTGCATAACATCGATAGCATCGTCAACCGTTATGATTCCGACGAGACGGTTTTCTTTATCAACTACAGGTAGAGCAAGGAAATCGTATTTGCCGAACATCAGAACAACCTCTTCCGTATCTTCAAGGGTATAAACGGATATGACATTTTCTTCCATAATTTCGGATATTGATTCATCAAGCTCAGAAAGAAGAAGGTCTTTTGCCGTGACAATTCCTATAAGATGGTTTTTGTCATCTGTTACATAACAGGTATATATGGTTTCCTTGTTGACACCTACACTGCGTATAAGTTCAAGTGATTGGGCTACAGTGAAGGATTTTTTCAGCCTGACAAACTCTGTTGTCATTATGCTTCCGGCACTGTCGTCGGGATATTTAAGCAGTTCGTTTACTGCTTTTCTCATATCAGGTGACACAACTTTAAGAATTCTTTTTACAACATTTGCGGGCATTTCCTCAATGATATCTGCTGTATCATCATAATACAGCTCATCAAACACATCCTTCAGCTGTGAATCGCTGAAGAAGTTGATAAGTAATTCCTGCTTGTCGGAATCCATCTCAACAAAAACTTCAGATGCAAGCTCTTTGGGTAAAATCCTGTATAAAAGCACCGATGCTTCGTCAGAGAGTTCATCAATAATGTCGTTGATATCGGCAGGGTTCTGTTCCTCAAGAAGTGTTCTTAATGCTGCAAATTTTTTGTTATTGAGAAGGCTGATTGCTTCTTCAATAAGATTTATGTATTTAATTTCATCCATTGTGTTTTTCCTCCTTTTTTGCGGCTTGAAGCCTTTTCATTTACAGGAGCAAACACAAAACCGAGTGGGGGAATCAGTCCTTTATGCAAATCGGTGAGTTTACGAAAATAAATTCATCGGAATATCTGCATTTACTTCGACCTCCCGATTTCGCGCCGCCGTCGCCTGTGTCCATAAACTCACTTCCTTTAGCTGAAATAATTTAATATCCGAAAAAACAAAAACTGCGACTCAAACAGCCGCAGGCAACACCTGTATCAGACCGCTTGAGCTTTAGCTTTGCGGGGCGTGGTTGAAACCGTGTAACTGCGTTGGAATATACCTTGTTTTTCGATATATCCTGTTTGACCTGCGAACAGTGTCTCCACCGTTTTGCGGCCGCAGTCCATATCCCCGTAGTAGCCTCACCTATCGGATATTTATATCAAATTAATTATACTTTTTAATTATATTTAAGTCAAGAAAAATTTATTATTATCAGAAAATCGGTTGATTTTTTTTACATCCTGTGGTAATATTTATAAAAAATGATTTGGAGTTGTTTATTATGGGAAAATTAAAAGAAATCGACAATATGGCAGAGCAGAAGGGTAGTCTTCTTGTTACTGTATGGCAGTTTGTAAAGTTCATTGTTGTAAGTCTTCTTGCAATGCTTGTGCAGGTTGTTCTTACAAATGTTATTCCTCTTATTCCTGCAATTCAGGAAATGTATGCAGAGCCTTTCAGTCTTTGGGTATTGAACTATCCCGTAAACTTCGATGAAGCAGGTGCTATAATCTCCGGCGGTCTTGGTTACTGTATCACATTTAACGTTGCAAATATCATAGCTCAGATCGTTGCTTTCTTTGTAAACAAAGAAAAAACATTCAATTCAGGTGCTAATGTTGCAATTACACTTCCTATCTACATTGTATTCACCATCGCACTTGTTTTCTTCTCTGCTTGGCTTTCACCCACACTCAATACTCTTTTCCTCGGTTTCGGCTGGTCAGAAGGTCTTGCACGTAATGCTGCAATGATGATCTGCTCTGCACTTCAGTTCTTCCTTTATTTCCCCGTTGATAAGCTTCTTTTCCATAAGAAAAAGGAAGAAAAATAAACAATACATAAATATTAAACAAAAGGGACCGTATCACGCTGATACGGTCCTGTTGTTTTACGGAGTAATTCTGTTAGTTGTAATATGTTTTATGCCGAAAAGATTAAGTAAATCTGATATAATCGGGAAATCAACAGTCCATGCAGCAGCTTCAAGACCATTTTCTTGAGCATATTCTAATGCATCCTTCATTTTGAAAATATTTCCAAAGTTAATATCAACACCGATGCTGCCGTTTGCAATGCAGGTATCAACATCTTCTTTTTTGAGATTGTTTGTCAGATACATCAGTTTTATTTCTTTGTTGAGTTCTCTTATTCCGAGAAGAGCTTCCATATCAAAGGATATAATAACCGCACTTTCACTCAATTTATAATGCTCAATCAGTTCAAGAAGATTTTTAAATGCAACGGGATTATAGCCTTTGATTTCAATAAATGGAACAGCAGAGGATTTGCTAATGATTTCAAGTGCATCTTCAAATTTCGGCAGCTTCAGATTTTCAAAGTTTTTAATTCCGTTACCGTTATCAATATTAAATTTTTGCAGTTCATCAAAAGTCATATCGGCAATTTCGCCTGTGCCGTCAGTCATTTTATCAATGTCACTGTCGTGGTTGAGAATCCAGATTCCGTCTTTTGTTGTATGAATGTCAAATTCAACACCGTAAAATCCTTCGTTTATTGCTGCTTCAATTGCGGGAATTGTGTTTTCGGGGTAAACGGAGGAAAAACCTCTGTGAGCAATATATTTTTGCGGTTCAGTCGTGTAGGCTGTAAGAGTAAATTTACTGCTTATCGGCGTCTTTGAAAGGTTAATTGCTGCAAGTGCACCGAGAATAAGAATTACAGCTGCAGCAACGGCAACGGCTTTGATTATTTTCTTTTTCATATGTGTCTCCCTGTTTTTTCTTTGATTATATAATAATTTTTTTTATATTACAAGAAAAATTGCTTCTGCTATTGTGTTTTTTTGATTTTTATGATAAATTTAACAGAGCATTTTTATAGGAGGAGATTTATTTATGAAGGATTTTGAACTTAAATTATGTAAAGTTGAATCTGTAGAATTTACCAATAAATTGCCGCCCAATACAAAGGTTGAGTTAAGCAATAAATTTTCATATAACGTTGGATATTCAAAAATCAATACCTGTCAGGGAGAATTTAAAGCAGAGATATTTGATAAGAATACACCTGAAAGATTTCGCATTGTTGTTGTTATGAAAGGATTTTTTGTAATTTCAGGGGATATTGCAAAAGAAGTGCTTCATATAAAAACTTATGATGCAATGTATCCTTTTGTTAAAGCGTTTGTTGCAAATTTGACAGCAAATGCAGGTATTCCGCCGGTTTATATTCCTTATATTGATATATCCAATCAGAGTATTTACAGGGTTGAAATGCCCGGCAAAATCAAAAGAACAGAGGAAGAAGAATGAAAAAGAAGGATATAGCTCTTATAATTCTGCGTTGCGTATTGGCTTTAAGCCTTTTTGCTGTCGCAATTATATATTATGACGAATTATCGACTATTGATGTCAGAGCAATAGCAGATGTTACGGATAAGCTTATTGTTATGATTGCTTTGATACTTGGTATATATTTTATCAAGGCACTTGTTTTTGTTGTTCCCGCTTCACTTGTTTATGTTGCTGTCGGTGCAATTATGGAGCCCATTCCTGCGGTTATTGTTAATCTTATCGGTATTTTTATTGAAGTTTCCGTAACCTATTGGCTCGGAAGCTTTCTCGGAAAAGATGCGGTTCATAAATTGCTGTCAAAAAAGGAAACAGGAAGAAAGCTTCTCGAAAAGGATATCGGAAATAAAGCTTCCGTGCTGGTTTCAATAAGGGCAATTCCTGCTTTTCCGATTGATTTTGTAAGTCTGTTTTACGGTGTTTCAGGTTGTTCCTATCTTAAATATGCTTTTTTATCGGTAGCGGGTATTTCATGGCGAGTAATTCTGTTTACTGTTCTCGGTGATGCACTGTTTGAGTGGATTCCTATAGATAAGATTATATTTATTGTAATTTGTTTTATTCCTGTCGGTGTCATTTATTATCTCATAAAAAAATTTGTTCTCGAACCTAAAAAACAAAAGAAAGAAAGCTCAGGTGAATAATATGAAGCTGACCGTTATCGGTGGTGGCGGTGTAAGGTCAATGTTTCTTGCAAAATCCATAGCATCAAGAGCAAATGAGCTTGGTATAACACAGCTATGCTTTATGGATAATGACAAGGAAAAACTTGATATTTTCGGAAAAATGGCAAAAAAAGTGGCTTTTCTTATTGCTCCTGAACTAAATTTTTCTTTGACAACAGACAGTATAGAGGCCGTCACTGATGCTGATTATGTTATAACAACCATAAGAGTCGGCGGTGATTCTATGCGAGTTAAGGATGAAAGAATTGCACTTGAGCTCGGTATTCTCGGACAGGAGACAACAGGTGCGGCAGGCTTCAGCTTTGCTATGAGAAGCATTCCCGCACTTATAGAATACTGTGAGCAGATAAAAAAATATGCAAAGCCTGGTGTAAAGGTGTTTAACTTTACTAATCCCGCGGGGCTGGTTTCGCAGGCTTTAAGTGACAAGGGCTTTGCATTTACATTCGGGATTTGTGATGCCCCGTCTTCAATGCTCAATTCCTTTGCCGAGCTTTATGATGTGGAATCCGAAAGAGTGTACGGAAAAATATACGGACTCAATCATCTATCTTTTTTCAGCTCTGTTACACTTGACGGTGAAGATATCACAATGAAGCTTATTGAAAACGACAAGGCTTATGATAATACAGATATGCGGTATTTTGATAAGGATTTACTGAAAATCAAAAGATTTATTCCCAATGAATACCTATATTATTTTTTTAACAGGGAAAAAGCTGTTGAAAATATTCTTAAAGCTGAAAAAACGAGGGGTGAACTCATAGAGGAAGTAAATTCCGAAATGATTAAAGAGCTTTCCCGAGTTGATGTTGAAAAGGATTACAGTAAAGCATTAGCCATATTTGAAAAGTATTACGGAATAAGAGAAAACTCTTATATGTCGGGAGAAACAGGAATAACACGCCATAAAAAATGGACCTTTGATCCGTTTTCAAAGGATGACGGCGGTTATGCCGGAGTTGCACTTCGTTACATTGATATAATAAAAAGTAAAACCGAAGGACAAATGATTTTCTGTACCCGGAATAACGGTGCCATTCCATACCTTTCAGATGATGATGTGGTTGAGATTACCTGTAAAGTAAGTGAAAGTGGAGTTATACCCGAAAAATTCACTTTATCCGAAACAGATTCTTACGCTAATGAGCTTATAAGAAGAATGAAATATTATGAGAAAACTGCGGCAAAAGCAATTCTCGAAAAAGATATTGCTCTTGCAACGGATGCACTGGCAAGCCATCCTCTTATTGAATCCTATTCTCTTGCTAAAAAATTAATATCGGAATATGTTGAACTGAATAAAGAGTATTCTGACGGTTGGAATTAAAAAACGGGTGTTTTATCGGTTAAGATAAAACACCCTGAATTTTTTGATTAAAGAAGTTTTGCTGCGGCTTTATCAATGAGAAGAATTACATCCTCGTGATTTTTCAGAACAGATGCGGGAACCTTCGGGGTTACTTCTCCGTCAATTGTTGCCTTTATTGCATCTGCTTTGGATTCGCCTGTTGCGATAAGAACAATTTTCTTTGCTTTCATAATGGAATTGATGCCCATTGTAAGTGCATATCTCGGCATTGAATCGTCATCAAAGTAAATGCTGTTTGATTTTATTGTGCTGTCTGTAAGCTTTACCTTGAATGTACCGTCAGAAAAGGCTTCTGCGGGTTCATTGAAGCCGATATGACCGTTTGTTCCGATTCCAAGAAGCTGAATGTCAATTCCGCCTTCATTATCAATCATTTCATCAAAGGCTTTTGCTTCTTTGTCTGCATCTTCGGCATTTCCGTCAAGAATGTGTACGTTTTCCTCCTTGATGTCAACACTATTGAAAAGATTTTCGTGCATAAAGGTGTAATAACTGTTTTTATCTTCTCTGGGAAGATTGCAGTATTCGTCAAGGTTGAATGTTTTTACATCCTTGAAGCTTATAATACCGTCTTTATAGCGTTTGATAAGCTCATTATATGTTTTTACGGGTGATGCACCTGTTGCGAGACCGAGAACACAAGCGGGCTTGCTTGTAAGAAGGTCTGTGAATATATCGGCACAGGCAACTGCTATTTCATCTGCATTATTAAAAATTCTGACTTCCATTTTAATACCTCCAATATAACTTACAGTAATTATAATATTCAATTTTTTTATTGTCAATATAAATAATTGAAGTATTTTGACGGTAAAATGCTTGTATTTGTATTATAAATATGCTAAAATTACAACAATATTGAATATGTGAGGAAAAATTTATGGCTGATAATTATTCATTCCGCTCATCTATGAACGGTTTTAACAGAAATGATGTAATGGCTTGTATTGAGGACATTCTTAATGAAAAGAATGCGGTTGAAATTAAGGTTGCTTCTCTTGAAACAAGAATTGCTGAGCTTGAAGAAAAATGTTCGGTGCTTGAAAAAGATAAATCTGAGCTTATTTCCGAAAAGGATATAAAAACAGCAGCCTGTGAAAAGCAGAATTCGCAGATTGCAGAACTTGAAAAACAGCTTTCTGATGCTGACAGTGAAATTGAAAATCTTCGTTTTCAGCTTTCAAAAGTGAATGAGGCATCTTCCGAGAAAGAAAAGTGTGCAGAATGCGATTTGGCAAGAGTTTACGAAGCACGTCTCGGTGCTGCAATGTTTGATGCAAAGCGTTTCAGCGAAATTCTCGTTAAGGAAGCCAATGATAAGGCTGCATCTCTTTTTGCATCTGCATATTCATCTGCAGGTGCAACATCAGAAAAAGCCAAAGAAATTTCTGCTGAAATTTCTGAAATAAATAAGCAGTTCAATGCTTCATTCGGTAAGCTTATTGAGAATATGCATAATTTGGATAAATCTCTTGAAGGTTTTATGAGTGATGTTAAAACAACAGAATCAGCATATAGCTTTTCAACTGATTTTGAGCCGATAAAATATAATCCGTCTCTTGATGTAAATGCTCAATCGCATAAGTCTGATGCAGCAGGTGCTCCCGATACGGAAAAAGCTGATGAAATTCCAATGCCTCATAATATTGATGTTAATTTTGATGATGCTGATGAATTTGATATAAAGGTCGATCTTAATGCCTGGAAAAAATATTGATGTTAGGGAACTTGCGACTGTCAAAGATTTTTTGAGCTGCGGTGACAAGGTGTTTTTAAGCGGAGTTATTTACACTGCCCGTGATGCCGCCCATAAGAGGCTCACTGAAATGCTTGAAAAGGGTGAAAGGCTTCCTTTTTCTATTGAAAATGCTGTTATATATTATGCTGGGCCCACCCCCTCTAAGCCGGACGGAACAATCGGCAGCTTCGGCCCGACTACGTCATCGAGAATGGATGCTTTTTCACCGAGGTTTCTTGATATGGGACTTCTTGCCATGATAGGAAAAGGAAACAGAAGCAAGGAGGTTGTTGATGCCATTATAAGAAATAAGGCATTGTATTTTTGTGCAGGCGGCGGCTTTGGTGCTCTTATCAGCAATTCGGTTACAGGTGTTGAGGAAATTGCTTTTTCTGAGCTCGGCTGTGAAAGTATAAAAAAGCTTACGGTTTGTGATATGCCTCTCATTACGGCAATTGACAGTCGTGGCAATTCGGTTTTTAATCGTTAAGAAGGAGACGTTATGTCCGATAATAATCTTTTGTCTTGCAGAAGAAAAATAATTGAAAAAGATTTTTCGCGTATGAACAGTATGCAATTTAAGGCAGTGACCACGGTTAAGGGGCCACTGCTTATTCTTGCGGGGGCAGGTAGCGGAAAAACCACAGTGCTTGTCAACAGAATAATTAATCTTATCAAATACGGAAATGCGTATAATTCAGATAAGATAAATGTCGGCTTTGTTGATTGTGCTCAGGAGAAGCTTCAGAGATATCTGAACGGCGATGCTTCTCTTTACGGAGAAATTGCCCCTATGTTAAGTGTTGAAGCACCGGAGCCCTGGCAGATTCTTGCAATTACTTTTACAAATAAAGCTGCAAATGAATTAAAGGAAAGACTTGTTAATGCTCTCGGTGAAGCCGGAGACGAAATATGGGCAAGCACCTTCCATTCTGCTTGTGTGCGTATATTAAGAAGATACGGCGACAGAATAGGCTATTCCTCACATTTTACAATTTATGATACAGATGACTCAAAAAGACTTATTAAAGAATGTCAGCGTCAGCTTAATATTGACGACAAATATCTTCCCGTGAAATCCATTCAAAATGAAATCAGTAAAGCAAAAGATTCATTGATTTCCTCCGATGCTTATGAAAATACTGTCGGAAATGATATGAGAAAAACTGATATTTCTAAAATATATAAAAAATATCAGGCTTTGCTCAAGGATGCCGATGCTATGGATTTTGATGATATTATCAGCAATACCGTTTTGCTTTTAAAAACAGACAGGGAAGTGCTGGACTATTACAGAAACCGTTTCAGATACATAATGGTTGACGAATATCAGGATACAAATCATGCTCAATATGTACTTGTAAGTCTTCTTGCCGGCGGTCATAATAATCTTTGTGTGGTTGGTGACGATGATCAGAGCATCTACAGCTTTCGCGGTGCCACCATTGAAAATATTTTAAGCTTTGAAGAGCAGTTTTCTGATGCAGTTGTTATCAGACTTGAAGAAAACTACCGTTCCACACAGACAATTCTTGATGCCGCAAATGCTGTTATTGCCAATAACAGTGAAAGAAAAGGAAAAAATCTCTGGACAAGTAACGGTATCGGTGAAAAAATAACGCTCAAGGCCTGCAATGATGATGTTAATGAAGGGGATTTTGTTGCGGGAACAATAATGGATCTTGCAGAAAAACAGCTCTCCTTTTCTGATTTTGCCGTTCTTTACAGAATGAATGCACAGTCAAATATAATTGAACGTGCACTCGTTAAATCGGGAATACCATACAGAATTATCGGCGGTCACCGATTTTATGACAGAAAAGAAATCAAGGATGCTCTCGCATATCTTGCAGTTGTTTCAAATCCCAATGATAATATAAGACTAAGGCGTATTGTCAACGAGCCCAAACGCGGAATCGGTGAAACAACAATGAATCATCTTTTTGAAATTTCATCAAGTTTGGGCATCAGTGTATTTTCACTTATGGAAACATCCGATGAATATGCTGCACTTTCAAGAAGTTCGGCAAAGCTTAAATTGTTTGCACGGATGATAAAAACTTTTTCCGCTTTGCGAGAAAGCGATTCAATTGCTGATTTATACAGAATTATTATGAACGAGTCAGGGTATATCGAGTCCCTTATGAATGACGAAAAGCGTGATGAAAGAATAGAAAACCTTAATGAGCTTTATTCAACAATTGCAAGATATGAAGAAGAAAACGCGGAAAATGCAACTCTTGAAGGATTTCTTGAAGAAGTAGCTCTGTTGTCGGATATAGATAATTATGATGATGAGCTTGAAGTTGTAACTCTTATGACAATGCATTCTGCAAAAGGACTTGAATTCCCATATGTATTTATTGTCGGAATGGAAAACGGAGTGTTCCCCTCAATGCAATCCATAAGTGAGCCTGTTCTTATGGAAGAAGAGCGAAGACTTGCTTATGTAGGCATCACAAGGGCGAAGAAGAAGCTCTATATAACAAGAGCTCTCAGCCGTATGCAGTTCGGCAAAACATCAATGAATCCCCCGTCTAAATTTATTTCCGAAATACCTCTTGAGCTTATCGATGATATTTCTGCACCGACATATAAAAAAGCAGGATATAATTCACAGCTTTCAACGGGCGGTTATTCAGGCGGATATTCAGGATACGGTCGGGCATATTATGATTCCTATAACGAGGATAGCTATTCTTCGTATTCTGCAGGGAAATCATCTGACGGATTTAAGTCTTATGTTCAGGAAAGCACAAAAACTGCAGCAGAAAACAGCTCGTTTTCAGGGAAACTGAAAACAGGAGATACTGTTATGCATAAGAAATTCGGCAAGGGACTGATTGTTTCAGCACAGAAGCTGGGTAATGATGTTTTGCTTGAGGTTGCATTTGATAAAGTGGGAACAAAAAAACTTATGGAAGGTATGGCAAGACTTGAAAAAATATAACCCTCTGATTTTCAGAGGGTTTTTGATAAAGCTTAATTTAATTTTCCGAGGCGGAGCTTCTCAACTTCTTTTTCCTTGTCAAAACGGTATATGCTCATTATCAGCCCTATTCCTATGTATATGCAGAGGTTTGATGAGCCGCCCGCACTGAAAAATGGGAGTGTAATGCCAATAACAGGGAAAATTTTAAGGCATACACCGATATTGATTATTACCTGTGCGGCAAACATTGATGCCATACCGTAGCACATCAGCGAAGCAGCATTTTCCTTTGATTTAATGCCTGTAAAAATAATTTTTATTATAATTGAAACGAGAATGGCTATTGCGAGCAGACACCCCACAAGCCCTAATTCTTCTCCAATGCAAGTAAAAATCATATCGTTTTCACTTTCGGGGACAATTTCGTTCTGTGTGTATTTGCCGTTAAACAGTCCCTGTCCCGATAAACCGCCGGAGGCTATTGCTTCCAGACCTTTATTTTGTTGATACATAATATCCGGATATCTTTCGGGGTATAAAAGACCGAGGAAACGCTCTTTTTGTGTGTCGCTGAAGAAAAAATACCAAATGCCGGGAATCATGGCACACAGTCCTGCAAGGCCTAATATGAAATATCTCATCTGCACTCCGGCAAAGAACATCATTGAAATAAATATTACAACGAAAACCAATGCACTGCCAAGGTCACCGGAAACAATGACAAGACCAGCCGGTATAAGGCCGTGAATACATAACAGGAACAGGTGAAAAAGGTTTTTCAGCTTATCCTGAACCAGTTCAATATGCATAGCAAAGGTTATAATAAAGCCGATTTTTACAAGCTCTGACGGCTGAAAATACAAACCTGTGGAGCCGAGCATAATCCATGTTTTTGCATCGGGACGCTCGGCGGGGCCGACACCAACTCCCGGTATAAATAGCACAAGTATCATTATAATGCATACAGCACCGATAAGCGGAAACATTTTCGAAATAAACTGATAATCTATGAAGGAAATTATTATTGCCGCAATTGCACCGACTGCAACGGCAAGAAGCATGGTTCTTGCATCTCGTGATAAAAAACTGCCTTCAACTATACTTAGCGATGTGGCACTGTGTACCATAATAATTCCGAAAAGCGATGCACACAGACACAAAAATAATAACAGAATATCTGTTTCTTTAATTGTAGTTTTAAGAAATTTTATAAGATTTTGCATTTATGTTGACTCCAAAATAAGTAAGTAGTAATATTATAACTGTAATTATAGTGTTTTTCAATAAAAAATTTTTACTGAGGTTAGTATGAAAGAATATTTTTCATCCTGTGAAGCGGATACCATTTCAATAGCACAGGAAATCTGCCGTAAAATAAAAGGCGGTACCGTTGTTGCTTTTTCAGGCGGTATGGGTATGGGAAAGACCGCCTTTGTCAGAGGTGCCCTTAAAGCCTTCAATAACGATTCGTTTGTCAGTTCGCCTACTTTTTCTCTTGTTCATGATTACGGCGGAAATCCCAATATTTATCATTTTGATATGTATAGAGTTGCTGATCTTGATGATCTTTACAGTACCGGTTTTTTTGATTATCTTGATGGAAATTCCGTTCTTTTTATTGAATGGAGTGAAAATATAGAAGAAGCGTTGCCTGAAAATACAGTGAGAATTTCAATTTCTTTAGGTGATAATGAAGATTCAAGAATTATTAAAGTGAGCGGAGGCGGATTTTAATGACAATTCTCGGAGTGGACACTTCGGCTGTAGCCGCAAGTGCCGCTGTTATAAAAGACGGAAAAGTTATAAGTGAAGCCTATCTTAATACAGGTCTTACTCATTCACAGACTGTTATGGTGCTTATTGATTCTGCTCTTAATAATGCATCGGTTTCTTTTTCGGATATAGATGCTGTTGCGGTTTCTGCGGGACCCGGTTCGTTTACAGGCATCAGAATAGGTGTTTCGGCTGTAAAGGGACTTTGCTTTACAGGAAATAAACCCTGTTGCTCTGTTTCAACACTTGAAGCTATGGCAAATTCTGCAGATATTGACGGATTTATTATCTGTCCCGTAATGGATGCAAGATGCAATCAGGTATATACCGCATTGTTCAGAAAAACTGAAAACGGAATTGAGCGTCTTGTTGATGATGCTCCTCTAAAGCTTGATGAGCTTTATGAAAAGCTTAAAGATTTCAATGAAAAAATTCTTCTTATCGGTGACGGAGCAGATTTATCCTATAAATATCTGTCGGAAAAAGGAATTGATGTTAGAAACTTTTCTGAAGTTTTTAAATATCAGCATGCTTCGGGAGTTGCAATTACAGCATTGAGGCACTATAATAAAGGAGAAGGTTTTATTTCTGCCTCAGAGCTTGTTCCTTCATATCTCAGGCTTTCTCAGGCTGAAAGAGAATTGAAAAAATCAGGAGATGATAAAAATGATAGCATTAAGCAGTGACCATGCAGGTTTTCCCCTTAAAGAAGCAATAAAGGAATATTTTATTGCAGAGGGTATTGAATTTGAAGATTGCGGTGCTTACAGTACTGACAGCGTTGACTATCCCTATCAGGCAAAAAAAGCCTGTGACCTTGTTGTTTCGGGAAAATGCGACAAGGCTATTCTTTGCTGCGGAACAGGAATCGGAATTTCAATGGCTGCAAATAAGGTTAAGGGAATCAGAGCCGCATGTTGTTCGGATTATTTCAGTGCGAAATATACAAGACTTCATAACGATGCAAATGCACTTTGTCTCGGAGCAAGAGTTATAGGTGTCGGTGCGGCACTTGAGCTTGTCGATGTGTTTATAAATACCGAGTTTGAAGGCGGACGCCATCAGAGAAGAGTGGATCAGATAACGGAAATTGAAAATATGTGATTATCGGTGAAAGGAAGTAGAATTATGGGCAGTGTAAATGTAACCAGTCATCCTCTTATTCAGCACAAGCTTTCCATTCTCAGAGATAAGAATACTCCTTCAAAGGAATTCAGGGCACTTATTGAAGAAATTGCAATGCTTATGTGTTATGAAGCAACAAGAGACCTTGAGCTGCAGGAGGTTGAGGTTGAAACACCCGTGGCTGTTGCAAAAGCAAAAGAGCTTTCAGGCAAAAAGCTTGCAGTTGTGCCGATTCTCCGTGCGGGACTCGGTATGGTTGACGGGATACTTAATCTTATTCCCTCTGCAAGAGTAGGACATATCGGTCTTTACCGTGATCCCGAAACGCTGCAGCCTGTTGAATATTATTGTAAATTCCCTTCGGATATTGCTGACCGTGATGTTATTGTTGTCGATCCGATGTGTGCAACCGGCGGCAGTGCAATAGATGCTATTTCACTTATAAAAAAGAGAGGCCCTAAGCACATTAAGTTTATGTGTACGATAGCCGCTCCCGAAGGTATTCAGGCATTAACACAAGCCCATCCGGATGTTGATATTTTTTGTGCTGCACTTGATGACCGTCTTAATGACCACGGATATATAATTCCGGGCCTCGGTGATGCCGGTGACAGAATTTTCGGTACAAAGTAAATTTATCAGGTTTTATATAATAATTTATTGAAAAATTACAGAGAGAGTTTTCGATACTCTCTCTGCTGTTTTTTTATACTTTATATGAGTTCACCCTTGAGACCGTCTTCATACAATTCGGTCAGCCGAACTTTAAGAATTTTGCCGCACAGATTATCATTATGAATTACTGAAACAGGGGTATAATTTGCCGTATAGCCCTGTTGAATATCATTTTTTGGCGTTTCAAAAAGCACATTCACGGTTTTGCCGATATAGTCTGAAAGAAATTTTTCTCGTATCTTGTCGCATTCGTTCTGCAGTACGGTGCATCTATGTTCTTTTTTGCTGTTTTGAATTTTATCAGTATAGTTATAAGCGACAGTGCCTTCTCTCGGAGAAAACGGGAATACATGAACCTTCATAAAACCGCATTTTTTTGCAAATTCCAGGGTTTCTTTGAAATCTTCATCCGTTTCACCGGGGAAGCCGACAATTATATCGGTTGTAAGTGAAATATCTTCAAAGCTTTCTTTCAGTTTATTGCATAAATTCAAATATTCTTCGGATGTATAGTGACGGTTCATTTTTTTTAAAATTCTGTCACAACCGCTCTGAAGAGATAAATGGAATTGGGGACAGAATTTTTTCATTTCGGACAATCTTTTGATTACATCATCCGTTATATGGTCAGGTTCAAGTGAGCCTAAACGAATTCTTTCTATTCCTTCTGTGTTTTCTGCATGCTCAAGGGCATCACAGATGGAGGTGTTGTTGTCAAGTCCGTAAGACGAAAGGTTTATTCCCACAAAAACGATTTCTTTATATCCTGCTTCGGCAAGTCTGACTATTTCATTTTTTATTTCAGAAAGCGGTCTTGATCTTGAAAAACCGCGCGCTTTAGGAATAATGCAGTAAGAACAGTATCTGTTGCAGCCATCCTGAATTTTTATAAATGCACGGGTGTGACCGTCAAAAGCATCAATCTCTTTTCCTTTATAACAGGCAAATCTTTCGTGAGGCTTTATTCTTATAATTCTTTTTCTGTCCTCTAAAAAACGGCAAATTGCTTCTGAAAGCTCATCGTTTGTGTTGTTGCCGAGAATTATATCAGCTTCATTTAGAGAGGCTGCTTCATCGGGAAATGCCTGCGGGAAGCACCCTGTCAGAATAATAACCGAAGCAGGGTGAGCTTTTCTGAATTTTCTTACTGCCTGTCTTGTTTTTCTGCTGCTTTCTGCCGTAACCGTACAGGAGTTTATTATAAAAATATCTGCATCACTTTTGCAGCTGGTTATCTTTATTCCGATTTCTTTAAGTGAAGAAGACATTTCTTGTGCTTCATATTGATTGACTTTGCAGCCAAGTGTATAAATTGCAGCGTTCATATAATTCCTCTGAAAAAATGTTTGTAAAATCATTATAAATATAAAACTTATGATAATCAATATTTTTTTGCATTATCTGTTTTTTCTTTTCATATGTATATTTCAAGGAGGAATCAGTGTGATGAAAAAAGTATGTTCAATAATAATTGCCGTTTTAATGATAAGCAATATGATAATTGCTGTTAATGCCTATGAAATGTCTGAAAGTATTATAGCGACTGCACAGCCTATTCAGGTTGAGGTCAAGGCAACATCCTGTGTTTTGATGGATGTGCAGACCGGAACGGTTCTGACAGGTTTGAATGAAAATGAAAAGGTATATCCTGCATCAATAACAAAGGTTATGACGCTGCTGCTCGTATGCGAGGCTCTTGAAAACGGAAAGCTGACTTTGGATATGGAAATAACCTGTTCACAATCAGCCGCTGAAAAAGGAGGATCACAGATATGGCTTGAAGCAGGAGAAATAATGACTGTTGATGAGCTTCTTAAAGCAACGGTAGTTGCAAGTGCAAATGATGCTTGCTGTCTTCTTGCTGAAACTCTGGCGGGAAGCGAAGAGGCATTTTGTGTTCTGATGAATGAAAAAGCAAAGCAGCTTGGTATGAATAACACTCATTTTGATAATTGCAGCGGTCTTGATGATGATACGACAGAACACAAGACTACAGCTTATGATATTGCATTGATGTCAAGAGAATTGCTTAAATATGATATTATCAGGAAATACACAACAATCTGGATGGATACTCTCAGAAACGGTACAACACAGCTTGTTAATACGAACAAATTATTAAGAACTTATTCCGGTATAACGGGATTGAAAACAGGAACAACGGGAAAAGCAGGGTGTTGTGTCAGTGCAAGTGCAAAAAGAGATGGTATGGAGCTTATTGCAGTGGTTCTCGGAGCGGATAACAGCAATGACAGATTTACCGGTGCAAAAAATTTGCTTGATTGGGGTTTTGCAAATTTTGAAATTTATTCACCTGATGCCAAGGGGTGTTATCCTGAAAATATTAAAACCATACACGGTGTCAAACCCTTTGTCAGTGTTTATCATGAAAATCCGAATTCTGTAATTATAAAAAAGGGCAGTGCAGGTTCTGTGAATTTTGAAATTGAAATTCCACAATATCTCGATTCTCCGATTGCGAAAAACACCGAAATCGGTAAGGTGATATTTAAGTCAGACAATGAAGTAATAGGTGAGAGTATATTGAGAGTTTATGACGGATGTGAAAAAATGACATTAAAAAATGCTGTTATTTCTTTGTTGAGTGCTTTTGCCGAAAATTTGTAAATTTTTTTCAAAATCTTATTGAAAAAACAATGACTTTATAGTAAAATAGAAAAAAATAATATACCCGGAGGAAAATTTCAGCAATGTCTTTAACACTCAACAGCAAATATCTTGATACTTTTCTGGGTAAAGAGGATTTGCTCGCAATTGAGCCTGAAGTAAAACAGGCACACTCTTTGCTAAATGAAAATTCTGCTCAAGCAAAGGGAAATGATTTTCACGGTTGGTTACAGCTTCCCGTGGATTATGATAAAGATGAATTTGTCAGAATTAAAAACTGTGCAAATAAAATTATTTCCGATTCTGATGTTCTTGTTGTAATTGGTATCGGCGGTTCATATCTCGGTGCACGAGCCGCGATTGAATTTATTAAATCAAAAAATTATAATGTTATTGCCAAGGATACACCTAAAATATTTTTCCTTGGAAACAGCATTTCTCCGACAGAAATAAATGAAATTTATTCAATATGCGAAAATTGTGATTTTTCAGTAAATGTTATTTCCAAGTCAGGCACAACAACCGAGCCTGCAATTGCATTCCGAGTTTTTAAAACGCTTCTTGAAAAAAAGTACGGAAATGAAGAAGCGGCAAAGAGAATATATGTCACCACAGATAAATGTAAAGGAACACTTAAAGCTCTTGCAGACAGACAGGGCTATGAAAAATTTGTTGTTCCCGATGATGTAGGCGGCAGATTTTCTGTTCTCACCGCAGTAGGTCTTCTTCCTATTGCCTGTGCGGGAATTGATATTGATAAGCTTATGCTTGGTGCGGCAAATGCCGTGGAAAAGTATAATGTTCCCGATATTTTTTCTAATGACTGCTATAAGTATGCCGCTATCAGAAACATTCTTCACAGAAATGGCAAGTCGGTTGAAATGATTGTTTCATATGAGCCCGATTTTACTTTGATGAATGAATGGTTCAAGCAATTGTTCGGTGAAAGCGAAGGTAAGGACCGCAAAGGTATTTTTCCTTCATCTGCAATATATTCAACAGATCTTCATTCTCTCGGACAGTATGTTCAGGATGGCGAAAGACTTATGTTTGAAACCGTTGTTACCTTCAAAGAACCCAAAACTGAGCTTGTTATAGAAGAAGACAGTGAAAATGTGGACGGCCTGAATTTCCTTGCAGGTAAAGGAATGTCGTATATAAACAAAAAGGCATTTGAAGGTACGGTTCTTGCTCACACTGACGGCGGTGTTCCCAATATTATTCTTGAGCTTGATAAAATGGATGAAGAAAATCTCGGTGAGCTCATATATTTCTTTGAAAAAGCATGTGCGGTTTCCGGTTATATACTCGGTGTTAATCCCTTTGATCAGCCCGGTGTTGAAAGCTATAAAAAGAATATGTTTGCACTTCTCGGAAAACCCGGCTATGAAGAGCTTGCAGGAGTTCTCAAGAGCCGTCTCGTATAAAATAATGTTATTATAATCGAAAGGATTTGATTAATATGGTTAAACTTTTAATCGGAGAAAAAGGAACAGGAAAAACAAAGAAGCTCATTGATTGTGTTAATGCTGCACTTGATACTTCAAAAGGTCATGTTGTATGTGTTGAAAAAGATGATCTTCTCAGATATCAGATCAGTTATAAAGTAAGACTTCTTGCTGCTTCAAATTACGGAATTGAAGGTGCAGATGCATTCTACGGCTTCCTCAGCGGACTTTGTGCCGGAGACCATGATATAACAGATATTCTTGTTGATGCAACTCTTAAAATTGTAGGCAGAGATTATGAAGAAGTTGCTGCTTTTCTTGCAAAGGTTGCAAATCTCAGCAAGCTTACAGGCACAAGCTTTACATTTACTGTTTCTACTGAAAAGGAAAATCTTCCCGCAGCTATTTTTGAATATTGCGAAGAAATCGGTTGATATAATAAAAATAATCTGAAAAAAGCAGATTTCCTGTTGACAAACGGGAAATCTGCCTATATAATAATGCTTGCGTTTTGTTTAAGGGTAACTATGCTTTAAATTAGGGGGATGTAAATTGTATCTCGAACTTGATGCTGTATTCAATAATGACGGTGAAAGTTTACAGATAGATTATGAATTTTCTCTCGATGATGAAAACATTGTTACTCCTGTTGCAGTTAAAGGTTCTGTTTTTAATAAAACAGGTATTGTTCATTTAAAAGCATATGCCGCATTTGATTATTCCACTTCATGTGCTAAATGCAACAAGCCTTTATTAAGACATGCAAAAGTTCCTGTGCAACATATTTTGCTTTCTCATGCCGACAGTGACGATAATGATGGTTTTATTGTTCTTGACGGCGTGCGTCTTGAACTTGATGAGCTTGTAAGTGATGATATTTATCTTTCAATCCCTTCAAGATTTTTATGCAAAGATGATTGCAAAGGCTTATGCAGTATCTGTGGTACCGATCTGAATTTCGGTCAGTGTAACTGCACGGCACCCGCTGATCCCAGATGGGATGCATTAAAAGATTTATTTAATGAGTAAATTACCTTATAGGAGGAAATAAAAAAATGGCAGTTCCTGCAAGAAGAGTTTCAAAGGCAAGAAGAGATAAGAGACGTAATAATGTTTGGAAGATTTCTGCTCCCGCAATTGAAAAGTGTCCTCAGTGTGGTGAATACAAGAGATCTCACAGACTTTGCCCTGCTTGCGGCTATTACAACGGTCGTCAGGTAGTTGCTGTCGAGGACTGATTCATTGTCCGTCCGTCATAATTTCCGACGGAGAATCTTGTACTTTATAGCGTAGGTGGAGAAGAAGACCTTCCCCGCCTTTTTGCTATTGCATTGGAGGTGTTCTGATGTCAGTTAAAATTTTTGCTGTTTCAAAGAACGGAATATGCGGAAAAAAAGGAATAAGACCGGGTGATATGCTTGTGTCTGTTAATTCTCATGAAATAAATGATGTGCTTGACTATCGTTTTTATTCATTAACGGAATTTTCCGAGTTTTGTTTTCAGTGCCGTGACGGTAAAAACAGAATTATTAAAATCAGAAATAATGTTACCGACAGAATGCTTGGAATTTCTTTTGAAACATATCTTATGGACAGGCACAGACACTGTAAAAATTCCTGTATCTTCTGTTTTATTGACCAGTTGCCGAAGGGTTTAAGAAAAAGCCTGTACTTTAAGGATGATGATTCCCGTTTGTCTTTTTTGTTCGGAAATTATATTACGCTTACCAATCTTTCCGACAGGGACATTGACAGAATTATAAAAATGCATATCAGTCCCGTTAATGTGTCTGTTCATACAATGAAACCCGAATTAAGGGTTAAAATGATGAGAAATCCTCAGGCGGGAGCCGTGCTCGGATATCTTGGGCGTCTTTCGGATGCCGGTATTGACATCAATGCACAGCTTGTTTTGTGCCCGGGAATTAATGACGGTGCTGAGCTGCGATATTCTCTTGAAAAATTATCTGAGCTTAAAGGTGTTAAAAGTATTGCTGCTGTTCCCGTCGGGATGACAAAATTCAGAGATGAGCTGTTTGAGCTTAATTCATATAACAAGGATTCGGCTTCGGACGTTATTGACATTATTGATGATTTTAATTTGAGTTTGTCTTGTGCCGGCAGAGAAAAGCTTGCTTTTCCGTCGGATGAGTTTTTTCTGATTTCGGGACGTGATATTCCTGATGAATCGTATTATTGTGAATTTTTACAGCTTGATAACGGCGTGGGAATGTATGCTCTTACTGATTCAGAGTTTTCTTCTGCACTTGAAAACTCGGTTTCTGATGACAAAATCAGAAATGTTTCAGTTGCAACAGGTGTTGCGGCATACCCGCTGATAAAAAAACTTGCAGAAAAATTTATGGAAAAATATCCTTGCAGTAAAGTAAATGTTTACTGTATTGAAAACAGATTTTTTGGTGAAAAGGTAACCGTTGCCGGTCTTATTACCGGTAAAGATCTTATTGAGCAGCTTAAAGAAAAGAAATTTTTCTGTGATAAGCTTCTGTTACCTTCGGTAATGTTCAAATCATCTTCCGACAGAATATTTTTGGATGATATTTCTTTAGAAGATGTTGAAAAACAGCTTAATACTGCTGTTACGGTTGTTGACTGTGACGGTGGTGCTTTATTTGATAGTTTTTATAACAGTTAATTTTATCTCAATATTGAGAGAAAGCCGAAAATTTCGGAAAGGTGAAAAATGGCTAAACCAATAGTTGCTATCGTGGGAAGACCTAATGTGGGAAAATCCACATTGTTCAATAAGTTGAGCGGAAAAAGACTCGCTATTGTAGATGACAGACCGGGTGTTACACGAGACAGATTATATGCTGATTGTGAATGGCTAAATAAAAAGTTTCTGATTGTTGACACCGGCGGTATTGAACCCTATTCTGATGATATAATTCTTTCGCAGATGAGACGGCAGGCACAGATAGCTATTGAAACAGCTGATGCTATTATTTTTGTCTGTGATGTTAAAACAGGCGTTGTTGCCACTGATGCTGAAGTGGCTTCAATGCTTCTTAAAAGCGGCAAGCCGATTGTGCTTTGTGTAAATAAGTGTGATTCTCTCGGTGCCGTCCCTGCTGATTTTTATGAGTTTTATAATCTCGGACTCGGCGATCCCGTTGCCGTGTCTTCCGTGCACGGTCACGGAACGGGTGATCTTCTTGATGAAGTGCTAAAATATCTTCCCGATGATGAAGAGATTGATGAGGATGATGACACAATAAAGGTTGCTGTTATCGGAAAGCCCAATGTCGGAAAATCATCTCTTGTCAATGCTTTATGCGGTGAAGAAAGAATGCTTGTTTCTAATATCGCAGGAACAACAAGAGATGCAACCGATACGGAAATTATCAATAACCACGGGAAATTTATGTTTATTGATACAGCGGGACTGCGAAGAAAATCCAAGGTTGATGATCAGATAGAAAAATATTCTGTGATGAGAGCAATTGCCGCAGTTGAAAGAGCAAATGTATGCGTAATTATGATTGATGCTCTCGAAGGCTTCACGGAACAGGATTCCAAGGTTGCCGGTATTGCACATGAAGCGGGAAAGGCCTGCATAATTGCCGTAAATAAATGGGATGCATATGAAAAAGACGGCAAAACAATGGACATTTACAGAAAAAAACTGATGAATGATTTTTCGTTTATGTCCTATGCCCCAATAATTTTTATTTCTGCAAAAACAGGTCAGAGACTCGACAGACTCTATGAGCTTATCAAATATGTTGATGATCAGAATGCAGTACGAATTCCTACCGGCAGACTTAATCAGGTGCTTGCCGATGCTCAGGCACGTGTTCAGCCGCCTACGGATAAAGGTAAGCGTCTTAAAATATATTATATGACTCAGGCATCAACAAGACCGCCTACGTTTGTCGCCTTCGTTAATGATAAGGAGCTTTTTCATTACAGCTATCAGAGATATATTGATAATCAGATAAGAGAAGTTTTTGGCCTTGAGGGTACCCCTACAAGACTTGTTATCCGAGAAAGAGGAGAATAAAGCCTTACCCGTATGTGTAATGCATACGGGTATTAAATATTTTAAGATATTTATTTATAATATTATTATATTATCTATTGATTATTTTTTGTGTTTGTGATAAAATTACTTGAATAATGCACAAGGAATGAAAAATTGTATTTTCCTTGTGAAAAAATATCTATAGGTGGTTTTGTATGGTTCAGTTAAAGGATTATTCACCTGAACAGCTCACTTTGTTTGAAGCAGAGGTTCAGAAAAAATATTCAGATTACGTTGAAAAAGGGTATTCAATAAATATGGCAAGAGGCAAGCCCTCTCCTGAACAGCTTGACTTATCCGATAAGCTTCTTTATATGTCAAAGGGTGAGATTACACCTTTTTCAGAGAACGGTGCGGATTGCAGAAATTACGGTGAGCTTTACGGCATTGAAGAATGCAGAAGGCTTTTTGGTGAAATGCTCGGAGTTGATAAAAATAATGTTATTGCCTGCGGCAGCTCAAGCCTCAATCTTATGTTCGACTATATTGCCCAGTGCTGTTATGCAGGTGTTGGCGGAAATGCTCCTTGGATGCTCAATAAAAACAGAAAGTTTATTGCAGTTGTTCCCGGTTATGACAGACATTTTGCTATTGCCGAATATTTCGGGCTTCAGATGATAAATGTTCCTATGACGGCAGAAGGCCCGGATATGGATATGATAGAGGAAATCATAAAAGATCCCGATGTAAAAGGAATGTTCTGTGTCCCCAAATATTCAAATCCCGACGGCATTACATATTCTGCAAATACAGTTGAAAGACTTGCGGCTATGAAGCCCGCAGCAAAGGATTTCAGAGTTATATGGGATGCGGCTTATATCGTTCACGATTTTTATGATGACGGTGATGAGCTTGCTAATATTTTTGATGCAGCCAAAAAATACGGTAATGAAGATAATTTTGTTGCATTTACTTCAACATCAAAAATTACTTATGCCGGTGCAGGCGTGTCTGTGATGGCAGCCGGTGACAGAAATTTCAAGGAAATAAGTCAGCGTCTTACATTGCAGATTATCAGCTACGATAAAATAAATCAGTTGAGACACTGCAAGATTTATAAAAATCTTGATGACATAAAAGCACAGATGAAAAAGCACGCCGATATTTTAAGACCTAAATTCAGAACGGTTCTTGAAATTCTTGATAAAGAGCTTTCAGGTCTCGGCATAGCAGAGTGGAATGAACCCCGTGGCGGTTATTTTATATCCCTTGATGTGACGGGAGGTTCCGCAAAATATGTCGGTGAGCTGTGCAAGAGGGCAGGGCTTACTCTTACGGGTGTAGGTGCTACATATCCCTATGGCAAGGACCCTGATGATAAGAATATCAGACTTGCTCCCTCTTGTCCTTCAATTGATGAATTGAAAATTGCAACAGAAATAATTTGTCAGGCGGTAAAGCTTGCTGCCTGTAAAGAACTATCGGAAAAAAAATAATGAAAGGTTGAGGCTTATGTTCAGAATCGGTCACGGATATGATGTGCATAAACTGACAGATAACAGAAAGCTTATCCTCGGCGGTGTTGATATTCCCTTTGAAAAAGGACTTCTCGGTCATTCTGATGCGGATGTGTTGGTTCATGCAATATGTGACTCTCTTCTCGGTGCTCTTGCTATGGGTGATATAGGCGTTCATTTTCCCGATACTGATTCGGCATATAAAAATGCAGACAGTATTATTCTTCTCGGAAAGGTCTGCAGTCTTATAAAAGAGAAGGGGTATGATGTTTCAAATGTTGATGCAACAATTCTTGCTCAGCGTCCGAAGCTGTCGCCATATATAAATAAAATGCGTTACAATATAGCAGTTGCTTGTGATACGGATATTGACAGAATCAGTGTTAAGGCAACAACAGAGGAAGGTCTTGGCTTTACCGGCGAAGGTCTCGGTATAGCGGCACACAGTGTTGCTTTGTTGAAAAAAATATAACGGCGGTGTAAATTAATGGAATTATTAGAATCAATCAGAACGATATTTATGCAGATAATTGATGTCTTTGCAAATATAGATCTTTTCCCTGATCTTGTTGATATATTGCTTGTTGCAGTTCTTGTATATGCAATAATAACACAACTCAGAAAATCACAGTCAATTCAGGTTATTAAAGGGCTTTTCTTTGTTGTAATTGTTTACGGCATTGTAAATCTGCTTGAAATGAACACAAGTAAGTTTATTTTTACAAAGCTTTTTTCTGATATCATCATTATTTTCGTGGTACTGTTTTCTACTGAACTTCGCCATGCTCTTGAAAATCTCGGAAAAAGAAAAATCGGAAAGCGTTCTTTCTTCTTTTCAGCTCCTAATGATGAAACTGAAGTTGAAGCAATTAATGCAGTTTGCAGGGCCTGCGGTGCCATGAGCCGCAGCAAGGTGGGATCGCTTATAGTTTTTCAGAGAGAGTCTCTTCTCGGTGATCTCACAAAACATGCGGTGCCCATTGATTCCGAAACTACATTTGAAATGATCTGCAGCATCTTTTATCCGAAAGCACCTTTACATGACGGTGCTATTGTAATAAAGGACGGCAGAGTTGTTGCTGCAAGATGCGTTGTTCCGATGAAGAATGACAGAATTATAACTGAAAATGTCGGCACAAGACACCGTGCGGCAATTGAAGTGAGTCTTAATTCCGATGCAATTGTTGTTGTTACAAGTGAGGAAACAGGTCTTATTTCTCTTGCTGTTGACGGTAAGCTTATAAGGGGACTGACAGATTCCGAACTCAGAGAAAAGCTCAGCTCCTATCTTCTTGTTCAGAAGAATACGAAGAATAAATTCCGTCAGAAAAAATCAAAAAATGAAGCTGTTATATCTGAAGTTACAGAAGTTAAAGAAATTGACACTGCTGTTCAGGAAAAAACAGAAGCAGCTGAAGAAATCAGTGACGATAATTCCGTTGCAATAGAGGCACCTTTTGAAGAAGATGCTATAGAAGCAAATGAAGCAATAATTAATGAAGGAGAATCGAATGATGAGCAAGAATAATACGCATCAGGAAAAGAAAAGAATTTCTTTTAACGCTTTAATGGCAAACAATAAATTTGCATTCGTCCTTTCTTTGATTATTGCAGTTGTCTGCTGGACACTTGTTTCTATGTCACAGACCGCTGAAATTGACCGCACCTTTAATGATGTTCCCGTAAAGGTAAATATTGATGAAAGTCTTGCTAAAAATAACGGACTTGAAATTTTCGGAACACAGTCTTTTTCTGTTGATGTAACGGTAAACGGTTTTAGCTATGTGCTTAATGATCCATCTTTCACAAATGAAAATATTTCCGTTACTGCTTCCTGCTCTTCAGTCAGTGCTGCAGGTACTTATGACTTGCCGTTGTCTGCATCTGTTGTCGGCATATCCGGCGATGCTGAAGTTGTTAAGCTTTCATCAAACACAATTAAGGTTTCTTTTGATGAAAGAGTTTCAAAAACATTTGCTCTTAATGAAGAGATTGTGGAGCTTGACGGATATTCGCTTGCACAGGGATTTATCAGAGAAAATCCGAGACTAAGCGTCGAATCTGTAGTTCTTTCAGGGCCGTCAAAGGAAATGGCTAAAATTACTTCTATAAAAGCAGTTGTTGAACTATCCGAAGAGCTCAAAACAACACAAAATCTCGAGGCTGAAATTGTGGCTGTTTCAGCAAACGGAAATATTGACCTTTCCAATTTCACTTTCGAAAATACCGATCCCGTATATATTACCATTCCTGTTGCACAGGTAGGCACTTATGAGACAGCTGTGGATTTTATCGGTATCCCGCAGGCATACAGAGCTGACGGTGTTGAGTATTCTATATATCCTTCACAAGTAGATGTATCTGTAAAAACAGGTGTTGGTGAAACTGTTCTTGATGACAGCAATAAGCTTCTTGTCGGAACAATTGATTTCAATCAGATAAATAACACAGTGAATAAAATATATATAAAAAATGAGGATGTCGCATCTGAAATTAAGAATTTCACCGTTACAATCGATATGTCGTCTATGTCAAAGCGTTGGCTTGAAATTCCGGTTGATTATTCATCTGTAACAGTGCCTGAAGGCGTAGAAATTCTTTCTTCAAGTGTTGAATCGGTACAGATTGTCGGACCTTCTTCTTCTGTTATGAATATTGATCAGTCTGCAGCATATGCTGTTCCTGTTTTTGATGATATAGAGCTTGAAAAAGGCAAGCACACAATACCTGCAAAAATTGTATTAAGAACACTCACTGACAGTTGGATACACGGCACTTATTCCATTGAAATTGAAGTAAAATAAATTATGAAAGGAGTGATCGCTTATGTATAGAAAGCTGATAAGGATAATAGTTGGAATCGTTTGTTTTTCTTTTGTTTTAAGCGGTTGCTCTCTTCCTGATTTTTTTTCTGCGGAAAACCTTATACGTCCTCCTAAACTGACCGGCGAGCACGCCGCACTGCAAAAAGCCTTTGAGGATGCTGTTGGAAAGGATATCGGTCTTTTTACTCCTATTTCAGGCAATCACAGAGGTGCATATATATTATTTGATGCAAACTCTGACGGTATTGATGAGGCAGTTGTTTTTTATTCGTTGAATTCAAACTCTTCGGTTATTCATATGCATCTTCTTTCTCGAGATAATGAGCAATGGTACTCGGTTGCTGATATTATCGGTTCGGGTACGGAAGTTTATAAGGTTGATTTTTATAATATTGATTCTTCAAATATGCTTGAAATATCAGTTATATGGTCTGTTGAGGATTCTAAAAGAGAAAAAACGCTGTCTGTTTACAGAATTTCATCACTTGAGCAGTTTGGGGAAAATTCTGTTACCTCAATTGCTACGATTCAGATCGCAGATTATGTCTGTTTTGATGTTGATTCCGACAGAAACAATGAAATTCTTTATTTGTTTTATAATGATTCGGAGAATATTTATTCTTTAAGTGCAAGGCTTCTCGATTTCAATGACACAGAAGATATTTTTGTTCCGTTAAGTGATATATCTTTTAATAGCAGTATTGCCTCCTTTGACGGTATTTTTTATGAGGTTACCGGAAGCGATTTGAGAGTTTATCTCGAATGTGTTTCTCTTGACGGTGATATTTTTACAGAAATGTTAGTTTACAGCAAGGATAAGGAAGCATTATTGATTCCTGAAAGCACAGGCGTATCTCTTTATGAATTATCAAGACGGAAGAACTCGGTCAGATGTATGGATTTTAATGAAGACGGTCTAATTGATATCCCAACGGTTTTAGCTTCTGATGAGTCTTATATTATTTCTGAACGTCCTGAATATATGGATGTGCCGCTTCTTATTGATTGGATGACATACGCTGACTATTCTTTTTATTCTGTCGGAAAATATTATATAAATGAATCGGAAGCATTTGCGATGAAAATTGATGATTTGTATGATTATTACTATTTTGTTTACGACAGTGTTAATAGGATTACTCAAGTCAGATTAAAAAGCAATGCGGATGAGAACAATATTATTTTTTCTGTTTCTAAACAAAAAGAAGCTGACGGATATCAGGGTATTCTCGGGGAAGGTTTTCTCGGTGAGCGTGATTTTTCAGAATACAGTATTGTGATCACGGCTCTCGGTGAATCATTGAATTTTTCAGAGGCATATGTGAAATCCTTAATAAAAAATTTATAACTTTTAATACAGAAATAAGGAAGGGTAGATATGAAGAGAATTCTTATTGCTGAAGATGAAAAATCAATTCGCGAATTTATTGTAATTAATCTTAAACGAAGCGGATTTGAAGTAATAGAAGCAGATAACGGCGATACTGCATTAAAGCTTTATGACGATTATAACGGCAATTTTGATATTGCTCTTTTAGATATTATGATGCCGGGAACTGACGGATTAGAGGTCTGCAAACAGCTGAGACAAAAAAGCAGCACTCTGGGAATTATTATTCTGACTGCAAAAACGCAGGAAATGGACAAGGTTACAGGTCTTCTTGTCGGTGCCGATGATTATGTTACAAAGCCTTTTTCGCCATCCGAATTGATGGCACGTGTTGATGCTGTTTACAGGAGAGTTACTCTTAACCGTGAATATGCTCAAAAGAGCAAGGATAAAGGCAGTGTTATAACACTCGGCGATTTTTCTTTGGATTTGAGAAGCCGTTCACTTTCAAAAAAAGGAGAACAAATTGAACTTACCCAGGTAGAGTTTCAGATAATGGAATTCTTCTTCAATCATCCTAATTCCGCTCTTGAACGCGGTGAAATTCTTAATCATGTCTGGGGAAATATGTATTACGGCGACGATAAGGTTGTTGATGTTAATATCCGCCGTCTCAGGATGAAGCTTGAAGATGATCCCTCAAGCCCTCATCATCTGACCACAATATGGGGCGTTGGCTATAAATGGCTTGTTTAATGCAGTTTATAAAATAAAAAGTTTTAGAGGTGAGAAAGATGCTGAAAAGCGGTATTATGGTGCGGTGGTTATTAACAACCATTCTTGTTATTGCATTTATTCTTACCTGTATTTCGGGTTCTATTGTTCTTATCCTCAGGAATTATTATTACGATACTGTTGAAAATAAGCTTCAGTCTCTCGGACAAAGCGGTGTTATAGCAGATTATTTCAGCTCATATCTCACATCAAGTTCTGATGCTTTTTCCTCAAGAGCACAGGAATATGTTGATAATTTTCAGGACATTAATGTTGCACAGTTATGGGTTATTGACAGAAACGGAAGCGTAATAGTTACATCTACAGGTTTTATTGAAGAAAATGAGCAATATCCTGATTATTACGATGCACTTGAATCAGTTTCGGGAAGAGCCTTTTGGCAGGGGACTATGAGTTCCGGCGAAAAAGTTATGGCTTTATCTGTTCTTCTTCCGAAATCAAACGGTATGAGCAATGGTGCAATACGGTATATAATATCTCTTGAACCTATAGACAGTCAGGTTCTCCGAATTGTTTTTATTGTTTCTTTAATTTCTGTATTTGCTTTAATGCTGGTTATTTTTTCCGGTCTTTTCTTTGTCCGTTCAATTGTAAATCCCGTCAAAAAACTCAACAATGCCGCAAGAAGTATTGCTAAAGGTAATTACTCACAAAAAATTGAACTTTCAAGCCGTTATGATGATGAGCTTGCAGAGCTTGCTGAATCCATTAATTATATGACGGATGAAATAGACAAAACCGATAAATTAAAAAACGAATTTGTATCAACAGTTTCTCATGAACTCCGTACCCCTCTGACTGCGATTAAAGGCTGGACGGAAACTCTCCTGTGCATAAATGCATCGGAGGATGAAATGATAAATAACGGTCTCAAGGTTATTCAGAATGAGACTGAAAGACTTTATACTCTTGTTGAAGATCTGTTGGACTTTTCACGTATGGAAAGCGGCAGAATGACACTGCATTTACAGAAGATTGATATTGTTGCAGAGCTTGATGATGCTGTATATGTTCTGAAAGACAGAGCCACTCGTGAGGGAAAAGAGATTTTCTACAGTTCTCCTGATTTTCCCGCTCCCGTCAATGCAGATCCTGACAGAATCAAGCAGGTTTTTGTAAATATTATAGATAATGCAATAAAATATACCCCTGCCGGCGGTAGAATTTCTATTGTAGCTATGATATATTCCGACAGTGTAAAAATCAGAGTTGCTGATACCGGTTGCGGTATTTCACCCGAGGATTTGCCTCATGTCAAGGAAAAATTTTATAAAGCAAATCTTTCGGCAAAGGGTTCCGGAATCGGACTTGCGGTTTGTGATGAAATAATTTCTCTTCATAAAGGCTCACTTGAAATCAGCAGTGTTTTGGGTGAGGGAACGGAAGTAAATATTACTCTTCCTACATTGCCTGTAAATTTATCTGAAAGGAAGGAAAGTTGATGAGTAAGGAAAAAATATTACATAAAACATCTGTCGGCGGACAGGCTCTTATTGAAGGCGTTATGATGAACGGACCAAAGGGTGCTGCGTTATCTGTCAGGCACACCGACGGAAGCATAAAAACGGAAAGCTTTGAAACTAAACATATAAAGGATAAGATTAAATTTTTAGGCTGGCCGTTTATTCGCGGTATAGTAAATTTTATTGAATCAATGCTTGTCGGCTATAAATCTCTTATGCGTTCGGCTGAGCTTTCGGGACAGCTTGAGGCTGAAGAAAACACAGAAGATATGTCAAAGCTTGACAGATGGCTCAATGATCATTTGGGACCTAAAATGGTCACAGTTATAACATCTGTTTTGTCTGTGATAGTTGCTGCAGTTTGTATGCTTCTCTTTTTCTATGCACCTACATATCTTGTTGATTTACTTGATGCAAAATTGCTGAATGGTGCAATTGCTGATTTTCATCCTTTTTTTGAAGGAATTATTAAAATGGTAATTGTGGTTGCCTATATGATTGCAGTTTCTCAGATGAATGATATAAAACGCGTATTTATGTATCACGGTGCTGAACATAAATCCATTTTCTGCTACGAAAAAGGTCTTGAACTCACTGTAGAAAATGTTCGCACCTGCAAAAGATTTCATCCGAGATGCGGAACAAGCTTCATTTTTATTGTTCTTATAACAAGTGTTATTGTTTCATCTGTTACAGTACTTATTTTTCCGGTTCTAAATTCTCCCGATTTCAGGCTTATCTGGACTGCAGTTAAAATTCTTGCAATTCTTCCTGTTGTGACGGGTATCAGCTATGAGCTTATAAAGTATGCGGGGAAACACGATAATATAATTACAAAAATATTTTCCGCTCCGGGCCTCTGGATGCAGAGAATTACCACCAAGGAACCTACTGATGATATGATTGAAGTTGCAATAACCTCCATAAAGGCTGTAATTACAGATAATCCCGAGGATGATAAGCTTTTATGATGACGTGGCAGGCTTTATTTAAATCAGGTAAAAATTTTCTTGTTGAAAACGGGATTGAAGATGCTGATTTTGATGCTTTTCAGTTGCTTTTAACATTTTTTGCCGGTTCAGAAACGGAATATGCACTTAAAATGAGTGAAAGGGCTTCTGAAAAAAATGTAGCTGAATATTTTGCATTACTCAATCGCCGTATAAAAAAAGAACCGTTGCAATATATTATAGGTTCATGGGACTTTTATAAAAGTCAGTTTTTTGTCGGTGAAGGAGTTCTGATTCCTCGCCCTGAAACGGAAGAATTGGTTGATTATGCAGTAAGCATCATTAAAGAGAACGGATATAAAACCATATATGACCTGTGCAGCGGAAGCGGCTGCATCGGCTTGAGTATTGCCAAGGAATGCCCGGAGGTTATATGTTATCTGTTTGAGCTTTTTCCTGATGCACTTTATTATACAAACAAGAATCTTCAACATCTCGGTTTAAATAATGTCAGAGTATTTAAGCACAATGTTCTGAATGCACCTGATTTTAATATTGAAAATGCAGATTTGATTGTTTCAAATCCTCCTTATATTAATAGCCGAGAAATTTCACAGCTTCAGGCAGAGGTGCAAAAAGAACCGCATACAGCACTTGATGGCGGAGAAGACGGCTTGGATTTTTACCGTGCCTTTTATAAAAATTGGACGGATAAATTGAATTTCGGCGGTATGTTTGCATTTGAATGCGGTGAATTTCAAAGCAAGAAAATATCTGAAATATTTGATAGAAAGTTTGCTGTGCTTATCAAAAACGATATTTACGGTATTGACCGTTTTGTTTTACTGAAGAAACTGTAAAGGAGATATAAAATGCTCAGCTATATAATTGAATTTATGTCAGGCGGAATTGATGCTCTTTCATTTATGACAATGCTTTGTGTTCTGACATTTGTCACTGTTTGTTGTCTTCCTGTTCATGAAAGTGCACATGCCTGGATGGCAGATAAACTGGGAGACCCCACGGGTAGACTCAGCGGCAGAATTAATCTGAGTCCTATGGTTCATCTTTCTTTAAGAGGCACAATTATGCTCGCACTTTTCGGTTTTGGTTATGCAAAGCCTGTTCCGGTTAATATAAGAAATTTCAAAAACAGAAAGCTTTATTTCGGGCTTACCGCTCTTGCCGGACCTGTTTCAAATCTTATTCTTGCAATAATTTTTATTTTTGTTTCTGTTGTTATTTCATTTTTAGTACAGCTAACAGCTTCTTTTCAAAATCAGCAGATTTTTGAAATTGCGATAAAGTTTTTTACTAATGTCGGCTATTATAATATTGCTCTTGCAGTATTTAATATGATTCCGTTTCCGCCACTTGACGGTTCAAGAATACTTACTATGATTCTTCCTGACAGAATATATTATAAATTGCTTTCGTATGAGCAATATATGTTCTATGCACTTATTGCTCTGTTGTTTTTGTTCAGCAGATTGGATTTTTCTCCTTTAAGCAGTATAACCGGTTTCCTCTATAAGGCTATCGGTACTGTAATTGTCAGTATTGTCTCATTTTTTGTCGGACTGTTTGCTTAATATTATATAAGGAAGTTTATGATGACGACACTTAATTATAAAATTGAGGTGTTTGAAGGTCCGATGGACCTGCTTTTGCATCTCATTTCAAAACATAAACTTAATATCTACGATATACCGATTTCAGAACTTGTTGAACAGTATCTTTCTTATGTTGAAGAAATGAAGGAAGCAAATCTTGAAGTTGCCAGTGAGTTTCTTGAAATGGCAGCAAGACTTGTGTATATAAAAACTGTTTCACTTTTACCTGTATATGAAGAAGGTGACAAGCTCCGTAAGGAGCTTTCGGGAGAGCTTATAGAATATGCCGAGTGTAAGCGTGTTGCACAGATGCTGTCGAACAATACGCAAGGGTTTGATTGTATCGGAAGACCTCAGGAAGAATATGAAGTGGATATGACATATACCCGTGTTCACGAATCACTTGAACTTCTGAACGCTTATATGCGGGTAGTCGGAAAGAGACTCAGAAAAATTCCGCCGCCTCTTGATTCATTTAAAGTTATTGTTCAGAAAAAGATAGTTTCTGTTTCATCGAAAATAAAAAATATTGTCAATTCTTTATCTTTCGGTAAAAAAAGTAAATTTTACGATATCTTGCTTACAAGTGAAAGCCGCTCCGATATGGTAGCCGCTTTTCTCGCAGTTCTTGAACTGGCAAAGACAAAACATATTATTCTCACAGGTCAGGGTGACAGCGTTGAAATTGAACTTGTAAAAGTTCCGGAAGGAGAGTTGGATTTTGACTGAGAATGCAATAAATCTTAAAAATACGGTTGAAGCAATTGTTTTTGCATCAGGTGAGCCGATTGAACGCTTGAGACTTATTGAGGCTTTGGGATGCAGTGCTGAAAGACTTGATGCAATTCTTAATGAAATTGCCAATGAGTATGAAGAGCGGGGAAGTGCTGTACGGCTTCTTCTGCTCGGTGCGGAAGTTCAGTTTGCCACACGTCCCGAATATGCAGCAGCTGTAAGGAATGTTCTTGATATGAAAAGAAATCAACCTCTTTCTTCTGCAGGCTTTGAAGTTCTCGCAATAGTTGCCTATAATCAGCCTGTCACAAAAGCATTCATTGAGCAGGTAAGAGGTGTTGATTGCAGCGGTGTAATCAATACTCTTTGTCAAAGAAAGCTTATTGAAGAATGCGGAAGACTTGACTTGCCGGGCAGACCTTTGCTATACTGTACTACGACAGAGTTTCTCAGGTGCTTTTCAATGGCAACACTTGCGGAGCTTCCTGAAATCCCCGATACTAAATCTGCAGCACAGGCTCTTGAAGACATTCAGAAAGATGACGGTGCTTTAAGCGGACAGATGTCCATTCTTTGACGAAGGAGGCTGAAAAATGATTGTATTGAAAATCATTGGCTTTATTCTGCTTGGAACAGTTGCTTTGATAATTGTTGCTTTAAGTATAAAAGTCAGAGTTTTTATTGAGTATTCTGAAATTGATACCAATGTCAGGCTTCAATGGTTATTTCTTAAAATTCCCGTATATCCTTCAAAAAAGGATAAAAATAAAAAAACGGATACAAAAAATAATCAACAAGATGCAGATATTCCTTCGCCGCAAAACAGTGTTTCTGATGCAAGTGAAGAAATTCAGACAGGCAGCATTACAGAAGAAGCAGGTGCAGATGTGAGTACAGCTTCTGTTGCAGATGAAACGGGTGCTGAAGCACAACCTCAGAATAAGAAAAAGAATAGTTTCATGAGAACTCTTTATGATGCTCACGGCATAGACGGACTGATGCTTATTGTAAACAGAGCATTCAGTCATATAGGAACCTTTGTCGGTGACTTTATGCATTCATTTGTTATTGATGAGCTTTATTTAGATGTTATGTGTACCAAAAATGATGCAGCTTCAACTGCGATTTATTACGGTGAGGTGTGTGCGGGATTGTTTCCGATGTTGGGAGCTCTTGTAACAAAATATAAAGTCAGAAAATATGATATAAATGTTTATCCGGACTTTCTTGCAAAAACCTCTTCCGCTTCCTTTGCTGTTTCAATGCATTTATATCCCATTTATTCTATCGGTATAACCCTCGTACTTGTTTTCAGGCTTCTTTTCAAGGTTATACTTCGATTACTTGTTAAATGTTTTCTTCCTTCAAAAAAGAAGGAAACTGAAAATAATATAAAGGCTGACTCGAAAGAGACAGCCGCATAAATAAAGAAAGAGAGCGATTAAAATGAAGGATCAGTCAGCAGCAGGAATTCTTTCCACAACAATTGAAAAAGTTCGTCAGTTAGTAGATGTAAGCACAATAGTCGGCGAACCTATTGCATTATCAAATGAAATCACGGTTATTCCCGTTTCAAAAGTTACATATGGTTTTGCTTCGGGCGGTTCTGACTTCCCCTCAAAGAACAATACCCAACTTTTTGGCGGCGGCGGCGGTGCCGGAATCACTATTAATCCCGTGGCTTTCCTTGTTCTCAAGAACGGAGAAGTTACACTTAAACATATCAATTCCAACGACAATGCTGCAGAGCGTTTTGTTGATATGGTTCCCGAGGTTATAGATAAGGTTTCAGCTGTTGTTTCAAAGGTAAAATCTGGGGAAAAATAATCACTTTTTATATTTCATAAATGAAGGTTGAGGAATTTCGGCATAACTGAAATTCACCAGCCTTTATGGTGCTTTATGTAAAGTATAAGAGAAAGGTATTTTATGGCTGAATTAATCAGATTGCAGAAATATATGGCTGATTGCGGTGTGGCTTCAAGAAGAAAATCAGAAGAGCTTATAGCCGCAGGAAAAGTCAGAGTAAACGGTGCTGTGGCATCAATCGGTGATAAGGTTGATCCTAAACGCGATACTATAAGTGTAAACGGAAGAAAGCTTACTCAAGATAAAAATTATATATATATTATGCTTCACAAACCGAGAGGTTACGTCACTACAATGAGTGATGAAATGGACAGAAAATGTGTTGCTGAGCTTGTAAGTGATGTTGGAAAGAGAATATATCCTATCGGACGGCTTGACAGAGATTCCGAAGGCTTGCTGTTATTTACCAATGACGGAGAATTTGCAAATGCCATGACTCATCCTTCAAGACATATTGCAAAAACATACCGTGTTTCGGTAAAGCCTGCTATTACAGAGGAACAGCTCACAATTCTTACTTCGTCAATGATGATTAACGGTAAAAAGACTTTGCCTGCGGATGTACGCGTGATTAATAAAGAAGCAGAGAAAACAACTCTTGAAATTATTCTTTACGAGGGCAAAAACAGACAGATAAGACGCTTGTGTGAAGAAGCAGGTCTTGAAACGGCACGTCTTAAAAGACTTGCAATGGGACAGCTTTCTCTCGGCGGACTGAAGGTCGGAGAATACCGTCACCTTACCCATGAAGAAGTCAGTCTTCTTAAAAGACAATCAGGTTGCTATTGATGAGGATGTGAAACTATGGTAAAAAGTATGACAGGATACGGCAGAGCCGTTGAAACAATCGGTTCAATGACTATCACCGTTGAAATAAAAAGCGTAAATCACAGATTTTTTGAGTTTAACTCTAAGGTTTACAGACAGTATTCGTTTATCGAAGAAAAATTGAAGGCTCTTGTTCAGCAGTATGTTTCAAGAGGTAAGGTGGATTGTTTTATTCAGATAGAAAATGAAGAATCCGATGAATGTGTTGTTCAGGTAAATCATTCATTGGTTGAAGGTTATCTTAATGCTTTTAAAGAAATAGCAGATAAGCATAAGCTTGAACCCGATGATACATTTGAGCTTCTTTTGAGCAAGCCTGATATTTTTACAATTCATAAGGCACCTGCTGACGAAGATGCCATATGGGAGGCTGTAAGTCAGGTTGTAAAATCTGCACTTGCTTCTTTTGTCAAAATGCGTGAAATTGAGGGCGAAAAGCTTATGAATGATGTTCTTTCAAGAGCGGATTCGATTCTTGAAAGTGTGTCTTTTATCGAAGAACGTTCCCCCGAAACTGTTAAGGAAAGAAATGAAAAACTGAAAAAGCGTATAGCGGAGCTTCTCAATGACGCTAATGTTGATGAACAGAGACTTCTCACTGAAGCTGCCATTTTTGCTGATAAGGTTGCGGTTGCTGAAGAAACCGTAAGGCTGAGAAGTCACATTGATCAGCTGCGTGCATTTTTCAAGAGTGAAAAGCCTATCGGTAAAGATATGGATTTTCTTATTCAGGAATTTAACCGCGAGGCGAATACAATCGGTTCAAAGGCATCAGATATTGAAATTGCCCGTAAGGTTATCAGCATCAAATCTGATATTGAAAAGATACGTGAGCAGATACAGAATATAGAATAAAAAGAGGTATAGTATGAAACTGATTAACATCGGTTTCGGCAATCTTGTAAATGCCGAACGTGTTATAGCCGTGGTTTCTCCCGATTCTGCACCTGTAAAAAGAATTATTCAGAATGCTAAAGACTCCGGCAGATTAATTGATGTTACACAGGGAAGAAAAACTATGTCCGTTGTTTTTACAGACAGTGAACATATAATTCTTTCTTATCTGAAGCCTGAAAAGATTTCTGATAAATTCAGTACAGAAGCTGACGGTGCAGCGGAGGGATAAATATGAAAGAAGAAAAAGGCTCAATTGTAATAATTTCAGGGCCGTCAGGTGCAGGAAAGAATACTGTATATGATGAGCTTGTAAAGAAAAACAACAGAATAGTTCAGACCGTTTCCGTAACAACAAGAGCACCTCGCTCAAATGAAACTGACGGTGTTGATTATTACTTTGTCACAAAGGAAAAATTTAACGAATTTATTGCTAATGACGATTTTATTGAATATGTTCAGTATGGCGAGAATTTTTACGGTACATTAAAAAGTGAAGTTAAAAGATTGTCAGAAGCAGGCAAAATTGTTGTTCTTGTTATTGAAGTAAGAGGAGCAGCAAGTATAAAAAAAGCTTTCCCTGAATCTAAATCCATATTTCTTATGCCATCTTCTGTTGATGAGCTCAAGCGTCGAATAAGAAAACGCGGAGAAAATTCAGAAAGCGAATTACAAACAAGAATCAATATTGCAGTTTCAGAATTATCGATGAAAGATGATTATGATTATTGCGTTTTTAATGATGAGCTTGAAGCTTGTGTTAATGAGGTTTATAAAATTATTGAAAATTGATATAAGGAGTTTTTATTATGATTAATATTAACATGAATTCACTTCTTGAGAGCGGTATAAGCAGATATGCTCTTGTTATCGGCGTTGCAAAAAGAGCTGCTGAAATTACAACTGAGGTTCAGAAAAATAAGGCTTCAAAGACCGGAGATTATGATAAGCCTGATTACGGAACCGAAAAATCAGTAACTCTTGCTGTAAATGAATATCTTGCAAAGAAATTTGATATAATTGATCCCGGAAAAAATAAAGTGAATGAAACTGAAGCAGAAGAAATCCCCGTGTTTTTTGAAAGTGACTCACCGGAAAAAGTATGATTACTGATTCCCGTGCTGTTGCTTTAATAGCCGTTGAGAATTGTTCTTTTGGTTTTGATAAGTTATTTTTATACAAGATTCCTTCGGATTTGGAAGATATTATAACCCCCGGAATGAGAGTTATGATACCTTTCGGACGAGGCTCGGCATTACGGCAGGGTTTTGTTTTTGAAATAAGGGTATCAGAAGAGAATGAGAATATTGAGCTTAAATCAATAGCATCAATTCTTGATTCTGTGCCACTGCTTGGTGATGAAATGCTGAAGCTTGCAGTATGGATAAGAGAGCGTTGTTTTTGTACTTATTTTATTGCTGCAAAGGCATTGCTTCCGGGCGGAATGTGTATGAAAACAGAAAAGACATATTTATGCTCTTCTGACATTCCCACAGAAAAATACGAACAGCTTAATGAAACAGAAAAGCTTATAATTTCTTATCTCAGAAAAAAGAAAGATTATGTTCGTGAGTCGCTTATCCTTAAAAATGCAGGACTATCCAAGGAATCAGCTTTAATTAAACGGCTTGTCAGAAAAGGATATCTTATTGAATCTTCTGATGCTTTTCGTCGGGTAAAAGACTTGTCCTTGCAGATGGTTTGTGTGAACGGTGAATTTAATTTAGAAGATAACATTATACTCACTGATAAACAGAAAAGTGTTGTAAGTTTTTTGTATGACATAGGTGCTGCTACAAGTAAGGAAATTTCATATTTTACAGGTGTCAGTGAATCGGTAACAAAAAAACTGATAGATAAAGGCATCTGTGAGGTTTTTGAGGCACCGGTTAAGAGAGAAGTTAAATCTGCATTTACAAAAACGGAATATAAAAAGCCGGTTCTATCTTCAGCTCAGCAAAAAATATTTAATAAAATTTACAGCAGCTATAAAATCCGTGAACAGTCCGGTGCTTTGTTGTACGGAGTTACGGGTAGCGGAAAAACAAGCGTCTATCTCGAACTGATTGATCATGTTCTTCTTGAAGGTAAAACAGTCATTGTACTTGTTCCCGAAATATCTCTTACTCCCCAGACCTTTTCTATATTTGCCGGCAGATACGGTGATGATGTTGCTGTATTACACAGCGGTCTTTCTATGGGTGAGCGTTATGATGAATGGAAAAGAATTTTTGACGGGAAAGTAAAGGTAGTTATAGGAACTCGAAGTGCTGTTTTTGCTCCCGTAAAAAACCTCGGTCTGATAATTATTGATGAAGAGCAGGAGCATACTTATAAATCGGAAATGAGTCCGAGGTATAACGCTAAAGATGTGGCAAAATTCAGATGTTCATATAATAATGCTTTTTTATTATTGGCATCTGCAACTCCGTCTGTTGAAACTTTTGCAAAAGCTAAAAGCGGACAATTGCTCCTTTGTGAACTAAAAGAACGTTACGGAAAGGCTGTTCTTCCGGATGTTTATACTGTTGATATGAGTGACAAATCCTTAACATCGGGATTTTTTGCCATAAGCAACCCTTTAGCTGAAGAGATAGAATACAATCTTCAGAATAAAGAACAAACAATTTTGTTGGTAAACCGAAGAGGGTATAATACTTTTGTTGTTTGCAGTGATTGCAAAAAGGTTGTTACCTGTCCGAAATGCAGTATTTCGATGACCTATCATTCTGCAAATAACAGACTGATGTGCCATTATTGCGGTTACTCTGTTCCGTTTATTCAGAATTGTCCGTCTTGCGGGGCTGAAAATATCCGTTATTCCGGCTTTGGTACGCAAAGGGTTGAGCAGGAACTGAATATACGGTTTCCCCGAGCAAGAGTAATACGTATGGATGCAGATACAACCGTTGCAAAAAATTCCCACGAAAAAGTCCTCGGGGCTTTTTCTAAAGGGGAATATGATATACTTATAGGTACACAAATGGTTGCAAAAGGTCTTGATTTTCCTGATGTTACTTTGGTTGGTATAACATCTGCTGACAAGGAGCTTTATAATAATGATTTCAGGTGTTCTGAACGCACTTTTGATCTGATAACTCAGGTTGTAGGTAGAGCGGGAAGAGGAAAAAGAAAGGGAAGAGCGGTTATTCAGACTCTTGCACCGGATAATCATATTATTGAAATCGCTTCAAAGCAGGACTATGACAGCTTTTATAAATCTGAAATTAATCTGCGAAAGGCATTGGTTTTTCCGCCGTTTTGCGATTTGTGCGAAATTTCATTTTCAGGTACATCAAATGATGATGTTAATTTATGTGCCCAAATATTTTTTAATACATTTATAAAATTTAATGAATCTGATTATTCTGATCAAAAAGTTATTGTTTTGGGCCCTATGGCTCCCAAAGTATCAAAAATCAATGAATTGTACAGAATGCGGATTCTGATAAAGTGCAGGAATTCAGCAAAATTCAGAGAGCTTATAAGAAAAGTTCTTTATATAATTTATGATGACAAAAAATTTAAAAATATAACTGTTACAGCTGATATAAATCCTGAAAATCTTAATTGAATTAAAGGTGTGTTACTATGGCAATAAGAAACATAAGAACAGAAGAAGATCCCGTTCTTCGCAAGGTTTGCCGTAAGGTTGAGAATTTTGATGACAGACTACTTCTTATTCTCGAGGATATGAGAGATACTCTTATCAAATCAGGCGGAATAGGACTTGCTGCCAATCAGATTGGCATATTAAGACGAATTGTGCTTGTTAATTTTGATGATAAAATTATTGAGCTTATCAATCCTGAAATCATTGAAAGAGAAGGCGAGCAGATAGAAGCTGAAGCCTGTTTATCCGTGCCGAAAAAGGCCGGCAAAACACTACGTCCTAAAACTGTAACGGTAAAAGCACAGAACAGAAACGGAAACTGGTGTATATATAAAGGAACAGATCTTAAAGCAAGATGCTTCTGTCATGAGCTTGATCATCTTGACGGAAAGCTTTATCTTGATAATCTCGCTCCCGGTGAAAAAGCATTTTTTACCAATGATTATGAATAAGGTGGCATAATGAAAACTGTAATTTTTATGGGGACTCCCGATTTTGCGGTTCCGGCATTGAAAGCTCTTGCCGAGTCTGCAGAATATGATGTAAAGCTGGTTGTTTCACAGCCTGACAGACCTCAGGGTAGAAAACAGATTCTTACGCCCTCTCCTGTAAAGCAGCTTGCTTTACAGTATAATCTGGAGGTATATCAGCCTGAAAATCTTAAAAGTGATGAAGCATATGAAAGAATAAAAGTTTTTAACCCTGATTTTATTGTAGTTTCCGCTTACGGAAATATTTTGCCGAAAAGAATTCTTGATGTTCCTCGTTACGGCTGTGTAAATCTTCACGGCTCAATACTTCCGAAATACAGAGGTGCAGCACCCATTCAGTGGAGTGTTATCAACGGCGATAAAATAACCGGTGTTACAACAATGCTTATGGATGTCGGACTTGACACGGGTGATATTCTTTTGGTTTCAGAAAAGCTTATCGGTGAAAATGAGACTGCCGGTGAAGTATTTGATGCTTTGGCAGAGCTTTGCCCCGAACTTCTTTTAAGAACACTTGAAGGACTTGAAAAAGGAGAAATCAGGCCCGTTAAACAAGATAATGACAGTGCTACGTATGTTTCTGTTTTAAGCAAAGAAATGGCAGTAATAGATTGGACAAAAACATCTGATACTATTCATAATTTGATTAGAGGTCTTAATCCTTGGCCTGTTGCCAGAACAGAATATAACGGCAAAATTTTGAAAATATACACTTCGACTGTTGTTGACAGAAAAATTAACAAAGCTCCCGGAAGTGTTATAACAGAAAACGGCAGGATATATGTTGTTTGCGGAGATTTTACTGTTTTGTCGGTTGAGGAGCTTCAGCTTGAAGGCTCAAAAAGAATGTTTTCTGAAGATTTTTTACGCGGACGTTCTTTTGATGAAGGTTTTTTGTTTAATTAAGGTGGTTTTTTAATGCTTGATATTTTACATTTACCTGCCTATATAGGCTCAGGTATTTATTACAATTTCAGTTATTTTTATCTTCTTGTGCCTGCAATGATAATAGCGATAGCAGCACAGATAGCAGTTAAAAGTGCATATAAGAAAATGTCAGCCGTTTATTCAAAGAGCGGATATTCAGGTGCACAGGCGGCTCTTGCAGTACTAAGATATTACGGAATTAATGATGTACGTGTTGAGCAATGCTCGGGAAAGCTTTCTGATCATTACGATCCTAAAAGCAAGGTTATCAGACTTTCTGAAGGTGTTTTTTCTTCGACTTCAATTGCCGCTATCGGTATTGCCTGTCACGAAGCAGGCCATGCCGCACAGCACGCAGAGGCATATTTACCTATAAAGATCAGGAATTCAATTCTACCTGTCTGTCAGATTGGTTCATATGTCGGTATACCTCTTGCTTTTTTAGGTATGCTTTTGAGTTTTGAATCTCTGATTTTTGCAGGTCTGCTTTTATACTCGTTTATAATGATTTTTCAGCTTGCGACATTGCCGGTTGAATTTAATGCAAGCTCCAGAGCAATTGCGGTTATTGAGGAGACAGGACTTTTGCGTGATGACAGTGAGCTTGCAGGAGCGAAAAAAGTTCTGAAATGTGCAGCATTGACATATGTTGCCGCTCTTATTACTTCGCTTGCAAATCTTCTCAGATTTATATTGATTTTTACAAGAAGACGTGATTGATTTCCGAAAGGATTTTCATATGGTTGAACCAAGACTTGAAGCCGTAAAGCTTCTGATGCAGATGCAGAAAGACTCTGCATATTCATCTATTGCGGTTGCGGAAGCATTAAAGGATATTAAATTTTCTGATTCAAGAGATACAGCCTTTGCTGTCTCTCTCGTTTACGGTGTGCTTGAAAACAAACTAACTCTTGACTATAATATATCATTATATTTGAACGATAAAAAGATGCGTTTGAAAAGCAATGTGAAAAATGCATTGCGTGTCGGGGCTTTTCAAATTCTTTATTTGGACAAGGTTCCCCATAGTGCCGCAGTTAATGAAGCCGTCAAAATTACAAAGTCTCTTGGTGCAAAATACGCAACAGGGCTTGTTAATGCTGTTTTAAGAAGAATTTCCGAAAACGGATTGAAGCTGCCGCACACTGAAAATTTTCTCAAGGATATTTCCGTGAAATATTCCGTGGGAATTGATATTGTTGAGTCTGTTGTTACAGATTACGGTATTGAAACGGCTGAAAAAATATTCAATAGTTTTATAGGCAGAAGACCTCTTTTTATTCGCTGCAATACACTGAAATGCACGGACGATGAGCTGTTACTGTCTCTGAAGAAAGACGGTGTCAATGCTTCAGTGACAAATGTTGCACATTGTTTTACTGTAGATAATACAGGTGATATTACCGAGCTTTCAGCATTTAAGAACGGATATTTCTATGTTCAGGATATGTCGTCTCAAATTTGTTGTTCTTTAATGGAAGCAAAACCGGGAGATTTTGTTATTGACTGCTGTGCTGCCCCCGGAGGAAAATCATTTACTTTATCTCAGGCTCTTGAAAATAAGGGAAGAATAGTATCTTGTGATTTACATTTGCATAAAACAAAGCTGATTGAAAAAACTGCATTACGTCTGGGAATTTCAAATCTGACAGCTGTTTGTTGTGATGCAAGAGACCTTAATAAACAATTTTCTCAGGCAGATATAGTGCTTTGTGATGTTCCTTGCTCCGGCTTCGGTGTGATCGGAAGAAAGCCTGAAATCAGATATAAATCAAAACAGGAGATTAAAGATTTACCGCTGATACAAAAGGATATTCTTTTTTCATGCTCCGATTTGGTAAAGGTCGGCGGTACACTGATTTATTCAACCTGCACTTTGAATAAATCCGAAAATGAAGAAGTGTGTGAGGAGTTTTTAAGAACACACCCCGATTTCAGTGTTTCTCGTGATGCTGTATACTCGTCATATACCGATAGATTTTTGACGATTTTTCCTGATAATTTACTTGGCGACGGCTTTTTTATTGCAAAATTTATCAGAGGTTAATTATGAAAAAAGACATACTCTCATTGAATCTTGAGGAATTAACTGCAGAGATTCTTGCTCTCGGTCAACCCAAATTCAGAGCAAAACAGATTTACAGATGGTTACATAAGGTTTTTGTGACAGATTTTAGTCAGATGTCGGATTTATCTTTGGAATTAAGAAGAATTCTTGATGACAATTTTGTCATTTTTCAGTGTTCTATTGAAAAAAAACTCATTTCCGAGTATGATGGTACAATAAAGTATTTATTCAGACTTTATGACGGCGAATATATTGAGTCTGTATTGATGAAATATAAATACGGTTATACCGTATGTGTATCGTCGCAGGTGGGGTGCAGAATGGGCTGTACATTCTGTGCATCAACACTTTCCGGTGTTGTCAGAAGTCTTGAAACTTCTGAAATTCTTTCACAGGTATATTCAATCAGCAGGGATAATGATATTCGTGTTTCTCATGTGGTTATGATGGGAATGGGTGAGCCCTTTGACAATTATGACAATGTTCTGAAATTTCTCAGAATGATAACCGATGAAAACGGCGTTAATATCAGTATGCGTCATATTTCCGTTTCTACCTGTGGTATTATACCCGCTATTTACAGAATAATGGAAGAGAATCTGCAATTTACTCTTTCTATTTCTCTTCACGCACCCAACAACAAATTGCGTACATCAATGATGCCTGTCAATAAAAAATATCCTGTAGAGGAATTAATTGATGCATGCCGTAAATATACATTAAATACATCCAGAAGGATTTCATTTGAATACTCTCTTGTTAATGGGGTAAATGACACTCCTGAATGTGCCGAAGAGCTGGCAAAGCTGCTGAAAGGTATGCTGTGCCATATAAATCTTATTCCCATAAATGAGGTAACGGAAACAGGTTGCAAAAAAAGTTCGCCTGAAAGGGTTCGTCGTTTTGCTGATATCCTCGCATCAAAAGGCTTTGCCGTTACGGTGAGACGTGAACTCGGTTCGGATATCAATGCAGCCTGCGGACAACTCAGAAGAAGTGTTCAGAATAAATAATTGCAGAAAGGAGATATTATATGGTCTATTCAATGAAAACAGACAAAGGATCCGTGCGTGATATAAATCAGGATAATTGCTCTATAACCATTCTTGATGAAAAATCATGCTTTGCTGTTGTTTGTGACGGTATGGGCGGTCCCAATGCCGGAGATGTTGCTTCATCAATGGCTGTCAGTATAATAACAGAAAATTTTGTTTCGGGATGGAACAATAATATTTCTCTTGATTCCCTGAAAGAATTGTTGGTGGAGTCTGTTAATGCCGCTAACAGTAAGATTTTTATCAAATCCCGTGAGGTCAAGCAGTATGAAGGTATGGGGACGACTGTTGTTGCTGCTGTGTGTATGGAAGATACTCTTCTTATTGCGAATGTAGGAGACAGCAGAGCATATTTGGTGTCTGATACCCTGAATAAAATAACCAAAGATCATTCATATGTGCAGGAGCTGATTGACAACGGTAAGATTTCTGAAAATGAAGCAGAAAATTTCCCGTACAGGAATGTAATAACGAGAGCTTTGGGGACAAACGGAGCTGTTGTAACGGATCTTTTTTATAAAACTGTTTTATCTGCCGGGGACACTGTTCTTTTGTGTTCAGACGGGTTGTATAATTATGCTTCTCAGGAAGAAATACTTTCTGCAATTAAAAATACAGAGTATGAAAGCATTGCTTCTGTTCTTGTTGACATTGCAAACAAAAACGGCGGTGGTGATAATATAACTGCACTTGTGTTTTCAAAATGATGTGTAAGGAGAGTTATAATCTTGGATAATTTTGTAAATAGTGTTATCAGTGACAGATATGAAATCAAGGAAATAATCGGCGTTGGCGGAATGTCAAGAGTTTACAAGGCATATGACCGTGTTGATGACCGAATTGTGGCAATTAAGATACTCAAGGATGAGTATCTCAGAAATATTGAGTATCGTACCCGTTTTAAAAATGAATCACGGGCAATTGCATTGCTTAATCATCCCAATATCGTAAAGGTTTATGATGTTTGCTTTGGTGAAGATATTCAGTATATCGTTATGGAACATATTGAGGGTATCACTCTTAAAGAATTCATTGAAAAACAGGGTGCACTTGATTGGATGGAGGCACTTTTCATTGTTGTGCAGATTCTTAAAGCTATTCAGCATGCTCATGACAAAGGTGTTATTCACAGAGACATTAAGCCCCAAAATATTCTTTTGCTTAATGATGCTACATTAAAGGTTACTGATTTCGGGATAGCTTCATTTAAGCGGGGTGAAATTCTTAATCCTTCGGGTGATGAAGTGCTCGGTTCGGTTCATTATGTCAGTCCCGAGCAGGCAGTCGGTGCTGATACTGACGAAAAATCTGACATTTATTCCGTCGGTGTTGTTCTGTATGAGTTATTGACAGGAAGGATTCCTTTTGAAGATGATTCCGATGAACAAATTGCTTTGATGCATATAAAGAGCGAACCGGAAAAACTCAGTAATATTAAAAAATCAATTCCTTTGGGAATTGAACAGATTACATTGAAAGCGATGCAGAAGAATCCTTTTGACAGATATCATTCTGCTGCAGAGTTTTTGTTTGCACTTGATGAATTCAGACGTAATCCCAAAATGATTTTTGATTATCAGTGCACCATTGATGAAGATCCGACAAAGCAAATCAACACAAAAAACATTATAAATAATGACATTGTCGGCGAAAATGATGATTATGAAGATGATTATGAGGAAGAGGAGGAGACAGAAAGAAGAAATTCTCTGATTCCCGTTCTTGTAGGTGTTGCTGTTGCACTTGTACTCGTTGTAGGAGTTATTATTTTTACTGTTTTTGGCAGTTCAATTTTTGGTTCATCCTCTGATTCCGAAAGCTTCCTTGATAAAATTGATATTTTCGGAATATTCAGCAAGGATGATATTGAAGTTCCGAATTTTATCAATATGAAATTTGATGAAATTCTTGAGCAATATCCTGATCTTGCTATTGAAAATCCCCCTCAGTATGAATATAACTCATCTTATGAAGACGGATATGTGTGCAATCAGTATCCCGATGCAGGTGATAAAGTTTCCAAGGATACTGTATTCAAGTTGACTGTTGCCACCAGCGTGGAAATGGTATTGGTTCAGGATGTCACCGGTGAACAGGCTGTTAAAGCAGAATCTATTCTCCGAGCATCAGGTCTTGTTGTTGAATTAATTCCTCTCGTTGATGATTCCAGAGAAGAAGGTGAAGTTATTTATACTGAGCCTGTAGCCAATAAATATACTGCATATCAGGGTACTGTATATGTTTATTATGCAACAGGAAGAAGTGACATCACAACTGCAAAGGTGCCGGATGTTATCGGCTATGAGCTTGAAGCGGCAAAGCAGAAAATTTTAGCAGCCGGTCTGAAGGTCGGGGCTGTAACTCAAGGTGCCAGTGCTCCCTCTCTTGAAGGTTTTGTTATCAGTCAGACGCCGGATAAGAATTCAACTGTAAATGCAGGTGTAAATGTCAATCTTGTTGTCGGAAACGGTATTCCTGCAACAAATACGGCTATTTTTACGATATCTTTACCTACACTGTCAGGCTCAACAGGTACATTGAAGACATATCTTAATGATGTTGCTTATGATACAATTTCCGGTGTTAATCTTAATGGCGAAAGCTATCAGCTGAGCTTTACAGGTTCCGATAAGGATAATTCCTTCAAAATTTTCTGTGATGCTGTATTGATTTACACAGGCAATATTGACTTTACAACAACTCCTCCCACATTCTCAAATGTTCACGGCTATCAGTTCTCAACAAAGGAACCTGTTCCTAATGTTGTAGGTCTTACTCAGAGTGAGGCTGAATCGGCTCTTGAGGGTGCAGGCTTCTTCCGCTATAGAGTTTTGACAGAACCCAGTGATACTGTTCCTGCAGGTTATGTAATTTCTCAGTCTCCTGTTTACAGTGAAACAGCTAAATATTCAACTGCGACAATTATTACAATTGTTGTCAGCGAAGGCGGTACCGGTGTTGTTCCTCCCGAAAATGAAACAGTTGAAAATCCTTCAGAACAGGAAGAAACGACGTTCACTGCAGCCCCGGAGGAAACAACGGTTGCATCAATTCCTGAACCTTCACAGGAAGAAACATCTGCGGAATGATAAACAACATTGGAGAGATATAATGTCACAAATATATGGCAGAATTATTCAGGCAATCAGCGGCTTTTACTATGTTGAAGCCGCTGATGCGGTTTTTGAGTGTAAAGCTAAAGGTAATTTCAGAAAGAAAAATATAACTCCTCTTGTAGGGGATTTTGTTAAGATTGAAACTGTTGAGAATAAAGGAACGGTAACTGAAATACTTGACAGGAAAAATTCTCTTATAAGACCTCCTGTTGCTAATATTGATATTTTGTTTATTGTTGCTTCTGTTGAAGATCCTAAGCCTAATCTTTATGTTATTGATAAATTAACAGCTTTTGCTCATTTTAATCAGATTGAACCCGTTATTGTTTTTTCAAAATGTGATCTTGCAGATGTCACTTATTACAAAAATCTTTATGAAAAAAGTAAAATGAAGGTTATATGCTGTTCTGCAGTGAATAATGAAGGCATAGAGGAAATTGTTGATATGTTTTCCAATAAGACCTGTGCCTTTACAGGAAATTCAGGTGTAGGGAAGTCAAGTATTCTGAATTCAATAGCACCCGAGCTTGCTTTACCCACTGCAGGAATAAGTTCAAAACTCGGTCGAGGAAAGCATACGACAAGAACGGTAAGTCTTTATAAAATTGCCGGAGGCTATGTTGCCGATACTCCCGGTTTTTCGTCTCTTGATTTTGAAATGACCACAGAACGTATATATAAGGAAGAGCTTCCTTTATGTTTTCCTGAATTTAATGAATTTTCGGATAAATGCAAGTTTTCTGTTTCCTGCTCCCACACGGCCGATAAAGGCTGTGCGGTGATTGATGCTGTTAATAACGGTATTATTTCGAAGGAACGCCATGAAAGCTATATACGAATGTATAATGAAGTGAAAAATTTTAAAAAGTGGGAAGAATAACCTCCTGACATGCACATTTTTATCTGAACTCCGTATTATTTAGTGTATATCTTTTTTAGATTGAACAATTGAAATCGGGGTGCAGTATGAAAAAACATAACAGTTCGAAAGGGTTTATTGTTATAAGTTTTGGTGTTGGGCTGTTTCTTGCTTATTGTTTTCCCGTAAAGATTCTTATTATTGCATTGGCACTTATGCTTATATGTGCCGGAGTTGTTCTGTTGAGATCTTGTTGAGGAGGGTAACAATGAGAATATTTGTTATAAGCAGTCCTGTATTTATAAGAAAAATATTCAGATTGTTTTGTAAGGAATAATTGATATGAAGCTTAGACGTATAAATTTGCAGAAATTAAAAAACACGAGAGATCTTGGCGGATTTGTTGCTTGTGACGGCAAAAAAATTAAGTCCGGAATGCTTATAAGAAGCGGCAGTCTTTTCAAAGCAACAAAAAAGGATATTGATGTTTTATGCAATCAGTATCATCTAAAAACAATAATTGATTTAAGAATTGATTCAGAAATCAGTGAAAAGCCTGATCCGGCTCCGGAAAATGTCAGATACATACGTATACCTTTGTTGGACAAAGCATATCTCGGAATAACAAGAGATGAGTATTCTCTTTATTCGTGGTTTAATATTTTTTCCGATACTTCAAAGCGTCCCGAGGATGTATTTTATGAAATGTATGAAATGCTTGTTTTCGGAGAAAGAACAAAAAGTTTAATACCTCAGATATTCAATATTCTTCTTGAAGATAACAGTGAAGCCGTATTATGGCATTGCAGTGCGGGTAAGGACCGAGTCGGTATTGTTACAATGCTTATTCTTCTCGCTCTTGGTGTTGACAGAGAAACAATTATTAAGGATTTTCTTGCAACAAACCGTTTTTCTGCCGCTGAAATCATAAAAACAAGGTTTTTTGCACCGTTGGTTATAAAAAACAGAAGACAACGAAAGTGTCTTGCTGTTCTGATGGGTGTAAAAAGAGAATATATGGACAGACTTTTTATGAAGATAGATGCCGACTATGAAAATATTGAGGATTTTTTCTTTTCTCAATACGGAATAACATCTGAGACGCTGTCTGCTCTTAAAAAGAAATTTCTTGTCGGATGAGGATATTATTATGAAAAATGATGAAATCAATATCAGGGATCCCTTCATTCTTAATGAAGGCGGCACATATTATCTTTACGGCACAAGAGCCTCTAATTTCGGGCAGGGAACAGGCGGTTTTGATGTTTACAAAGGAACTGACCTTGAAAACTGGTCCGAACCGATTGCAATATTTGATTCGGAAAAATTCGGTCTGAATAAGGCTGCAAACTGGGCTCCTGAAATACATAAATTTAACGGAAAATATTATATTTTTGCAACCTTTGAGAAAGAGGACGGAATGAGAGGAACGTATTCACTTGTATGTGATAAGCCTGATGGTGAATTTGTGCCTTGTTCAAAAAATTCGCTTACACCTGACGGATGGTGGAGTCTTGACGGAACACTTTATGTTGACAAAAACGGCAAGCCTTATCTGGTTTTTTGTCATGAGCATGTTCAGATAATGAACGGTACTGTTTGTTTTGTTGAGTTGAATGAAGAGCTTTCAGAGGCAATATCTGAGCCTGTGCTTATGTTCAGCGGATGGGATGCCTACGGAGTTGAAAAAGTTGAAGGTAACCGTTATGTTACCGACGGCCCGTTTTTATACAGAGGAAAAAATGACAGACTGTATATGGTGTGGTCAACCTCGGTAAATGATTCATATTATCAGTGTCTTGCAATGTCTGATAACGGAGAAATTGACGGTAAATGGATTCAGCTTGAACCCATTTTTACCGATGATGGCGGGCACGGGATGATATTTACCGATATTGACGGTAAATTGAAGCTGACGCTTCATTGTCCTAATATTCAGTTAAGCGAAAGACCAATTTTCTTTGACCTTGAAGATAACGCGGAAAGATTAAGCGTAATTAAATAAATTGAGCGGTAATCACAAATCCCCTGTGATTACCGCTTTTGAGTTTGCTGTGTATTATAAAAGAATTTTATTTTTATAGTCTATTGTAAGCTCACGCATCTGTCTGATTTCAGCCATTCTGTTTGAGGGAAATTCCGATTTGTTTCTTGCACGGCTGTCAATGTTTATATCAAGACCTTCGAGTGAAAGATAGTATTTAGCATTGACAGGGTAACACTGACATTCTGCAACAGAGAAAAAGCCGACAAAATTTTGTATTTTTTCTGCCTTTGCAGGTTCTGTTTTATAAATTTTGCAGAGCTCTGAATAAAGCTCAGGATGGAAATTTGCCATAACACCCGAAAAACCTGCACAGCCCAGCTTCAAGGAATCAAGAAGTGTTGCAGAGTTTGCATTGTAAATTTTGAGTTCAGAGCCTTTAACAGCTTCAAGTTTTTCCTTTATCAAATCAATGTTACAGCAGGTATCCTTCAGAAACTGATATTTGCCTGTTTCCGCCATTTTTTTGAGGACATAAGGTGTGAGTACTCTTTTATAAGGATAAGGGCACTCATATACACCAAGACCGATTTCCGGAAGCTTAGAAGCAACATATTCCATATTATTCAAGAGAATATCATCGCTTTCATCTGCTTTGGCAAATCTGTTGGCAATAAAAACATATGCATCAATACCGCATTCAATAAATTTATTTGCCTCATAAGACTGAGTATCAAGATCGTCTGCAGTGTGGCCGCTTGCAATAATTGTCATACCGTCGGGTTTGTGTGACATTATAAATTTAAGAAGTTCAAGTCTTTCTTCAAAAGAAAGGAAGAAAATTTCACTTGACTGGCAAATTGCAAAAATTCCGTCAACT
>JAZSJT010000107.1:0-23392 GCA_045534425.1 Acutalibacteraceae bacterium | reverse complement strand
ATTATTGTGAAGCTGAATTCCATTACTTTATCAGCATTAAGTCTGAATTCCTCTCTTGTATCGGGACCGCAGCTTGATGAACCGATACCTCTTGTGAAGCCGTCAATTGTAAGATATGTTGTGTTCATATCCTTAACATCCTCCTGATGCTGTGCCTTATCAATTGCAGACTGGCTCTGATGATGAACGCTGAAATTAAAGGGAGCATCACCGAAGAAAGCAACTGTATTTTCTCCGTCTGTGAGCTTGAGCCATCTTGTATCGCAGTGCATTCCGTTTTCCTGGGGGAATACATAAGGCTCATACATATCTTCTATTTTTGCTTCATAAATTCCCACAGGTGACTGTGCCTTGAAATCAGGCATATTTTCGGCTTCGCCTCTGCCGAAATATTTTGCACTGTCAAAGCTTCTGTCAAGCTCAAGTGTTACACCGAAGCGGGGAATATCTGAAACGGCTTCGGGGGAAAGCTTTCTCAATACTGTTTTTACTTCCATAGCACCGAGAGAGGATATAACATACTTTATAAACCAGCTGTACATAGCCTTTCTCTTATGCTTCATAGTGTAAAGCACATCAATTTCAATTTCACCGTCTTCAATGGAGGCGGAGAAATGCTCAAGATTCTTTTTAAGCTTGTCAAGTCCGCCGTCTGCCCACCTGTCACGCATTCTCGCATCGTTATCAATAAGTGCTCTGTAAAGATTGAGATTTATTCCCTTATTTTCTGCGGGAGACTGATTGAGAAGCTCTTTGCCGTTTACAATGTAAGATGAGAGTTCACCCGTAGTACCGTCAAAGGCTGCTTTGCCGTTATCGTAAACTACTGTAAGAATACCGTTTTCGGATTCAGCGGAAATTTTGCTTCCGATTTCAATATCATATTCACAGTCGGAAACTTGGAGCTCAAGCTGTTCAACTGCAATTTCAAGTCCTGTTTCTTTGTCGGTATAAATGAAGTTGATATAGCAGTCTGCACCCTCTGTAATCTTAACATCGGAAAGCTTAATGTCTGCGGTTTTCATTGCATCAATATTAAGCTCAATTTCGCCCGTGACTTCTGAAACACCGTTTATCTGATAATCATATTTTGCTGCAATATAAGAAGAATTGCGGAAACGGTTTGTGTTTGTAAAGGTGAATACACCGTCACCCTTATATTCAGCACGAACGGGACGATAAACCACCTTCATACATTTCGCACCTGTGTGAAGACGTCTGTCGGCATACATAAGACCGTCAACGCAGAAATGGCCGTCGTGCTGTTTTTCGCCGTGGTCGCCGCCGTATGTATATTTATACTTATATTTCTTATCGTTTTCATCGTGGTAAACTGCGTGGTCTGCCCATTCCCAGATGCAGCCGCCCATAGAATTATCCCATTTGTAGAATAAATCCCAATATTCTTCAAGGTTTCCGGGACCAACACCCATAGCGTGAGCATATTCACAGAGATAGAAGGGATATTTTCCATATTCCTTGCAGAGATACTTCTTGTCGTCAAGCTCTCTGATTCTCTTGTTTTTCATCATATTTTCAATTTCCTCGGTGCTTGTGTACATCTCGGAAATTACATCATAATGGAAACGCTTTGTTCTGACAACACCCTCATAATGTACGGGAACGGGAGTGCCTGTTGATTTTAAGAATTGATAGCATTTGTCGTGGCATTTATATCCGCCCGCTTCATTACCGAGAGACCACATTATAATTGACGGATGGTTTCTGTCACGGAAATACATTCTCTTAACTCTGTCAACATAGTGCTTTGCCCATTTGAGGTCGTGGCTTATACGGCTTACATCGTCAAACATTTCACCGCAGCCGTGGGTTTCAATGTCGGCTTCGTCAATAACATAAAGACCGTTTATGTCGCAAAGAGTGATAAAATAAGGATCGGGGGGATAGTGAGATGTTCTGACACCGTTGCAGTTCAATTCTTTCATAAGACGGACATCTCTTTCCATATCCTCAAGTGACATTGAATAGCCCTTATAAAGGTCGGTATCGTGGTGGTTTACACCCTTTACCTTGATGGGCTTGTCGTTTACATAGAAAACACCGTTTTCAATTTTAATCGTCTTGAAGCCTATAAAGCTTCTTATACACATAGTTTCTCTGCCGTCTTTTATAACGGTGAGATAAAGTGCATAGCAGGTGGGAATTTCAGCATTCCATTCCTTGACGGAAAGGCTTTTGAAGCTGATTTCCTTTTCGCCTTTGACTTCTTTTTCGGCAAGAAGATTCTTCTCTTTATCGAAAAGCTCGGCTTTTACGGTACAGCTTTTGTCATCGCCGAGTACGGTTTTTACCGTAAGATTATAGCCCTTCTTTGCTTTTTCGGTAACAGCTTCAAAATCATATATGTAATTTTCGGGGTAATTGTAAAGAAGCACATCTCTGAAAATTCCGTTTTCACGGAACATATCCTGACATTCAAGGAATGTTCCGTTGCACCACTTGAACATAACAACCAGAAGCTCGTTTGTGCCTTGAGTGAGAAGGGAAGTTATGTCAAATTCTGCGGTGTTGTGGCTTCCCTCGGAATAGCCGACAAATTTGCCGTTTACATAAAGTGAAAGGTTATTTGAAACACCGAGGAAAGAAATGATATGCTTTGCCGAAAGCTTTTCAATTTCAACTGTTTTTCTGTAAACGCCAACAGGCATATCTGCGGGGATTTCGGGGGCAATTGTTTTTATTTCATAGGGACAGTTGAGATAAACGGGCTCCTGATAGCCTGTTCTCTGCCAGTCACAGGGGACGGTTACCGTATCAAATCTTGTTTTTGTTGTATCCAGCTTATCGGGAACTGCATTTATTGATTTATAAAATTTGAAATTCCATTCACCCGAGAGCACAGTCACCATATCGGAATTATAGCGTTCTTTCTTGAAGCACATACCTTTTAATGCTTCGGAATTACCGTAGGATACGGCATATGCTCTGGGAGTGAGTTTATTTTTTTCAAAAACCGAGAAATTATTATGAATGTTCTTTATGATTTGATATTTCAATTCAGACATCCTTTCATTATTATTTTATTATATGCTATCACAAAACCTCGCTGATAACAATAGTTTTTTTATTTATATTTGACAAATAAAGGAAAATATAATAATATGTTAGAAGAACTTGACATTCGGAGGAGCTTATGGATTTTAAACGGTTTTTATCTGTATTTCTTTCAATATTATTACTGCTTTGTGCCGTGTCCTTATCATCCTGTAAAAATGATAATGGAGAAGAAACAACAACGGGATATGAATACACTCCGTCCGGCTTCGAGGATGAAAATTCTACTGCCAAAGCTGAAAATAATGAGCTTCAGGAAAAAATCAGTGTGGATAATTCCTGGCAGAAAAATTTCAGCGTAAGCTATGAATACTATAATCCCGAGCAGAATATTTCAACTATGAAGATAAACGAAAAGAAATCCGAAAGTGCCTTCACGGTTGAATATGTTGACACAAAATCAATTCTTTATTATAAGGCAAACGGAAAAGATACTGACTATTACGTAATTATTGATAATGAAGAGGAACAGGTTCATTCCGTGCTTAAAGACAAGAGCTTTTCGTCTCTTTCAAGTATGTTTATGAAGCTCACTGCTTTAAGCCCCGAGCTTCCCTCACAGAGCAACGTGCTTTATATGTATGACGAAGAGGTCGGAGGAAGACTCTGCCATAAATATATTCAGCGTGCATATCAGGGCGGAAATCTCACCCAGTCCGTTTATGTATGGGTTGATGCCGAGTTCGGTTTTGCCGCAAAATGCGAAGCCTATGATTCAAATAACAAGCTGACGGTTATGTGGAAGGTGACAGCCTTTGAAACGGGAAAACTTTCCGACGAGGATGTTTTTCTTGATATTTCACAGTATTCATTTAAGGAGAATGCAGGATGAACGTATACGATTTTGACAACACAATTTATGACGGCGAAAGTGTTCTGCACTTCTTTTTCTTCTATATCAAAAAAACACCGTATCTGATAAAATACATTCCTAAAGTGTTTTATGCTCTTATAAAATATAAAATGGGAAAGGTTACCGTTGAGCAGGCCTTGGCGGATTATGCTCCTTTTGTTGAGGATTATTTCAAAAACATCCCCGATATACGAGCTGATGCCGTTGTTTTCTGGGATAAGCATATGAAAAACATCAAGCCTTTCTATAAAGACATTCAGAAAGAGGATGATGTTATCGTAACAGCCTCTCCCGAATGTACCATGGAGGAAATCTGTAAGCGGCTCGGAATAAAGCACTGTGTGGGCAGTATTATAAATGAAGAAAGCGGAAAAATTGAAAGACTTTGTATGCGTTCGAGAAAGGTTCCCGCTTTTCTTGAAGCCTTTCCCGATGCCGAAATTGAGAATTTTTATACTGATTCACCCAAAAACGATGCACCTTTGATTGAGCTCTCAAAAAATGCCTATTGTGTCAAGGGCAATAAGATTATAAAAATAAAATAAGAGGTACGGTATGGAAAAGTTTAATCCTGTTTCTTATCTTGATGTTGAAATTAAAGATGGCTTCTGGAAAAACCGTATTGATATAAACAAAGCGGTCACAATATATTCTGTTCGTGACCGTTTTATTGATACCGGCAGATTTGAAGCCTTTAAGTTTAATTGGAAAGAGGGAAGTGACATCCCGAAGCCTCACATTTTCTGGGATTCCGATGTTGCAAAGTGGATGGAAAGCGTTGCATATATTCTCGGAAAAGAGGATGTTCCCGAGCTTAAAGAAAATGTAATTGAGCTTATTGCATTAATGGAAAAAAATCAGTGTGCAGACGGATATTTCAATATAGCTCATACCGTGGTGCAGCCCGAAAAACGCTTTAAGATTAGGGATAATCACGAGCTTTATTGTCTCGGTCACTTTATTGAAGCCGCCGTCGCCTGGAAAGAGTCAACAGGCTGTGACAGGCTTATTAAAATTGTTGATAAATATATAGATCTTGTTATAAGAGTTTTTACGGTTGAAAAAAGTGCAGATTTTGTAACGCCGGGGCATGAGGAGATTGAGCTTGCTCTCATTAAGCTTTACCGCCTGACAAAAACAAGAAAATATCTTGAGCTTGCTTTGTTTTTTATAAATGAAAGAGGAAAAACTCAGGAGTATGTTCCCGATTGGTGTAATTCCTCCTATAATCAGAGTCATATGCCCGTAAGACAACAAAAGGAGGCTTTTGGGCACGCTGTCAGAGCCTGCTATCTTTATTCTGCTCTTGCCGATGCTGCAAAGGAAACTGATGATAAAGAGCTTTTTGATGCCTGCAAAGCAATTTTCGATGATATTGTAAAAAGAAAAATGTATATCACCGGCGGCATAGGCTCAAGCCGTCACGGAGAAGCCTTCACAATAGCCTATGACCTTCCCAATGATACCGCATATGCCGAAACCTGTGCATCAATTGCTCTTATGATGTTCTCGGACAGAATGAAGGATATTGAACTTGACTCACGATATGCGGATATTGTTGAAAGAGAGATATATAACGGTATTATTTCAGGTGTTTCTCTTGACGGCAAGGCATTTTTCTATGAAAATCCTCTTGAAATCAATCTGTCGGACAGAACCCGTCATACATCTATGTCAAGGACTGCACAGCCGTTGCCTATTACGAGAAGACAGGAGGTTTTCGGTTGCTCATGCTGTCCTCCCAATATCACAAGGTTTTTCTCAAGCATCGGCGACAAGATTTTTTCAACAGGTGAGAATTCTGTGATTATTCATCAGTTTATTGCCTGTGATGCAGTTATAGCAAATAAAAGAGTAAGGATTGAAACCGCTTATCCTGTTGACGGCAAAGTCAGGATAAACATAAAAAATGCAACAGGCGAAAAGCTTTATATACGTATTCCCGGATGGTGTAAAAAGCTTGCGGTGTCGGAGAATTATGAAAAAACAGGCGGATATATGAAGATTTCGGTTAATTTCGATGATTTTGATGTTTATGTCAACTTTGAAATGACACCTGAATATTATATTACTTCATCTGCCGTCAGAGCAAATGTCGGAAAAGCAGCCGTTATGATGGGCCCTGTTGTCTATTGTATGGAAGAAGCATATAACAAGGGCACAGCTCATTATTCAGTCCGTCTCAATCTCAAAAGTATCCCTTCGGTAAAATATGATGAAGCCTTTTGCTGTAATATTCTTAATGTGAAGGCATACAAGGTCATACAGTCCGAGGCTCTTTATATAACTCCCGACGAAAGGGAAGAGGAAGAAACAGAAATTACCCTCATTCCTTATTTTGGCTTTGCAAACCGTGAAGAAAGCGATATGGCAGTGTGGCTTAATACATAATTAAAATATAAAAAAACAGAGAGATACTTCGTTAAAAGGGAAGTCGTCTCTCTGTTCTTTTTGCCGTTTATAAATTATATAATGCCCTGTTCAAGCATAGCCTGTGCCACTCTCTTGAAGCCTGCAATGTTTGCACCTGCAACAAGGTCGTAACCGAGACCGTATTCTTCGGCACATTCTGCCGAAACATCGTGGATATGCTTCATAATTTCGTGAAGCTTGTTGTCAACCTTTTCGGCAGACCACATATATCTTGCGGAGTTCTGGCTCATTTCAAGTGCGGAAACTGCAACACCGCCTGCATTTACAGCCTTTGAAGGAGCAACTGCTTTACACTTCATCTGTAAATATTTGAGAGCATCGTTTGTTGTGGGCATATTGGAAACTTCAATATAATACTCCGTGCCGTTTGCAACGATTTTCTTTGCCTGATGAATGTCAACCTCATTTTGTGTTGCACAGGGCATAATGATGTCTGCTTTTACGCCCCAGGGCTTTTTGCCGGGGAAGAATTCAACACCGAATTTTTTTGCATATTCATCAACCGTGAGATTTTCTGCTCTCATTTTAAGCATAAAATCAAGCTTTTCTTTTGTTGATACACCGTCGGGATCGTAAATATAACCTGTGGGATCTGAAAGCGTGAGAACTTTAGCTCCGAGCTCTGCCATCTTTGTTGCAACACCCCAGGCAACATTACCGAAGCCTGAAATAGCAACGGTTTTGCCTTCAAGTGTATCTTCAAAATGCTTGAGAACCTCCTGAAGATAATAAACGGCACCGAAGCCCGTTGCCTCGGGACGGATAAGCGAGCCGCCGTAGGAAAGTCCTTTACCTGTAAGAACACCGTTTTCGAAGGTAGCCTTTATTCTCTTGTATTGTCCGAACAGATAACCGATTTCTTTTCCGCCGACACCGATATCACCTGCGGGCACGTCAACATCGGGACCTACATATCTGTAAAGCTCTGTCATAAATGCCTGACAGAATCTCATAATTTCTGCATCGCTTTTTCCGATGGGATCAAAGTTTGAACCGCCCTTTGCACCTCCTATGGGAAGACCTGTAAGAGAATTTTTGAAGGTTTGTTCAAAGCCGAGGAACTTGATTATACCCGAATAAACACTCGGATGGAAGCGAAGACCGCCCTTATAGGGACCTATTGCGGAATTGAACTGATAACGGTAGCCGCGGTTTACCTGAACATTGCCGTTGTCATCAACCCATGAAACACGGAATGAGATGGCTCTGTCCGGTTCGCTCATTCTCATAAGAATATCATATTTTTCATATTCTGGATGAGCATTGACAAGGGGCTCAATGGATGTAAAAACCTCTTCAACAGTCTGAATGAATTCAGGCTCGTGAGCATTTCTTGTTTTTACATTTTCGATAACTCTTTCAATATAAGGATTCATAAATTACCTCCGGAAATTGCCTATAAATTTTATTTATAGGGCGTTATAAGTGTCATAAAATTAATTTATTATATACAGCAAATCTATGACAAAAAATAATTTAGTTAATACAATACTACTATATTAATGGATTGTCAAGGGTAAAATTTGAATATTTTTTGATATTTTTGATTAAAAATTATAATCAATGATATAAGAAAATACAGTTGATTATCAAGGCTTATTGAGCCTATAAGTAAATGCTTATAATGTGACTGAAAAAGCATACAGATTAAATAAAAAATACGGAAACGCTTAAAAAAATATGGTTATTTTATCTTTTATTTGCCAATACTTCCTTTTGCACAAATGTGAAAGGAAAAGGTATGGATGCAATATAAAAAAGTTGAAATTACCTCTGTAAATACGTCAAAGCTCAAGGTTCTTACGGAAGAAGAAAATAAAGAGCTTCTGAAAAAGGCGAAGGAGGGGGATAAAAAAGCAAGAGAAAAGCTCATTTGCGGAAATCTCCGTCTCGTTTTGTCCATAGTTCAGCGTTTTCGAAACCGTGATGAAAACCCTGATGACCTTTTTCAGATAGGCTGCATAGGACTTATAAAGGCCTGTGATAATTTTGATTTGTCCCAGCCAGTAAAATTCAGTACCTATGCGGTGCCTATGATAATCGGTGAAATAAAAAGACACCTGAGAGACAACACCTATCTCCGTGTTTCAAGGTCGTTAAGAGACACCGCTTATCACGCAATGCAGGTTAAAGAAAGGCTTATGAAGGAATACAACAGAGAGCCGACACCCGATGAAATTGCAGGAGAGCTTGGAATTCCGTTAAGACAGGTTGTAATGGCACTTGAGTCTATAGTAACGCCAATGTCACTTTACGAGCCGGTTTACAATGACAACGGCGATGAGCTTTATGTTGTTGATCAGCTGGGTGATTTTCATTCGGAAGATAACTGGATTGGAGAAATCAGCATAAAAGAAGCTATAAGAAATCTCAGCGACAGGGAAAAGCTGATATTGAGAAAACGCTTTTCGGAAGGTAAAACACAGACTGAAGTGGCTCAAGAGCTTTCAATTTCGCAGGCACAGGTTTCAAGAATAGAAAAAAATGCAAGAAAAAAAATAAAAGAGTAAGCACATTAAGATACCTTTTACAAAATATACTGTAAAGAGGTGTTTTTTATGAACTGCTGTATTGAGGAAATTTGCAACAAGGACGTGATAAACATTGAAAACGGCTGCAAGGTCGGATATGTCTATGACGTGGAGGTGGATATGTGTTCCGGACAGATATCCACTCTGCTTGTATCTGTTGCAGAAAAAGGACTTATGCTCAGAAAACCCGAATGCTTCAAAATTTTATGGTCTGATATTGTCGTTATGGGTGAGGAGACAATTCTCGTAAAAAATGTTCCGCAGGTAAAAATCAATCCCCGTACAAATAAGAGTATTTTTAATATATTTTCCAAGTAATACTTGAAATAATCACTGTTATAATGTAAAATATATAAAAATTTCCTTAACGGAGGATTCAATATGCTTAATAACAAACAGATTGAACGCTTTCTCGGAAAAATGGGTTCATTTATTGAAAGAATGGAGCCTCATATTTTCGTAAAAGTCGGTGAACTTGAAAATGTGGAAAAATGCCACGTTAAAGAGAGATATCATAAAGAACCCGACCTTCCTTTCACTAAAGCCGAAAAAGGCGAATACTGGGAAGGCGAGGGTACATATTGCTGGTTCAGAGGTGATTTTACCGTTTCCGAAGAGCTTGCAGGGCAGACTCTTTTCATTAAGCCCCACATCGATGGTTATGAAGCACTTCTTTTTGTGAACGGAAAGCCATTCGGTACATTTGCTTCAAAAATCGTTGTTACTTCTCACGGCAATCACTATTGCGATATGGTAAAATTCAATCCTGCCGCAGGAGAAAAGCTCAATATTGCACTCGAATATTATGCAGGACATTTTGTGCCCGGCTGTATGCCTTTTGAAAATTCAGGAAGAACAGAATTTAAGTTCCTTTATGACGGTGCAGATATCTGTGTGAAGGATTATGAGGTTCAGGAGTTTTATTTTGACCTTAAAACCCTTCATCAGATGACAGAAGCATTACCTGCTGACAGTTTTCAACGTGCAAAGGCTGTAAATGCACTTCTTAAAGTTTATGAAAACATTCCCACTGCAACAGATGATGTTCCTTTCTGTGAGGTTGTTGAAGCTCTTCGCACGGTAAAGAGTGTTATTAAAGAAGCTCTTTCTGCAAAGAACGGTGACAATGCTCCCGAAGCTGTGATTATCGGTCATTCACATATGGATACGGCATGGCTGTGGCACGTGGGAGAAACCGTAAAGAAATGTGCAAGAACCTATGCAAATCAGCTTAATCTTATGCAGCAGTATCCCGAATATAAATTCATTCAGTCCTCCGCTTGCCACGGAGATATGATAAGAAAGCATTATCCCGAGCTTTTTGAGGACATCAAAAAGGCAGTAGCCGAGAGCAGATATGAACCCAATGGCGGTGTCTGGGTTGAATGTGACTGCAATATCACATCAGGTGAATCAATGATACGACAGTTCTTATGGGGACAGAGATTTACCCGTAAGCACTTCGGATATACCTCCAATTGCTTCTGGCTTCCCGATACCTTCGGTTATTCCGCTGCAATTCCCCAGATTATGAAGGGCTGTGCTGTTGATTATTTCCTTACAACAAAAATCAGCTGGAACGATACCAATGAATTCCCCTATGATACATTCTATTGGCAGGGAATTGACGGAACAAAGGTATTTACCCATTTCAATACAACTCACCATCATCCCGATGTTCTTGATGTTACTGCCAATATCAACGGCGGTATTAAGCAGAAGAGCGTAACAGATAAGCGTATGCTTACCTTCGGCTTCGGTGACGGCGGCGGCGGACCTCAGTTCGAAATGTGCGAAATGGCAAGACGTATTGAAAATCTTGACGGAGTTCCAAAGACTCGTTATTCACGTGTTGGCGATTTTATGCAGGAGCTTGAAAAAGACTGTGTAAACCCCAATACATACCGCGGAGAGCTTTATCTTGAGCTTCACAGAGGTACTCTCACCAATCAGCATACAATCAAGAGAAATAACCGTAAAGCTGAAAATGCTCTTCGTGACCTTGAAATTTTGACTGTAAATGATGCGGTCAAGAATAATAAGGCTGCAGACAGCTCGGAAATTGCACCTCTTTACGAAACACTTCTTCTTAACCAGTTCCATGATATCCTTCCCGGAACCTGTATCAATAAGGCACATCTTGAAAGCCGCGAACAGACCTCAAATCTCATAAAAGAAGCAAAAGAAAAGACCGCTTTACTTATTAAGGGCAACGATGATAACACAGTTACAGTTGTCAACACTCTTTCATTTGAAAGAAATGATGTTCTTTTCCTCGAGGTTCCCGAAGGACTTATGGTTGAAGGCAGATACAATCAGCAGAGATATACCGATCTTGACGGCAGAAATCTCCTGCTTGTGGGCGGTGTTAAAATTCCCGCATTCTCAAGTGTTACACTGGGACTTGTTGAAGAAGAAAACAGATTTAACTGTAATTTCCTCAGAGAGGGAAACAGACTTTCAACTCCTCTTTATGAGGTTACATTAGCCGAAAACGGAACAATTTCCGAATATTTTGATAAGAGAGCGGGAAGACAGATTGTCTGCGGTGAAAACTTCAATACTCTTCTTGTGGCTGAAGATGTTCCTGCTTCTTGGGATAACTGGGATGTCGATTCCGATTATGAGCTCAAGTTCAAAGCTTCTTCAAAGCTCATTTCAACCGAAATTGTTTCTGTTGGCAGAGTTGCTTACATCATCAGAAATAAATATCAGATTACAGACAACTCAACGGTAACACAGGATATGATGTTCTTCGCAGATTCAGCAGAAATCCGCTTTGATACCGTCATTGACTGGAATGATAATCACAAGTTCCTCAAGGCAGCATTTGACACTGATATCTTTGATGATTTTGCACGTCACGAAATTCAGTTCGGTTATGCAAAGCGTCCCACAACAAGAAACACTTCTGTTGAGCAGGCTAAATTTGAAGTTCTCAATCACAAATATTCAGATATTTCCGAAGCACGCTACGGCTTTGCAGTGCTTAACGACTGCAAATACGGTATCAGTGCAAAAGACGGATGTCTTCGTCTTTCTCTTCATAAGGGCGGCAACCGTCCTGACCACGAAGGCGACAGAGACGGACTTCACAGATGCGTATATTCCGTTCTTCCTCACGACAGTGCATTCGGAACCGAAAGTGTAATCAAGCCTTCATATATGCTTAATATTCCTGCAATTCAGGTAAACGGTACAACCGATGTTAAGCCTCTTATAAATATTTCTGCAAATAACTGCTTTATTGAAGCTGTTAAGCCCTGTGAGGATGCAGAAAAAGCATTTATTGCACGTGTTTATGAAGCAGAGGGTGCCTATACCAAGACAAATATCAGCTTCTTTGAAGGAGCAAAGAAGGTTATATTAACCAATATGCTTGAAGAGGAAAATGAAGAGCTTGCAACAGCTGAGCTCACATTCAGACCTTTTGAAATCAAAACAATAAAAGTTTATTATTGATAAACGGATAAAAATTTACGGAGGAAACAATAATGATAGAGCAGAAAAAATACAGCATAAAACCGGGACTCATAGGTTGCTTTATGTCTGTCCTTCTTATTGTTTCCTTCTTTTTACCGAGAATTTGGAAGAATGATCCCACAGTAGAATCCTTTAATACAATTCTTATTGTAATAACAATGTGTCTTGCCGTGCATCTAATTCGTATTACCTCCTTGCTGTTTTATGAGCATGTCTGGAACAATATCGGATTTACGGTTTTATGGTTGATTCCCGTCACAAATCTAATCATTGCAGGCTGTCAGTTCGTATGGGAAGATATACCCTTTATGCAAGGCTCCTTGTTTACAGCATTTCTCATTATTTTTTCTTTACCGGCCTTTTGCTGTTATTATTTTACGGTAATATGGCTTTTCTGTATAAGAGACAGAATATTAACGGTAAGTACAACAATTCTTGATGCGGTAGGTCTTATTTATATTCTTATCAGATTTGCAGACAGAGTTATTCTTCCTGTTATTGAAAACACGGGAACACAGATAGTATCATTTATTCACACCATGGTTTCGTTCAGTCCGATGTTCTCGCTTATTGTATATCTCCTTTCTTTTGTCAACTTTATTATATGTGCAAAGCTGTTTAACAGTGTGCAGAAAAACAGCACATAAAAAGTTAAATAAAATTAAAAAAAGTTCTTGACAAACGGGATATATTGATGTATAATTCAAAACGTTCCGAATAAAGAGGTATAGTGTAACGGTAACACTCCGGACTCTGACTCCGTCATTTAAGGTTCGAATCCTTATACCTCTGCCAGAAAAACCGACTTGTTTCGACAAGTCGGTTTTTTAACTAAATCCACTCTTTCGGGTGGGTGAAATATTGCTTCGCAATGTGAAATTCTCGCTTCGCTCGAGTGAAATCGCTGCGGCGATGGGTGGATTTAATTTCACATTTTGCTTTAGCAAAATATTTCACCAAAGGCGTTGCCTTTGATTTCACCGTGAGTGCAAGCGAACGATTTCACTAAAAACTGCGTGAGAGTTTGAAGTCATACGCAAAACTGCCGAAAATATCTTTTTTATCCAATCCTAAGGATTGGTATGTAATCGCCGTCAGGCGTATGTAATCACGTGCAGCGTGTATGGCATCACCGAAGGTGCATTCTCCTTCGGAATGATTACAAACCTTTTCGTGAAAGGATTACATACAAGGCTTTGCCTTGATTGATTTTGTTCCTGAAGGTGTCAAACAAAAAGCAATGGCAATAAACACATATGCTTTCAAAACCGGCTATTTATCAGTCGGTTTTTATTTATTTTTTCAGAAAAACGTGATAAAATTATTAAAAATCAGTTTAAAGGTGAAATATATGAGCAGATTTATTGATATTGAATTATTAACAGAAAGCATAAAAAAAGACCTGTATGAATTATTTTCGTCGGATTTTTCAGGTCACGATTTACTTCACACGGTGAGAGTGCTTAACAATGCACAAAGAATTCATTGCTTCAGCGGCGGTGATATATATCTGATTACATTAGGGGCTCTTCTTCACGATGCCGATGACAAAAAACTTTTTCCCGAAAATAAAGAAAATGAACACGCAAGAAGAATAATGGAAAACTATGATGTTTCATCTGATGATATTGATATTGTTATCGACATAATCAACAGAGTTTCATTTTCCTCGGGAAAAACGGCAGAAGCTCTTGAAGCTAAAATTGTTCAGGACGCAGACAGACTTGATGCATTGGGGGCAGTGGGAATTGCAAGATGCTTTTCATACGGTGCTGCTCACGGAAGACCGATTTATAATGAAAGCGATTTTGTTGACAATAATATGGAAGTGAGCAATTCCGGTATTGCACATTTTTATCAGAAGCTTCTGAAGCTCAAATCTATGATGAATACCGAATACGCAAAAAATGAAGCTGAAAAAAGAACGGTTTTTCTTGAAAATTATCTTAATCAGTTTATATCTGAAATAAAAAACGACAAATAATCGATATGTTCGGTTATGTTTCTTGACTTATATTATTATAATAGTGTATTATATTAAGTTGAAATAATGTTTTTGGAGGAAAATATGGCTAAAAAAGCAGAATACGGAAACGAAAGCATCGTTTCCCTTAAAGGTGCAGACAGAGTCAGAAAAAGACCTGCCGTTATTTTCGGTGATGACGGTCTTGAAGGATGTCAGCATTCGGTTTTTGAAATCATATCAAACTCAATAGATGAAGCAAGAGCAGGATACGGTAACAGAATTGTTGTCACACGTTTTCTCGATAACTCCATAGAGGTTCAGGATTTCGGCAGAGGTATGCCTGTTGATTTTAATACAAAAGAAAACAGATATAACTGGGAGCTTCTTTTCTGCGAAATGTATGCAGGTGCAAAATACAACAATAACGACGGAAGCAGTTATGAATTTGCATTGGGGCTTAACGGTTTGGGACTTTGCTCAACTCAGTATTCATCCGAATATATGGAAGCGGAAATTCATTCCGACGGAATCTGTTATAAGCTGGAATTCCGAAAGGGTGAAAATATCGGAGGACTGAAAAAGGAACCTTATGAAAAAAAAGATACGGGAACGAGAATACGCTGGAAGCCAGACCTTGATGTTTTTACCGATATTGCTATTCCTCTTGAATATTATCAGAATGTTCTCAAAAAACAGGCTGTTGTAAACAACGGTGTCCGTTTTGTTCTGAAAAATCAGCTGACGGAATCCCGTTTTGAAACATATGAATACAGATATGACAACGGTATAGTTGATTATCTCGGTGAGGTTGTTGATAACAAGGCAATAACGCCCATTCAATACTGGTCCTGTGAAAAAAGCGGTAAGGACCGTGAGGACAAGCCCGAATATAAAGTAAAGATTTTTGCAGCTCTCGCTTTTTCCGACAAAATGTCAATGAAGGAATATTATCACAATTCAAGCTATCTTGAATACGGCGGAGCTCCCGATAAGGCGGTAAGAAGTGCTTTTGTTTCGCAGATAGATGCATATATGAAGCAAAACGGAAAGTATAATAAAACCGATGGAAAAATAACATTTCAGGATATAGACGATTGCCTTGTGCTTGTAATGTCCTCCTTCTCCACCCAGACCTCGTATGAAAATCAGACCAAAAAGGCAATTACAAACAAATTCATTCAGGAAGCTATGACGGCTTTCCTCAAGCATCAGCTTGAAATCTATTTTATTGAGAATAAGCTTGATGCAGATAAGATTTGCGAAAGAATTCTTATTAATATGCGTTCCCGCGTGAGAGCAGAAGCAACAAGAGTAAATGTTCAGAAGGCTCTTTCGGGCGGAAACGATATGCTTAACCGTATTGAAAAATTCGTTGATTGCCGCAGTAAGGATGTCAATGAGCGTGAAATATTCATAGTGGAGGGTGACTCGGCTTTAGGTGCCTGTAAGCAGGCGAGAGACTCTGCATTCCAGGCGGTTATTCCCGTAAGAGGTAAAATTCTCAACTGCCTTAAAGCGGACCTTGCAAAGGTATTCAAAAGCGAAATAATAACAGACCTTATAAAAATTCTCGGCTGCGGTGTTGAGGTTTCGGGAAAAGCTGTAAAGGGTGTTCCCGAATTCAATATTGATAATCTCAGATGGAATAAGGTCATAATCTGTACTGATGCCGACTATGACGGATTTCAGATAAGAACACTTATTCTCACAATGATTTATACTCTAATGCCGTCAATAATAAAGGCGGGAAAGGTTTATATTGCAGAATCCCCCCTTTATGAAATCACATCGGGTAAACATACTTGGTTTGCTTATACCGAAAAGGAAAAGCAGGAGGCTCTTGATGAAATCGGGGATGCGAAATATACAATTCAGCGTTCCAAAGGTCTTGGTGAAAATGATGCCGATATGATGTGGCTTACTACCATGAATCCCAAAACAAGACGCCTTATAAAAATTGAACCCGATTTTGATCCCGTTGCAATTGCAGATAAATTCGACCTTCTTTTAGGCGATAATCTTCAGGGCAGAAAAGATCATATCGCACAGAACGGTCACTTATATATTGATATGGCTGATCTCAGCTGAAAGGAATTCCTATGGCAAGAAAAAAGAAGACTCCCGAAGAGGAGAATAAAACCGCTGCTCCCGTTGATCCCAATGCCCATATAGCAGGTGCGGGAGAGGTTGCAAATCAGTTTATTACAGACACTCTTGAGGTAAACTATATGCCTTATGCCATGAGTGTTATTATGTCCAGAGCCATTCCTGAAATTGACGGCTTCAAGCCTTCACACAGAAAGCTGCTTTATACGATGTATAAGATGGGACTTCTGTCGGGTGCAAGGACAAAATCCGCAAATATTGTCGGACAGACTATGAAGCTCAATCCTCACGGTGACGGTCCCATTTATGAAACAATGGTAAGACTAACAAAGGGTAACGAAGCGCTTCTTCATCCTTATGTAGACTCAAAGGGTAATTTCGGTAAGGCATATTCTAAAAATATGCAGTTTGCGGCTTCCCGTTACACCGAAGCCAAGCTTTCACCCATATGCGGTGAATTATTTGCCGATATAGATAAGGACGCAATTGATTTTGTCCCCAATTACGATAATACAATTCCCGAACCTGTTCTGTTTCCCGTAACCTTTCCCAGTGTGCTCGTAAATTCCAATTCAGGTATAGCTGTCGGTATGGCAAGTAATATCTGTTCTTTCAATCTAAGAGAAGTCTGCGATACCACAATTGCTCTTATAAAGAATCCCGACCACGATTGCACGGAAACGCTCAAAGCCCCCGATTTCAGCGGCGGCGGCTCTTGTATATATGATCCCGTTAAAATCAGGGAGATATATTCAACCGGCAGAGGTTCTGTAAAGGTACGCGGAAAATGTGCATATGATAAGAAAAACAATTGCATTGATATAACGGAAATTCCTCCTACGACCACCTGCGAAGCAATAATAGACAAGATAATTGAACTTGTAAAAGGCGGAAAGCTCCGTGAAATCAGTGATGTCAGAGATGAAACCGACCGTGCGGGACTTAAAATTACAGTTGACCTTAAAAGAGGTGCAGATGCAGAAAAAGTAATATCTCTTCTTTACAAAAAAACACCTCTTGAAGAGCCGTTTCCTTGTAATTTTAATGTGCTTATAGGCGGCACGCCCATGACACTGGGTGTTTCAGACCTTCTTAATGAATGGATTGCTTTCAGAGTTGAATGTGTAAAGAGAAGAACATATTTTGAACTGAAAAAGGCGAAGGACAGGCTTCATCTTCTGAAAGCCCTGCAGAAAATTCTTCTTGACATTGATAAGGCAATAAAAATAATCAGACAAACCGAAGAAGAAGCAGATGTTGTTCCCAATCTTATGATAGGCTTCGGAATTGATGAAATTCAGGCTGAATATGTTGCAGAAATAAAGCTTCGTCATCTTAACCGTGAATATATTCTCAAAAGACTTGAGGATATCGAAAAGCTTGAAAATCTTATCGAGGATCTTGAAGATGTGCTTAACAGCAGGAACAGAATCAAAAAGCTTATTATTGATGAGCTTAAAAAGGTTTCGGATAAATACGGAATGGACAGAAAGACGGATATCATTTATGAATCCGAGCTTGAGGATATTGATGATGAGGAAGAAATTCCCGATTATTCCGTGATGGCATTCTTCACAAAAGAAGGGTATTTCAAGAAAATTTCCCACCAGTCATGGAGAATGGGCAATAACCATAAGCTTAAAGACGGAGACGAAATTATATTCTCTGCCGAGGTTTCAAACAATTCCGAGCTTCTGTTCTTTACAAACAAGAACCAGTGCTATAAATCCCGTGTCAGTGAATTTGAAGAATGCAAAGCCAGTGTTCTCGGTGATTTTGTGGCAACAAAGCTTCAGATGGACGAGGGAGAAACTGCAATATATATGGCTGTTGTCAGTGAATATAAGGGTTATATTCTTGTATTCTTTGAAAACGGCAAGGTTGCAAAAATTGATGCTTCTTCTTATGAAACAAAAACAAACCGTAAAAAACTGATAAAAGCATATTCTGATAAATCTGTTCCCGTTGCTTTCAGATATATAACAGAAGACAGCGAATTTATAATGTCAACAACTGCGGGCAGATACCTTTGCTTCAATTCCGGAGCAATCACATCAAAGTCCGCCAAAGATACACAGGGCGTTGCAGTAATGACTCTTAAAAAAGGCCATAAGGTAATTGCAGTTGAAAATTTCTCAGAAGAGAGATTTAAAAAGCCCGCAAGATACCGCACAAAAACTCTGCCCTCGGCAGGTGCAGTTCTTTCTGCCGATGATCAGGGTGAACAGTTGGCTATTGAAAATGTTTAATAAAGACAGTTTTTGAAAGGAAGAAAAAAATGAGTCCTTTATTGAAAAATAAAAACAGGGCAGATGATAATAAGTATCTCCTGAGGAAATATTGTTTCCTGTCTGCAGCATTCGCCTGCGGTATTATGATAGTGATTTTCTTTTTTCACGAAAACACTCTGACATTCGGCAAAAACACTGTTCTCAGAATGGACCTCTATCATCAGTACGGACCTTTATATGCCGAGGTTTATGACAGAATAACGGGAGGAAACAGTCTCGTATATTCGTGGACCTCGGGACTCGGTGCATCTTTTCTCGGAAATCTTTTTAATTACTGCAGCAGCCCCTTTGCTCTTGTAATGCTTTTGTTCGGACATAAAAATATGCCCGAAGCAATTGCCGTTATGATTATGCTCAAGGCAATGCTCGCAGCCACCGCGTTTACGTATTATGTCAATAAATCCAATAACTGCGTAAAAAAGGAAAGCATTGTATTCGGTTTGCTTTATGCTTTTTCGGGATATTTTGTTGCTTTTTCGTGGAACATAATGTGGTTTGATGCAGTTGCGGTATTTCCTCTGGTAATTCTCGGTATAGAAAGAATTATTCAGCATAACAAACCCGCATTATATATTGCCGCACTGACATATACCATGATAAGCAATTATTATATGGCTTATATGATTTGTATTCTGTCGGTAATGTATTTCCTTTATTTCTTCTTCGGCAGATATGAGCTGTCCTCAAGAATTAATAAAACCATTGAAGAGGATAAAACGGAAAATGAAATTTCTGAAAATTCAGAAATTCAGGAAGAAGCTGTTGATGTTGCATCTGAAATTGCAGATGAAGCAGAATTTACCGAAGCGGATATAATCGGTGAGGAAAATGCTGTTTCAGAAACAGCTCCATCTGAAGTAATTTATACAGAGAACATCGGCGAAAACAATATATTACCGCAGGAAACCGCGATAAAAGAAAAGAAGAAAAAGAAATATCCTTTCAGAGAAAACCGCTTCTGGGTTACCGGCTGGACATTTGCACTTTCCTCATTCCTTTGCTTCCTTCTTGCAGCCTTTGCTTTAATCCCCGTATACTTTTGTCTTCAGACATCCTCTGCAACGGCAGGAACCTTCCCGGAGGATTCAAAGCAGTATTTTGATATATTCACCTTTATTGCAAATCATCTTCCCGGTGTTGAAGCAACCATAAGAAGCAGCGGTGATAATGTTATTCCCAATGTTTATTGCGGTCTTTTAACCGTTATGCTTCTTCCTTTCTATTTCTTCTCCGATAAGATAAAGGGTAAGCAGAAGGTTGCATCAACCATTCTTTTAATGGCTTGTTTTTGCGGATTTGTGCTTAATTATTTTAACTTTATATGGCACGGTTTTCATATGCCCAACGATCTGCCTTACAGATGGTCCTTTGCATATTCCTTCTTCTTGCTGCTTATAGCGTTCAAGGCATATGAGCGTATTGATGAGTTCTCAAGAAAATCCTTCATCGGTGTCGGTTTTGCGGTTATGTGCTTTGCCGTGCTTGTTGAAAGATTTGAAATTCCCAACTGTGACGAGCTTACCATTCTTCTTACGGTAATATTTACAGTTCTCTATGTTGTAATTCTCGGAATGAAAAAATCCGATAAATACAGACAGTCTGCAATTGTAGGTCTTCTTTTCTTTACGATTATTCTTGAAATTGTTGTTGCCGATGCTCCGAAAATTACTATGGCACAGCCCAAAGAAGCATATACCTCCGACTATTATTCATATCAGGAAATCAGTGAAGAAGCAGAAAAAGAAGATGAAGAGCTTTTCTACAGAACAGAGCTTGCAAAGCTCCGTGCAAGAATGGATCCCGCATGGTACGGCTATAACGGAGTTTCCATTTTCTCATCTATGGCATATGAGCACACTGCAAAAGCTATGGAAAAATTAGGCTTGTTCGGTAATAATATAAACAGCTACACATACTATCCTCAGACTGCAATATTTAATTCATTCTTCAATATCAGATATATTTATGACAATATGAATTTCCTGCAGAATGATGATATGTATAAAAAGGTTGAGGAAAATGAAGAATTTGAGGCATTCAGATATAACTATTATCTGCCTTTGCTGTTCTCTGTAAATAACAGTATTAATGAATGGGATTATACCCCTTCAAATCCCTTTACCGTTCAGAATGAGCTTATGTATTCTGCCACAGGCATTGAAGATGTTCTCATTCCTGTTGATGCAACATCTGTTAATACCGAAAATCTCAAGGAGCTTGCCCTCACCTCCGTAAACGGTGGCACTACATTCAGTGTAACAAAGTCAAATAACGGCTCGGAAGGAAAGGCATATGTAAAAATTAAGCCCGAAGAAGCAGGAAACTATTATATCTATGTCGGCTCAACAAAGCTTTCTTCAATGAATATTGAAGCAGGAGACCTTTCATATTTCTATAACAGCACATCAATTCAGCCATTTATCCTTGATTTGGGATATCTTGAGCCGGAAGATGAGGTTGTTATAACCTATACCGTTGCATCAGGGAATAACACCGCAACACTCACATTTTGTGCCGCAAAGCTTGATGATACAAAATTCAAGGAAGCCTATAATAAGATTGTGTCAAACGGCACATTTAATATGACTTCTTTTGAGGAAACATCCTTTGAGGGTACAATAACGGTGAATAATGACGAGCCTTTCATCTGGACCTCCGTTCCTTATGATGAAAGCTGGGAAATCACCGTTGACGGTAAAGTGCTCATATATTCAGAGTATGATAAAGAATCGGGAGAAATCACAAAAGACGGTGACATAGTTAAAGTCGGTGGCGGCTTTATCGGTATAAAAGCTGATAAGGGTGAACACACTGTTTCCTTTAATTATAATGCAAAGGGACTTTCCACCGGAATCAAGCTCACTGTCATCGGTGTCGGAATTCTTGCTCTTGTCTTTATTTATAAAATATGGCTCGGAAAGTTTTTTGAAAAAATTGGTTTTGTTCCCGTGGTGTTCAGAAAACCTGATTATTTCAACGATTAAAAGAGGCTTTTATGGAAAATAAATATAATTGCGGAAATAATACACAGCTTGAGCTTTTTTATGATAAAAACGCAGTGGATTATAATGAAATGCTGTCACATATCCGAAACGACGGATATGTGACGGTACAGACATCTGAAATTGATAATTTTTTAAGCACCACATTAAAAAAGGACAATGTTCAGAAAATCATTACTTATGATATCACAGCCGAAGAAATAAGATGTATTACCGACAGTTTTTCTGCAGCTCTTAATACCGAATATAAAAAAGCAGGGAAGTGCCCCGTAAGAATGTGGCAGTTTGAGGTTGACCATACTCTTATTGACTGCGGAATGTGTTACATCTTCCAGTGTACCGATTATTCATTTATAATTATTGACAGTGCTCATTTTTATTCTCTGAATGACGATGTGAGGCTTTATGAGCTTTTAAGAAAGGAAACCCCTTCGGAATTGCCCGTTGTGATATCGGGATGGTATCTTTCTCACGGACACGCGGACCACATCTGTAAATGCCTTGATTTTATTCTTTATAATAAGGATGTAAAAATTAAAGGGCTATACTATAATTTCGTCCCCAATGACCATTTTTCGTCACAAAATTGGCTTGTTGCCGACATAAAGCACACCGATCTGTTTAATTGCGAAGTTGAAAAAAGAACAGATATCCCCAAATATAAGCTTCACGCGGGGCAGTATTTTTATATCGATTGCATAAGATTTGATATCCTTTGTAATCACGAGGATGTGTTCCCGCAGTCTCTTGAGGATTATAATGATTCGTCTGTTATGGCAATGGTAACGGTAGACGGCGATAAGATAAGCTTTCCAGGAGATGCAAGTGCAAAATCAAGTGTGATTGCCGAAAGACGTTTCCCCGATTTTCTTAAATGCGACATCGTCCAGATATCGCACCACGGCCACAACGGAACAAGTGTTGATTTTTACAATAAAACACAGGCAAAAGTTGCCCTTTTTCCCGTGACACAGATAAAGTTTGATGAAGAATATCCGAGAATAGAAGCAAACCGTGTAGCCTGTGAAATTGCAGAACATATATATATTGCATCAAACGGAACAGTAATGTTTACCTTCCCTCTCGAAAATTCAAAAATTCTCATATATCCCGATGAAACCAATGAAAGCTTTGATGGCGTTTTCAATTTGTGGAATTATGATTATACAGACGAATTTAAGCAGAAGCATATTGAGAATTTTAATTTGAACAATAAATTCCGTGAAGATTTATTCTGAAATACCAAAGGCAGCCGCAATCAGAAGCAGCTGCCTTAAAATAAAATAACAAATAAAAATTAATCAAAATAAATTTAAAAAAATATAAAAAAGGTATTGACAAGCATAAATCAAAGTGCTATAATCTCAAATGTTCCGAACGGACAAGCGAGAGTGGCGGAATCGGCAGACGCGCACGTTTGAGGGGCGTGTGGTAATCCCGTACGGGTTCAAGTCCCGTCTCTCGCACCATATTGAGTATTCATAAGGCACTTGAGGTCTGTGAATACTCAATTTTTTTGTAGAAAATCGCTTGTAAGGTGTGTAGTTTATTAATATCAATGCTCCCCCTGTCCTTAATCTTGAGGGCAGGGGGATAAATTATGAGATTTTTTATATAAAGAAATATTTATAAAAGATTTTTATCTTGGGGAT
>JAZSJT010000076.1:0-34516 GCA_045534425.1 Acutalibacteraceae bacterium | reverse complement strand
ACACTTTCATCAATGATATTGGGAATAATCATCATTATATTCTTGATTTTTTCCTGAAGCTCGGCTTCTTTGACCTCTGCGGCAGCAAGGGCCTCGGACTGTTCATTTACAAGTCTCTTCATTTCCTCTGCTTCTTCTTTTTTGCCCTGTGCCATAAGTGCACCTATCTGCTTGGAGAATTTATTTCTTGATGCACGAAGACCGTCTGCTTCTGTCTTTATTTTTCTGCTTTCAACATCAAGAGAAAGAACCTCATCAACAAGAGGGAGCTTATTGTCCTGAAACTTCTTTTTTATGTTTTCTTTAACAGCATCGGGGTTTTCTCTTAAAAATTTAATATCTATCATATTGTTCACTCCTTATCAGTCTTCTGCAAAAAGCTTTGCGAGCTTCTGCAGGTCATCCATATCAAAAAATTCTATTTCAAGCTTACCGCCCTTATCGGAGCCGGAAACGGTAACCTTTCTTGCAAGAACACCCGAGAGAGCAAGCTCAACCTCATCATAGAACTTATCTCTGGCTTTTTTTGGTAATTTTTCCTTTTTTGGCTTTTTAAGTGTTTTAACAAGCTGTTCTGTTTGTCTTACAGACAACTGTTTTTCAACAATTTCGTTTGCAATGTCGGAAATTAGCTTTTCATCCTCAAGTCCGAGAAGAGCTCTTGCGTGACCTGCGGAAAGCTTTCCTGCTTCAACAAGCTTTGCAACCTCCGTCGGAAGAGCTAAAAGTCTTAAAGAATTTGCTATTGTAGGACGGGATTTTGAAAGCTTTTCTGCGGCTTCCTCCTGTGTATAGCCATATTCCTCAATAAGCTTTTTGATACCTGCGGCTTCTTCAATGGGATTGAGGTCCTCACGCTGCAGATTTTCAATAAGTGCAATTGCCGCGGCTTCCGCATCGGTGAGAGATTTTATAATTACGGGAACTTCCGCGAGCTCCGCTCTTCTTGCCGCTCTCCAGCGTCTTTCACCTGCAACTATTTTATATGAGCCGTCTGACATGGGACGAACGAGAAGGGGCTGAAGAACGCCGAATTCTCTTATTGATGCTTCAAGCTCAGCGAGTGCTTCTTCACTGAATTTTGTTCTCGGCTGTCCGCGGTCAGGCTCAATATCCCCTATGGGAAGCATCACAGAGCCGCCCTCGGACAAAGCATCTGATGAATTATCAAGAAAAAGACTGTCAAAGCCTTTTCCGAGACCGCCTTTTTTTGCTGCCATTTATTTACCTCCTATCCTGTTTCGATAAAAATTCATCTGCAAAGTCCATATAAGCCTCTGCACCCTTTGACCTTTTATCAAAATATATTATGGGCTGCCCGAAGCTGGGAGCCTCGGATAATCTTACATTTCGCGGGATTGTTGTGGCATATACCTTTTTAGGGAAGAATTTTTTTACTTCCTCCACAACCTGTTGTGTGAGATTGAGCCTGCCGTCATACATAGTGAGAAGAACTCCTTCAAGCTCTATGTAGGGATTATAAAGTCTTTTTATGTTTCTGGCGGTAGCCATAAGCTGTGAAAGCCCTTCAAGTGCATAATATTCACACTGAATGGGAACTAAAAACGTGTCTGCCGCAGTCAGTGCATTCAGGGTTATAAGTCCGAGAGAAGGCGGACAATCAAGGAAAATATAATCATAATCCTCCCAGATTGAAGCAAGCTGGTTTTTGAGAAGTGCTTCTCTGTTCTTTATATCTATTATTTCAAGCTCTGCTCCTGCAAGATTCATATTGGAAACCATAAGATCCACATTTTTGAATTCTGTATGAACAACAGCTTCTTTTGCCTTGTTATTGCCCACAAGCACATCATAGGATGAAACCTTTATTGCTCTTTTGTCTATTCCAAAGCCGCTTGTGGAATTTCCCTGAGGATCAATATCAACCAAAAGAACTTTTTTGTCTTTTGCACCGACACAGGCGGCAAGGTTTACGGCAGTAGTGGTCTTCCCTACTCCGCCTTTCTGGTTAAGAACGGCAACAGTTTTTGCCATCAGCGGCTCCTCCTTTATTTATATTATATAATATAGTAGTATAACAAAGAAAAACGGAAAAATCAATAATATATGAAAATATTTATTAATACTGAAAACAGTGATTTCAAACTGTTTTATAAATTTTGTTTCACGTGAAACATTCAAAATAGTGCGAACTGCAATGCGAAACAGCGAAGAGATAAAACTATAGAAAAAAACACTTCCACATATTGCTATAAAAACAATTATAAACCTTCACTACTTTTTGTTCCTCACTTTTTCACTATTACTTCTTACCTATTACTTCCCAAACAGAAAGACCGCCGCAAAGCGACGGTCTCTCTGTTTGGATGTGGGGTGTGAAAGAGAAAGATATGGGCTGTATATGATATAGAGTTTCCTCTAAATCACCTTATTTATAGAAATAACATATTCTATACTGTTGTCATCAGATAATTTTCTGATTTTCGCACTGATTCCCGATGCCGTCATAGTTTCAACTGCGTGCTCAATGGTATTTTCAAATATCTTATAATCCTTGAAATGTCCCATAAATACCGTCTTTTTATTATGTACATCGGTATATTCATATGCTTCCTTGAAGCTTAATCCATTATTTATTATCAGCTCGGTAATTTCATTCTGTCTTTTAGGCTCATCAACTCTTGAAATTGCATTTGCGGTTTTTTCATCAATATTACCGGATATTATCTTCCATTTGATATTTTCGGGAAGCTTAAGAAGTTTTATTCGGGACAAAACCATACCCTGCGGTATTGACAAAATATCAGAAATATCATCAACAGACATAAAATCCCGTAATTTTTCTATTGCTGATGCCAATTCAAGAAAATGCAATTCCTGTATGTGTATGTCTGCAACAAGACTTAAAACCAACGAATTAATATTATCAGCTTTAATGACTATACACGGAAGATACTTTATTCCGCACATAATTGCCGCCTGACGCCTTCTCTCCCCTGCGATTATTCTGTAACAGCCGTTATCTGCAAAAGAAACGGTCAGAGGAGTTATTATTCCCGATTGTCTTATAGACTGTGCAAGACCTTCCAGCTCATCGGAAAGAATAATTTTCCTGTTAGGTATTTCAGGGGGCAGTATGTCTTCAACGGGAATTAAAAGCACCGCTCCGCAAGTTTTCACCTTTTCTTTAATCATATAACACCAATAAAATTAACCGTGATACTCTGCAAGCCTGTCCTTGCATTAACAGAATATCACGGTCAATATGATTATTTTAGTGTATTATGTATGTAAATCAAAGGTATTTTTCTCAATTAAAGAGGCTTTTTTGAGATTTGAGCGAAGGCTCTCGGGTATTTTGTCGGAGTCTGCGATATCTTTTTTGCAATAATTATTTCTCTTTCGCTGCCGTCAGGTATAGTATATTTATTCCGTGCCTCAACTCTTGCACCGAGATTTGCAATTGCACCGAGACCTCTCTGTGCTTCTTCAGGCGATAATACCGCTTTTAAGGGTGCAAAAATTCCTCCGACCTTTACGAGGGGAACTGAATATTCACTTAAAACATTAAGTGATGCAACTGCTCTTGAAGTAACTACATCGAATTTTTCTCTGTATTCTGCCTTTTTCGCGGCGTCTTCAGCACGGATTGTTACTATATTGCCTTTAAGCCCCAGCTCTTTTGTGAGAAAACGAATAAAGTCAAGCTTCTTATTAACAGAATCAATCATAGTTATATCAAGCTCGGGGTTATAGCAAAGGAGTGCTGCTCCGGGAAAGCCCGCACCTGTTCCGACATCAATTATCTTTTTATCGGAAGAGAGCTGCGTAAATTTCAGAAGACACAGACTGTCTGCAAAATGCTTTATAACTATGTCATCGGGAGCAGTTATGGCTGTAAGATTTACCTTTTCATTATAAGAAACCAGCATTTCGGCATATTTATCAAACCTGTCAGCCGTGTCATTGTCCATTTCAATGCCGAGACTGTTACATGAGGTTATAAGCAGTTCCTTTGAAATCATTCTTTACTCCCCTTTCTGTGTTTTTGCAAGATATATCAGAAGCACGGAAATATCTGCGGGACTTACACCTGAAATTCTTGATGCCTGTCCTATGCTTCTCGGTCTTATTTTTGAAAGCTTTTCAAGTGCTTCCGTACGGAGATTGATTACATCCTTATAATCTATATCCTCGGGAATAAGCTTAACCTCAAGTCTTCTCATTTCATTAACCTGTGAAAGCTGTCTTTTTATATACCCGTCATATTTAAGTGCAATTTCAACCTGTTCAAACACCTCATAGGGCAAATCAGGTCTTTCCTTGTCAAAGGGTGTCAGCACCTCGTAGTTGAGCTGCGGTCTTCTGATAAGGTCAGCCAGCTTACATCCTGTGGAAAGAGCAGATGTTTCACGTGAAACAAGCAGCTCGTTTATATCATCACGGGGTGCAATAACCGTGCTTTCAACCCTGTTTTTCTCAATTTCAATAAGCTCAAGCTTTTTCAGAAGCTTATTATATTTCTCCTCACTCACAAGACCAAGCTCAAAGCCCGATTTCATAAGTCTGATATCTGCATTATCCTGTCTTAAAATAAGACGGTATTCCGAACGGGAGGTCATCATTCTGTAGGGCTCGTTACAGCCCTTTGTTACAAGGTCATCAATAAGAGTGCCGATATAGGAGCCCGAGCGTTCAAGAATGAAGGGCTCCTTGCCCAAAACCTTATGTGCCGCATTGATTCCTGCAACAAGGCCCTGTGCCGCGGCTTCCTCATATCCGCTTGAACCGTTAAACTGTCCTGCACCGAAAAGTCCCTCACAGTTAAGAAATTCAAGTGTCGGTCGAAGCTCAAGAGGATCAACACAGTCATATTCTATGGCATAGGCATTTCTCATTATTTCGCAATGCTCAAGTCCCTTTACGGAACGGACAAAGCCTTCCTGAACATCAATGGGAAGTGAAGAGGAAAGCCCCTGCAAATAAAGCTCTTCAGTGTCCAGCCCGCAGGGCTCTATAAATATCTGATGTCTTTCTTTTTCAGAAAAACGAACCATCTTATCTTCAATACTCGGACAATATCTTGGGCCCACTCCCTCTATAACACCACCATATAATGGGGAACGGTGAAGATTTTCCATAATTATCCGCTTGGTTTCGTCGTTCGTGTATGTAATATAACAGGAAAGAATATTCTTAGGAGCCTCCTGTGTGGAGAAAGAGAAAGGCACTACCCTTTCGTCGCCTACCTGTTCTTCAAGCTCGGAAAAATCAACGCTTCTGCGGTTTACTCTTGACGGAGTTCCTGTCTTGAAACGGCGAAGCCCCACACCGCAATTTCTTAATGACTCGGAAAGACCTATAGCGGGGAACATTCCGTCGGGACCGCTTGAATAGCATTTATCCCCTACAAATATTTTGCCGTCAAGAAATGTTCCCGTTGCAATAATTACACATTTACTGTGATATACACAGTCAAGCTGTGTTTTTAATTCCCATTCGGAATTATCCATTTTTACAAGAGAGACAATTTCTGCCTGAACGAGAGTGAGGTTTTCCTGTTTTTCAAGGGTATTTTTCATATATTTTGAGTATTCACGGCGGTCAATCTGTGCACGGAGGGAATGAACAGCAGGGCCCTTACCTAAATTGAGCATACGGCTCTGCAAGGTATTCTTATCTGCGGCAACACCCATTTCACCGCCCAGAGCATCAATTTCTCTTACAAGATGCCCCTTTGAGGTGCCGCCGATTGAGGGATTGCAAGCCATATTGCCAATCCAGTCTAAATTTATGGTAAAGCAGATAACCCTTGTTCCCAGTCTTGCCGCTGCAAGTGCCGCTTCAATACCGGCATGACCTGCACCTATAACCGCAACATCAAATTTTCCTGAAAAATAATCCATAATGCCCTCCGAAATGAGTAAATAATCAGAAAACAGATAAAATATTATATCATTATTTATATTTTATTGCAATATTCATTTGAGAGATATATAATAATATAAGTATACAACCTATTTTCAGGGAGAAAAATTATGTCAACAATTGCAGCAATAGCCACACCCAATGCGGCGGGCGGAATAGGAATAATAAGAATATCGGGAGAGGACGCACTCACAATTACGGATAAGTGCTTTTCTGCCTATTCCGGACAGAAAATAACCGATATGAAGGGCTACCGTGCTTCTTACGGACAAATTACGGAAAACGGCTCCCCTATTGATGAAGCCGTTGTTATAGTATACAGAGCACCGAAAAGCTACACAGGTGAAAATGTATGTGAAATCTGCTGTCACGGCGGTCTTTTTATAATGAATAAGGTGTTGAGACTTCTGTTTAAGCTCGGTGCCGTTCCCGCGGCGGCAGGGGAATTTACAAAACGTGCCTTTCTCAACGGCAAAATGGATTTGGCACAGGCTGAAAGCGTTATGAACATCATTTCCGCTTCAGGTGAAGCCGCTCTCAATGCGGCAAGAAACACACTGAAAGGAAATGTCAGTAAAAAAATCAGCGAAATATGCTCCTCTCTTATCACTGCGGCGGCAGGGCTCGCTGTCTGGAGCGACTACCCCGATGAGGATATCCCGGCTGTTGAAACGGGCGAGCTGAAGAAAACTCTCATTTCTGCGGAAAACGAGCTTATTTCCCTTATGAAAAGGTATGACAGCGGAAAAGCCGTCACCGAGGGTGTGAATACCGTCATCTGCGGCAAGCCCAATGTGGGAAAATCCACACTGATGAATGTGCTTTCAGGCTGTTCAAGGTCAATTGTCACTGCCGTTGCAGGCACAACAAGGGATGTTGTTGAAGAAACAGTGCGTGTGGGCGATATTGTGCTTCGTCTTGCAGACACTGCAGGTATTCACGAAACACCCGACGAGGTTGAAAGCATCGGCGTTCAGATGGCACTTGAAAGAATTGAAACCGCCGACCTCATTCTTGCGGTTTTTGATGTGTCAAGGCCTCTTGATAAAGAGGATATATCACTTCTTTCCTCCTGTAAAGGAAGAAGAGCTCTCGGAATACTCAATAAATCGGATATGCCGTCACAGTTTTGTGAGGAAGAAATTGAAAAATACATTTCCGATACTGTAACCTTGTCCGCTAAAAATGACGAAAGCCTTGAAATAATCAGACAGGCTCTTGAGAAAATTTTAGGCACCGAGGGACTTGATTTCACACAGGAAATGCTTGCAGCTGAAAGACAGTATAACTGTGTAAAAAAAGCAGACGAATGCATAAAGGAAGCCATTGATGCTCTCGATACGGGGATGACGGTTGATGCGGTGAATGTAAGCATCGACAGTGCCATAGAAGAGCTTCTCACTCTCACAGGAAAAAAGGCAAGTGAAGAAATAGTAAACGAGGTCTTCTCGAAATTCTGTGTGGGCAAATAAACACTGTTAATGAAGCTTCTGTTTTACGAATATTTATACAAGCAATATATATTGCTTTCACAGTCACTGAATAAGAACAGAGAGTCTTAAAAACAAAAAAGCTATCCTTTGGCTTCTTCAAAAAAGCACATTTTCAAAATAAATATTAATCGTAGGATGCAACACTTTTTATTATCGTCATTCACACAAGGGAAGCAAAAATTGCACTGACTGCGGCTCCCCCTGCGGCTGCCGCAGTTAATTTTAAGAACTGCTTCATCCTGCTTTTATCTTTGTCCTTGCTTCTCTCACGGGGCGGATTTGCCGCTTCTTTTATCAGTGCATTTGCTTTATCCTTTAATTTTGATTCATTAATTTTTGCAGCCTCGGGCTTCACAAAAAACAGCACCTTTTCAAAATATGCACTTTCGGGATGAGAAACCTCAACCACCTGTCTGTTTACACCTTTAAGCATAAGCTGACCTCCGCACTTCTTATTTTTTCATTTAAAACATTACATTTACATTATTCCGCAATATACAGAAATTAAACATAAAACCATTATACAGCAAAAAATAATCTTCATTTACAGCACAAAAAAAACAAAATTTAATGCTCGTGATATGAGAATTGAATAACACAAAATATGGGCACACCAAAAAATTAATAACATATAAGACGGAAAGCTTTTTCAGTCAAAAATATAATATGACTTCGACTTTTTCACAAAAAACAGAATTTTTTTCTGCGGTTTAACGAAAACGTCGTTTTGTGCACAAACACAGCGAAGAAAAAAATGATTTTATCAAGAGAGCGGAAAAAACACTGCTCTGCCCTATTGTTAATTTTTTAACATATTGCCCCTGTGTGCACATATTGTGGTGGCAAAAAAACCGACCACATCATATCCGAAAAGATAAATTAGAGACATAATTCTACCGAATACTACAAAATAACAGAAGCATTGTGATTGCCTTATAAATGTTATACAATATGCGGTGTCAATATTTTTATACTATTTGTATATTGTTGAAAACTTTGAAATTGTTGAAAACTCTGTTGAAAATGTTAATAACTCCCCCTCAAAACCCTTGATTTACCGAGTTTTTAACATTGAAAAGTTATCAACAACGGCACTTTGTTAACATTTTAACATATACAGGCAGTTGTCTTGACTTGTCCCTTATACAAAATGGAGATATATTTAAATAAAATATTCCGAAAATTTTATTTAAATTGCCAAATACATTATACGAGGTAAAAAATGGAGCTTTTAACCGCAAAAAACGGAATTGAAGTCGTGGATTTCGGAGATATAAACCTGCCGCTCACACTTGATTGCGGTCAGGCTTTCCGCTGGGAAGAAATCGGAGAATCTACATATTGTGCCGTGGCATACGGAAAGGAAACCAAAGTCAAAAGAACTCCGGACGGTCTTCTGTTCAAGGATACCCCAAAGGAAGATATTGAAAATATATGGGCAGAATATTTTGACCTGAACACAAATCACAGCGATATTCTGAACCGTCTTTCCCAAGATAAATTCATAAAGCAACAGTATGATAATTTCGGAACGCTACGTATTCTCAATCAGGAGCCTTCGGAAACACTCATATCCTTTATCATTTCCTCATGCAACAACATTCCGAGAATAAAAGGAATTATAAAAAGACTTTGTGAAGCCTTAGGAGAAAAAACAGAAAACGGCTATGCATTCCCCTCCCCCGAGGTTCTTGCCATGAAAACCGAAGAGGACTTGGCTCTTCTGAAGGCGGGCTATCGCGTTCCCTATATATTGGATGCGGCAAGAAAAATTGCAGAGGGCGAAATTAATTTTGACGAAATAAGAAAAATGGACGAGGACGATGCAAGAAATGAGCTTATGAAAATTCGTGGCGTGGGAAAAAAGGTTGCGGACTGCACCATGCTTTTCTCTTTAGGCTTCAAAAATATTTATCCCGTTGACAGACATATATTGAGAGCCACCGAAGAGCTTTATCCCGACGGACTCCCCTCCTTCTTCTCTCCCAACAAAGGACTCGCACAGCAATATATATTTTTAAGCCGTATTATATAACAGTATATTTATTCATTATTTGTGTATATTTCTTCATCATATAATCTTTAATATTTCAGCTTTTTCACAACCCTTATATTAATAATATGAAAATCGGATTTACCCGTTGAGGTAAATCCGATTGTTTTGTTCAGCATAAAGCTGCTGCTTATTTTGTCGAAAAAGGCCTTATTTTTACTTTTTATCCTCTGAAAGCATCTCAACAAGGGCAGACATATCCTCACTGAGTTTACCCTGATTTTCCTTTGCAATGAGCATTCTTCTTTCATTGAGTGCCTTATACATATCAATCTTTCTCTGTCCGTCAAGGTCATAGAAGAAAAGAGGAATTGTTCTGACTATATGGGGAACAAGATTTCCGCAGGCATATAAAGCAAATACCTTCTGATAAACGGAAACCGAATCCTGTGCCCAATAGGTTGATTCACGGGTTGTGTCATACCCTGTCCATTTGATAACCCACAAAGCCATAAGAGTGTTGAGAGGTTGTGTGAGTTTATTTATATAGTCTGTAAGAAGACCGAATGTACCGTCGGGGCGTTCACCCGTGAGATATTCCGTATAGTCGTTGATTTCTCTGCTGATTTCACCCTCAAAGGCGGTGGCGGGAGCGTTGTTAAGACCGTTAAGACCGTAGCCTATGCAGAACCATATTCCGCTTACCCACCATTTTTTCATGGGCATCGTAATCCAGCCGCCCACTGCCCAGATGATTTCAACAAGAATATCCATACCGCGAAGAGCAATAACTATATTCCTGTAATTCTTAATTCTTTCTCTTATAGGCTTAATAAATGCCATTGAAAGCACATTACATATGTGATAGAAGCCGTAAAGGGGAGCAATATTAAGACCGCCGCCGAAAATTTCAAGCTGGGTTATAACGTCCCAGGAATAACCGCCGTTACTCCACCAGGAGGTAATGAAATTTGCAACCACATTACGAAGAGCATATTTGTTTTTCAGCACATAGAACATCGTCTTCGTAAGCGGAGCAGGCTTGGGCTGAAGAAGTACTCTTTCGGGACACTTGAGTGCAACACCCATTGTGCCGACAGTTCCGAAGAACGCGGTAATAACACCTAAAACAGTAAACATAACAGGCTGGGAAATGGGAATACCGCCGATATTGTTTATAGACATCAGAGAAATATAGACCACCGAAACTATGTCGCCGCCGTATGCCCCGGAATAGCTCTGTGCAAGAGAAACCGCAATTCGGTCGGCAGGACACGGGCTTTGCAGGGTGGGGTAGTTATCCGTCGGAATGTTGAATATGGTTGAGAATGTTTCCTGCAGGAAAAGCATTATAAACACGAAAATAATTTTTTTAGGATCGTTTACCGTGTCACCGCCCATTATAAGAGCTCCGCTGTAAAGAAGTGCCGTTACAAGGAAGAAGGGGAGAGGAGTAGTCAGAACATATGGCCTTGCCTTGCCCCAACGGGTTCTCGTTCTGTCATATACAATACCCATAAGGGGATTGTTGAGTGTATCATAGATACTTATAAGAGCTTTTATAACCGTGATGTAGGTAAGGTCAATTTTCAGAACCTTGGTGAAATACATATTCTGATAATGGTCCATACCCATTTTCAGTGAACGGGAGAACTTCTGAACAGCCATCCAGGCAATTTCAGCAACGCTGACCTGTCTTACACTGTAAACATCAACTGCAAGACCTTCATACTTTTTTAGCAGGTCGTCGCCGAGAGTTGCGGCAGAATAATCATCAGCCTTAAAAAATCGGTTGACCAGAGCTTCTTTAGTCATTTTTGCCATTCTTCATCCCCTCCTTTATTCCGAAACTTCAACGGCACAGCTTGATTTATAATTGCCGTCACGGGTTATACAGTAAACTGATGCACTGCCCGCATTCTTTGCAGTCACAACACCGTTTTGGTCAACTGCAGCGATATTTTCATCTGTTGTGAACCAGAAAACCTCTTTAAGAGTTGCATCATCGGGAGAAATTTTAACTGAAAGCTCTTTAGCTTCTCCCTTTTTAAGAGATATCTCCTTATTGACCTGCTTTACGCCTTCAACGGGAACAATTACATAAAATTCACAGGAATCTCTGTATGTGACACCGTTATATGTATATTCCACACTGACGGTAACACTCTCATCACTTACCTTATTTGCCTTGAAAAATCTTCCGTCCACGGAAAGAACTTCAGGATTTGAGGAAGAGAAGGTGAGAACCGTCCGGGCAGGGGATTCGTCACTGACGATTTTAGTCTTGAATTCGTCGGATGCACCCTTTGTTACATAAAAAACATCATTTGTGAAATATATTTCAGCTCTGGTGAAATTATAGCTTTTATTAAGCTCAAGTGTAAAAGAAAGAGTAAGCCTTCCGAAATCGGAGTATTCACCGATAAATTCAAGCTCTGCCGTCACATCACAGATTCTTTTTTGTGAAACACCGGTAATTATATTTTTCTCACGGTTGATGCTTGCTGTTTCAACAAAGCTTTCATAGGCAGCTTCAATATCCGTAATATTAACCATTCCCGAAAGCTTTTCTTTAATACCGTCAATAACGGCAGAAGAAATATCGGTTGAAAAAATTTCTTCGGTTATTTCATTTTTTTCGGGGAAGGTGAAAATGAACCTTGCATCATTTTCATTTTCTTCGTTAATGCTGCATTCTGCTGTCACATCTTCCTCGGTGAAATCGGTTTTATAAAGGAACTCCGAAAAATCGGTGCCGTATTCACCGCCTCTTCTTTCATTTTCATAAAGGCCCGAAATAAGAGAAACAACGGAAGCCTTCATGTGTGAAAGCAAGGGCATAACATTTTCAGCTTTGTCACCTTTAAGAACAATACTTTCATCGGGAATATTCACATCGAAGGAAATATCAAGCTTTGTCCCGTCATATTTTTTGGTATCAGCGGTAAATTTGACAAAAGCCTCTATAATTTCCTTTTCCGTTTCGGGAAGGGGAGAATATTCTTTTTTCTGTTCCTCAAGTGCCTCGGTGCCCTCATAGCTTAAAATATATATTCCGCCAAAAATGGTTCCGAAAACAAAAAATGAAATAAGAACTGCGGTAACGGCGGCAAAAATAATCTTTTTACGCTTTTTGTTGGCATCAAGCTTATCAATTTTAGAAAGCCGTTCCTGCTCCTTTTCGGAAAGCCTTGAACGGATATCCATATCAGACATCTGCCGTCACCTCCTCATCACTCATATTGTAGGCTTCGGAAATAAGCTTCTGTCTTTCCTTTTTATCCTCCTCGGATTCATATATGGGAGCGGGAATATCAAGAAGCTTTATTTCACCCTTTTTATATTTTCTTCTGTATTCAACACGAAGCTCGTCGCCCTCTCTGAATTTATAAACGGGAGGCTGTTTCAGACAGAAAACCGAGCTTACAAGAGGAGCTGCAAACAAAAGAGCAGACAGAATAAAAATGAAGGAAAAAGATATTTTAAGTGCCTCACCGGAAACGGCGGAGCTCATTGATGAAGCAAAAATTCCCGAAGCTGCAGCGGAAATAATTCCGAGCACCGAAAAAATTATTGTGGTTATCTGCACCTTTTTATTTCCGATAAAACAGATAAGCTCCATTAAAAGTATAACCACCGCACAAACAACTGCAACAGCAAATATCAGCATCAGTGTTTTAAGTGAAGCCAGTGCTTCTCCGAAAACAGGGGAGAGGCTCAATGCATCAATTTTACCGAAAAGTCCGTTAAGGAAAAACGGACCTACGAAAAGTCCTATAATATTGAAAGGAATTTCCGATGAATAAAGGGGAGTGTTCACACAGAAGCTTCCGAAAGGAATAAGAAGTGCAATAAGAGGAAAGAAAACCGAAGCAATTTTCAGCTTTTGTGCTTTTCCCGAAGCATAGGCACTTTTAAGCTTCACTAAAAGATAACGGAAATTAGCCATAGACATTTCCGCAATTCTTCTGTCCTTTTGGAACTGACCTTCAAATGAAGCAAACATCAGATGCACACCGCAGCTTTTGCAATAGGGACTCATCTGCCAGACCTTGATGTGCTTTTTGCATTTCGGACAATCAGCCATAAGAATATCTCCTTTTCTGCCGTAAATTTTTATGCCTAAACATAAATCAGCATAATATATCTCCATAATATATTAATATAATTTTTAATTATTTTCAATATTTTTTATTCAATTTCGACAAAAAAAACAAAACACACCAATTTTTCACAGAAAATTGATGTGTTTAATGCGTTTTTTCTTTTTACGGATTTGCATTTCCCGTATTATTGGAATTTTTCATAATATCAATTGCAGAAACTCTGTCTGCTTTCAGTTCAATGTTGGATGTTCCGTAAATTTCATTCTGAAGGCTCTGTGCGGCGGCAGGGTAGTCCACAATCCATACCCACGAATACCCTCTGTAGTCCATACGGTGCTCCTCTGAAGGAATTCCGCCGGATACTATTTCAAAGTTATACCATTTGTCCGTTAAGGCCTGTGTTCCGAGAGAAATTATATCCGTAACACCGCAGTCTGTCTTGACATACCTGATAACAGTGTTGAGAAGAGGAGAAATCTGGCTTATACTGATGTTTTTTGCTTCATCAATAAGAGCATTTATAAACTGTCTTTGTCTTCTTGTGCGGCTTACATCCGCATCCGCATCACAGTGTCTTATTCTGCAGAAGGCGAGTGCCTGTTCACCGTTGAGAAGCACATCCTCACCTGAGGGACAGGCAATTTTCATTTCACTTCTAACTGCTGCGGCTTCATATTCCTGAACATCCAGCTTTATTCCGCCCAAAGTGTCAACAATAGAGCTGAAGGAATCAAAATTAACCGAAACATAATAGTCAATTTTAATCTTAAAGTTGTTCTGGAGAGTTTCTATAAGCTTCTTTGCACCGCCGTTTGCATAGCAGGCATTGATTTTTGCATATTTTCCGCCGGAAGCCGTATCAATATAAGTATATGAATCACGGAAAACGGATGAAAGATGTATTTTTTTAGTGTTTTTATTAAGAGAAGCTATAATAATTGCATCCGAATTGCTGTTTGAAGCATCAAGACCTATAAGAAGCACGTTTATAACATTCTTATTCTGCATCAGAGAGTTTTCGGATGTATTATCTGCCCAGTTTTTAAGAACAGATGAAAGGTTATTTACTCCTCTTAATTCCTCAAGAGTTTCAAACACCATATCATCATCACCGGCTTCCGTAACCTCAACGAAATCGGAGGGCTCGGGATTTTTGTCACCGAAGCTTATAATTCCCATTTTTGAAACAAGGTCAACGGAGATTATTGCAAAAACAAGAACAAGACCTAAAGCAACACCTGCAATAATGGTGAGAAAATTATTTTTCTGTTTGTTGTTCTGTTTATTTTTCTTTGCCTTTTTTGCCATAACACACACCACCAATCAACAGAAATAATTTATTCTTCCGGAACAGGAGCTGCAGCCTCGTTTACTTCTGCAATTTCTCCTGCTTCCTGATTTTCGTCTGCTTCTTCATTTTCTGCACCTGCAATATCCTCAGGTAATGATGTTGCTTCTCCTGAATTTTTTGCAGAAGTGAGAGTTATTACAGAATCGTTTTCTGAAAGCTTCATAAGACGCACACCCTTTGAAGGACGGGCACATTCTCTGATGCTTTCAGAGGCAATACGGATAATTATACCCTGTTCGGAAATAAGAATGACATCATCATCGTCATAAACAACCTTGATTGCGGCAACATCACCGTATTTTGCCACTCTGTAGTTAATGGAGCCGAAACCGCCTCTTGACTGAACGTGATAATCGGAGAAATCGCTCTTTCTGCCGTTACCGGTTTCACTGACAGTGAGAAGCTTTCCGCCGCTTTCTTCATCAAGAATTTCCATTCCGATAACCTGATCGTCGGAATACTTGAAGGAAAGTGCCTTAACACCTCTTGCGGTTCTTCCGATTACTCTTGCATCGGTTTCATTGAAGCGTATACCGAGTCCCTTCTTTGTTGCAACAAAGAGGTCCTGATTACCTGTTGTGAGAAGAACCTTCTGAAGAATGTCTCCCTCGTCAAGATTAATAGCGATAATACCGGATTTTCTTATATTCTTGAAATTAATGAGCTCTGTTCTCTTTATGATTCCGTTTCTTGTTATCATACAAAGATAAAGGTCTTCGTGCTCCTTAGGAATCATAAGCATAGTGGTAACCTTTTCGTCACCCTCAATGGGAAGAATGTTTACAAGGTTCATACCCTTGCTTGTACGGCTGCCCTCGGGAATTTCATAGCCCTTTATCATATATGCCTTGCCCTTTGTGGTAAAGAACATAATATGTGAATGAGTTGAAGCGGTGAACATTGTGTCAACAACGTCCTCCTCGCGGCGGGTGATGCCTATTCTGCCCTTTCCGCCCTTTTTCTGCAGCTGATATTCGTCAACTGACATTCTCTTTATATAACCCATCTGTGTCATTGTGAATACACAGTCCTCCTCGGGAATAAGGTCTTCAATATCAACCTCACCCGTTACATTGACAATTTCACTTCTTCTGTCATCGGAGAACTTATCTCTTATAACAAGTGCTTCTTCCTTAACAAGAGCAAGAACATTTTCTCTTGAAGAGAGAATTTCAAGGAAACGGGCAATTTTTTCTTCAAGTGCTCTTTCTTCGTCCTGAAGCTTCTCCCTTTCAAGACCTGTCAGCTGTCCCAGACGCATCTGAACGATGTGGTTTGCCTGAATTTCATCAAAGCCGAAGCGTGCCATAAGTCTTTCCTTACCCTCGGCAATTGTTTTTGATGAACGGAGAATATTTATAACCTCATCAATGAAATCAAGTGCCTTGAGAAGTGCTTCAAGAATATGCTGACGCTCCTTTGCTTTTTTAAGGTCAAATTCCGTTCTTCTTGTTACAACGCTTACCTGATGGTCAATATAATGCTCGAGCATCTCTTTAAGAGTGAGAACCTTGGGAACACCGTCAACAAGGGCAAGCTGAATAACACCGAAGGTGGTCTGAAGCTGTGTAAAGGAATAAAGCTGATTGAGCACAACCTGTGGATTGGCATCACGCTTGAGGTCAATTGTGATATTCATACCCTCTCTTGAGGAATAGTCGTTTATATCAGAAATTCCTTCAAGTCTCTTTTCCTTGTGTAGCTCTGCAACAGACTCAATAAGTCTTGCTTTATTTACCTGATAGGGAAGCTCGGTTACTATAATCTGATATCTGCCGTTTTTGGCTTCCTGAATTTCACAGCGTGCACGTACTGTTATCTTTCCTCTGCCCGTGGCATATGCTGCTCTTATACCTGCTCTTCCCATAATGATACCCTTTGTGGGGAAGTCCGGTCCCTTGATGTGCTGCATAATATCCTCAAGAGAGCAGTCGGGATTATCTATAACACAGCACATTCCGTCAATAACCTCTCCCATATTGTGAGGGGGAATGTTTGTTGCCATACCGACGGCAATACCTGTTGAGCCGTTTACGAGAAGATTGGGAAAGCGAGCGGGAAGAACCGTGGGCTCTTTAAGTCTGTCGTCATAGTTTCCCGTAAAGTCAACGGTATCCTTATCAATATCCGTGAGCATCTCAAGAGAGAGCTTGCTCATTCTTGATTCTGTATATCTGTATGCTGCAGGCGGGTCCCCGTCAACGGTACCGAAGTTTCCGTGACCGTCAACAAGGATATATCTTGTTGAAAAGGTCTGTGCAAGTCTTACCATGGCATCATAAACAGATGCGTCACCGTGAGGATGATATCTGCCCAGAACGGAGCCGACGGTATCCGCACATTTACGGTATTCCTTTTCGGGAGTAAGATTGTTTTCGTGCATGGTGTAAAGAATACGGCGGTGCACGGGCTTTAAGCCGTCTCTTACATCGGGAAGTGCTCTCTGGGTAATAACGGACATGGAGTAGTCAAGGAAATAGCTTCTCATTTCCCTGTTAAGGTCAACCTGAACCATTCTGCCCTGAGGAGCAAGCTCTTCCATATTTTCATTTATCTTATTTTCGTTATCCATCTTATTTCTCCTTAGATATCAAGGTTCTGAACGAATTTTGCGTTCTTTTCAATGAAATCTTTTCTGGGTTCAACCTTATCACCCATAAGAATTGAGAAGGTTTCGTCTGCTTCCTCCGCATCAATAAGATTCACACGGAGCATTGTTCTTCTTTCGGGGTCCATAGTTGTTTCCCATAGCTGCTCGGGATCCATTTCACCAAGACCTTTATATCTCTGAACGGAACAGCCCTGTCCCATTTCTGCCAAAAATTCGTCTCTTTGTTCATCCGAATATGCATATTCGTGACGCTTACCCTTTGAAATCTTGAAAAGGGGAGGCTGTGCGATATAAACAAAGCCCTGTTCAATAAGAGGACGCATATAACGGAAGAAGAATGTGAGAAGAAGAGTTCTTATATGTGCACCGTCAACGTCGGCATCGGCCATAATAACAACCTTGTGATAACGAAGCTTTGTGATATCAAAATCTTCTCCTATACCTGTTCCGAGAGCAAGAACAACGGGAACAAGCTTTTCGTTGCCGATAACCTTATCTATACGGGATTTTTCAACATTAAGCATTTTACCCCAGAGAGCAAGAATAGCCTGAGTTCTTCTGTCTCTGCCTTCCTTTGCGGAGCCGCCCGCTGAATCACCCTCGACGATATAAAGCTCGGTGTTTTCAGGGTTTTTATCAGTACAGTCGGCAAGCTTTCCGGGAAGTGAATTTCCTTCAAGAGCGGATTTTCTTCTTGCAAGCTCTTTTGCCTTTCTTGCAGCCTCTCGTGCACGGGAAGCATCAAGTGCCTTATTGAAAATAGCTCTCGCTACGGAAGGATTTTCTTCAAAATATGTGGAAAGCTTTTCATAAACCATCTGCTGAACAAGGGGAGTGATGTCGGTGTTTCCCAGCTTACCCTTTGTCTGTCCTTCAAATTCGGCATCTGTGAGCTTAACGCTTATAACTGCCGTCAGTCCTTCTCTTACATCGTCACCCGAAAGATTTTTGTCTGCATCCTTAAGGAAATTATATTTTCTGCCGTAATCGTTAAATACACGTGTGAGTGCATTTTTGAAGCCTGTTTCATGAGTACCGCCGTCAATAGTACGCACATTATTTGCAAATGACTGAATAACCTCGTTATAGCTGTCATTATACATAATGGCAACTTCCGCACTTCTGTCACCCTTTACTGCAGTGAAATGCATGGGAGTGTCGTGAATGGGAGTTACGGCACGGGATTCATTTATATATTCAACAAAGCTTGAAAGGCCGCCTTCAAAGCAAAAAACCTCTTCAATTATGTTTTCTTCATCGCGTCTGTCGGTAAGAGAAATGCGAAGACCTGCATTAAGAAAAGCCTGTTCTCTTATTCTTCTCTGAAGTGTTTCAAATTCATAAACGGTGGTTTCCGTGAAAACCTCGGGATCTGCCTTGAATCTGACAAGAGTTCCTGTTTCTTCGGTATCTCCTATGATTTCAAGGTCGGAGGCGATAACACCCCTTTCAAATCTCTGCTTGTGAATATGTCCGTTCTGACTGACCTCAACCTCAAGCCATTCCGAAAGGGCATTAACAACAGAGGAGCCGACACCGTGAAGACCGCCCGATACCTTATAGCCGCTGCCGCCGAATTTACCGCCTGCATGAAGCACGGTAAGAACAACCGTAACTGCGGGAAGCCCCTGCTGTTCGTTTATATCAACGGGAATTCCTCGTCCGTTATCTCTCACGGTAATTACATCGCCGGGAAGAATTTCAACTTCAATATGAGTGCAATAGCCCGCAAGTGCCTCATCTATGGAGTTATCGAGAATTTCATATACAAGATGATGAAGACCTCTGGGACCTGTTGAACCGATATACATACCCGGTCTTTTTCTTACGGCTTCAAGACCTTCAAGCACCTGTATCTGATTTGCATCATAAACCTCGGTAACAAGCGTATCAAGCTTTTCACCGTCAGTCATTACAGGCTCCTGTAAATTGGTATCAATTGTTTCGGGGTTGTTGATTGGGGAATTATCCATTTATTTTTCCTCCTTAGAGTTTAAGACAAATAAAATCAGAATATTTCTTCTGTTCGTTTTAATAAGGTTGCGGCGGAAAGCTGTGAAATATAAACGGTTTCAGTGCCTTTCTTATCGGCACACACAACGAATGAGCCGGGAAGCTCATATGAAACAGTGACACAGTTTCCGTCTTTTTCTTTTCTTGTGAGATAATTTCTCGTATTCAGGGCAACCGTTGAAGTATCTATATCAAAAATACCTATTATTTCTTCTTTTCTTATAACGGTATCCTGTCCTAAATGCAGATACATCAAATCAGCCTTCCGTCTTTTATATTGAATGTTTTGCCCTCACTCATTCTTAAAATTGATGCAGGATCGCAGCAGGTGATGAAAACCTGTTTGTCTCTTATGTGATTAAGAATGTAATCCTGTCTTGATGTGTCTAATTCACTCATAACATCATCAAGAAGAATGAGAGGCTCTTCATTTATTTTGCTTTTTATAACCTGGGCCTCACTGAGCTTGAGTGCAATCGCCGCAGAGCGTTTTTGCCCCTGCGAGCCGAAGCCTCTTGCCGAAACACCGTTTATGTTTATATCAATATCATCACGGTGAACACCCGTTAAGGTCATTCTTGCGGCAATATCGGCGTTTTCGTGCTTTTTCAGTATTTCCGAAAAAGGAGCTTTACCTGTTATATCGCCTTTTCTTATATAAGAGAAGCTTATTTTTTCCTTTCCCGAAGAAAGTCCTCCGTAGATTTCCTCAATAAACGGAAGAAGCACTGAAAGATATTCTTTTCTTTCTTTATATATTTCTTCTCCGAGAGATGAAAAGCTTTCATTTATACATTCCATAAAAAGCCTTATTTCGGAAATATTTTCACTGTCTTTAAGAACCGCATTTCTCTGTTTCAACAGCTTTGTATATTCCGTGAGAAGCACCGCATATCTCGGCTTTATCTGACATATGGCGGAATCTATAAATCTTCTTCTTTCCGAAGGACCGTTCTGAATAAGAGACATAAAGCCGGGAACAAAAAGTGCCGCGGGAAATTTACTCATAAGTTCAACGGGAGATTTAAGAGAAACACCGTTGAGAGCTGCTCTTCTTCTGTCGGTTATTTTTATCTGTGCCGTCTGATTTCTCATGGCTGTTGAAAATGCAGTTTTTATAACCGCTTCTTCTTTATTGAAGCCTACTAATTCTCTGTCCCTTGTGCTTCTGAAGCTTTTAAGTCCCGTAAAAAGAAATATACTTTCAAGAATATTGGTTTTACCCTGTGCATTTTCCCCGTAAATTATATTAACGGAATCGCAGGGCTTCATATCCAGACTTTCTATATTACGGTAATTTTTAAGCTCTAACTCAGTTATCTTCATTTTTATTTACTATAGCATAAAGATTGTTTCTGAAAAGAATTTTATCACCGTCAACAAGCTTTTTGCCTCTTTGAGTACATATTTCTCCGTTTACCTTCACGAGACCGTCCTCAATAAGCATTTTTGCCATTCCGCCGGTGTCTGCAATCCCTGAAAGCTTCATTGCACTGTCAAGCTTTATAAAAGGTGTTGTGATATAAATCTTTTCTTCACTTAATATTTTAGGTCTTACCTTAATTACTTTTTTTTCCATTTCAATACCGCTTTATCAATCGTTTTTTATTCTGACGGGAAGAATAAGGTAAAGGAAGCTGTCTCCCTCGGGGGGAACAATAACTGCGGGTGAAAGAGAGCCGTTAAGCTCAATAAGAACCTCGTCCGTATCACAGCTTCTTAAAGCATCAAGAAGAAATCTGTTGTTGAAGCCGATTTCCGTTCTCACACCGTCAATTGAAACATCAATTCTGTCACTGGCACTTCCCAAAGCCGTTACCGCGGAAAGTCTTAATTCATCATCTTCAAATATACATTTAACGGGACTTTTTATTTTTTCGGTGATAATTATTGATGTTCTTTCAATACAGTCCATAAGCCTTTTTGTATTCACTCTTACAGTGGAGCTTTTTCCTTTCGGAAAAGCAGTGGTGTAATCAAGAAATTCACCCTCAAGAAGCTTGGAAATGAGACAGTAGCCGTTTGCTTTAAGCATAATATGGCGTCTGCCCTTGGAAATTTCTATAAATGCCTCATCATCCTCGGCAAGCTTGATTATTTCATAAAGAGTTTTTGAAGGAACTACAAAATTGAGATTATCTCCGTTGTAATCCGAAAATTCATTTCTTATTGCAAGTCTGTAGCCGTCAAGTGCAACAAGCCTTATACTGCCTGAGCTTACTTCAAATTTAACACCTCTGTGAACTGTTTTACCGTCATCGGGAGAAACTGCAAAAACGGTTCTCTTTATCATATCTTTAAGAACACCTGCGTTGAATCTGAAAGGAATTTCATCTGTTATTACGGGAAGCTCGGGATATTCTGCAGGATTAAGGCTTATAAGCGTATATTCAACCTCACCGCTTATTATTGTGCAGATATTTTTTTCATTACAGGAAATTGTAACGGTGCTGTCGGGAAGATGTCGAAGAATGTCACAGAAGGTTTTTGCATTGAGAACTGCAGAGCCCTCTTCTTCCACACGCACGTCAAATGTTGTTATAATTGCAATATCAAGATCAAAGCCCGTGAGCTTTACGGAAGAATTTCCGGTTGTTTCTATAAGTATACCTTCAAGGTGAGGTAACACTGCTTTAGAAGGAATTGATCTCTGCACGTTAAGACAGGCATTTGTGAATGAATTTGTATTACATACGATTTTCATATTAATCCTCCCGAAAAAATAATTTTTCTCCGTTTATAGGGGTATATCATTGTTTAAATATAGTAATAATAGTAGGTATGGTTGAAAGTGTTGAAAACTTTCTGATGCCTTGAAAAATATGGAAAAATTTCTTAAAGTTTTCAAATTCGCAAAACTTGAAAAGTTGTTGATTTGCTCACACAAAAAATGATGAGTTAAAGAAGTTGAAAACTTTTATGTTGAAAGTTGATAATCTGTTGAAAACTTTCGCTGTTTTCTGACAGAAAAATATCTTATTTTATCATTAGGAAATTGCTCGCGTATGTGAGCAATTTACATATAATTCGCACAATGTGCTCATTGAATGACGCAAGCTTATTGAAAAAGAAACACCTGCAGCACCCAAGATTTGGGGTAGGAGGTTGATAAACCGTAAGATTTTATCTTACATTTCCTTTACTTGCTTTATTATACTGTTCACGGAATTTTTCAATAACTGATCTGTTTCTACGGCAGATTTAATTTTTTTAAGCGAATGAAGAACCGTTGCGTGGTCTTTTCCGAAGAAATCTCCTATTTCCTGATATGTTATATCCTTAAGAATATCCTTTATTACATACATACAGATGTTTCTTGCTTTTGAAATTTTCTGCTGTCTGCTTTGAGATTTAATGTCTTCAACGGAAATGCCCATATCGTTTGACACAGCAGTAAATACCTTTTCAACAACCGTGGTAACGGGAACAGAATCTGATGTGACCTCTTTTACAATGGTCTGTATCTGTTCAAAGGAGGGCATTTTTCCGTATATTCTGCTCATAGCCTCAATTTTATTGAGGGTTCCTTCAATCTGGCGGATGTTGTTTTTTATTTTTTCTGCTATGTACTGAACTGCAGTGTCGGTAAGCTTTATATCGAGAAGCTCGGATTTTCTCATAACGATTGCTTTTCTTGTTTCAATATCCGGGGATTTTATATCTGCAATAAGTCCCATTTCAAAGCGTGAACGAAGTCTTTCGTCAAGACCGTCAATTTCCTTGGGAGCCACATCGGCGGTGAGAACAATCTGCTTGCTGTCGTTATAAAGAGCCTCAAAAATGTGGAAAAATTCAACCTGAGTTTTTTCGGTTGATTTTAATGTCTGAACGTCGTCTATAAGAAGAGCATCAACATTTTTGAAATTGCTGAGAAAATCATTGGCGGTTTTTTTATTTAGTGCTTCCTGAAATCCGTCGAGGAATTTTTTTGCAGTTATATATATAACAACCGCATTGGGATTTCTTCTTTTCAGCTCATTATAAATTGCATAGAGAAGATGAGTTTTTCCCAGTCCCGAATTTCCGTAAATAAGAAAAGGATTATGCAGTGCAGGTGCTTCAACCACATTCTTTGCCATGGCATATGCAAGGAAGTTTGATGAGCCTACAATAAAATTATCAAAGGTATAATATTCGAGAGTGTTTTTTACCGGTGCTGAAATTTCTTTCTTTTCTTCCTTTTTTTCTGCAGGTAATATTTCAGCACTTACATTATCAATTTCTTTTTTTGAGCCCACTGCCTCGTTTACTATTATATCTATATCAATTTCAAAGCCTATTGTCTCAAAAAAGCATCTTTTGAGAAGCCCTGAAAACTTATTCATAACAATAGTCTTTTTATATTCCGCATTAACGGTGAAAACTGCCGAGCTTTCATCAAGCTTTTTGAACTCAAGAGGAGCCAGCCACATATTATACATTACATCAGAAACCTCTGCCTTACAAAGAAGCAGGACCTGATTCCAGATATCGTTGAGAGAATCCATAAAGCCTCCATAATATATAAATACACATAATTATACTTATACATATATTAGCATATAAGTTAAATAAATTCAATAAAAACTTTTAATAATTATTATTTAAATAATAATATGCTTTGATGTGAAAAAAATCTTTACTTTTATTAACCTTTATAGTAAAATTAAATAAATATTTTCCGTTAGGAGTGTTATTATGAAGATAGCCGTTTTAGGCTGCGGCACGGTTGGTTCAGGTGTTGTGGATATACTGGACAGCAAAGAGGAGCTTATGATAAAAAGTGCCGGTGAAAATATTGAAGTAAAATATATTCTTGATATCAGAGATTTTATTGGAAGTCCTTATGAAAAAAGAATTGTAAAGGACATAAATATTATTGTCGAAGACAGTGAAATTGAAACAGTTGTTGAAACCATGGGCGGTGTTGAGCCTGCGTTCACCTTCTGTATGGCTTGTCTTCAAAAGGGTAAAAATGTTGTTACATCAAACAAGGCACTTGTTGCCGCAAAAGCCGAGGAGCTCTTTGATGCTGCCGAAAAAAATAATGCGGCTTTTATGTTTGAAGCATCCGTTTGCGGCGGTATTCCCGTTATAAGAACTCTTTTTTCATCTCTTTCCGCCAACAATATTCTTTCCTTTGCCGGTATTCTCAACGGCACAACAAACTTTATCCTCACAAAGATGATAAATGAAAAAATGTCCTTTGATACCGCTCTTAAAATTGCACAGGAAAAGGGCTATGCCGAAAAGGATCCCACTGCAGATGTTGAAGGCCTTGATGCAGGCAGAAAAACAGCAATTCTCGCATCAATTGCATACGGAAATCATATTTATCCCGAGGAAATACACACTGAGGGAATAAGAGGAATAACTCTTGAGGATGCCGCATATGCCGCATCAATCGGATATAAAATAAAGCTTCTCGGAAAAGCCCATAAGCTTGAAAACGGCAAAACAGGTGCAATTGTCTGTCCTTTCTTTGTGAATGAAGAATCTATGATTGCAGGTGTAAACGGCGTTTATAACGCAATTTCCGTAACGGGAGACAGTATAGGAGATGTTCTTCTCTACGGGCAGGGTGCAGGTAAGGAAGCCACGGCAAGTGCGGTTGTGGGTGACGTTATGGAATGTGCAAGACTTAAAAAAAATGAGGCACACTATAAATGGGGTAAGCATAAGGACGGTCTTACGGAAGATTATCTGCTTTATGAAACCGCACTTTTTATAAGAGGCTATGTAAAAAATCCCGAAGACAGTCTTATTAATATAAGAGAATCCTTTGGCGGTGTTGATGTTCTGACAAGAGAAAATGCTCCTTCAAATGAAATTGCTTTCATAACAAAAAAAGCAACGGAAAGGGAGCTTCGCGAAACTCTTTCGGAGCTTAATGATTTCGCACCTGCATCTGTTATAAGAATTTTGTAATTAAAAAAGTTATCTGCGGCGGTGTATATATTGAACGAAACTGATTTCAGAAAGAAAACGGGAAACAATATTTCCTATTACAGAAAAGCAAACGGACTGACACAGAGTGCCCTCGGTGAAAAGCTCAGCTATTCCGATAAAGCTGTTTCAAAATGGGAAAGAGGAGAATCTGCTCCGGATGTTTATGTTATTTACCGGATGTCGGAAATTTTCGGCTGTTCCGTGAATGATATAATAGGACAGAATGAAAAGGATATAAAAAGTGAAATAATTGACGAAATTGCAAAAAACAAGCAGTTCAGAAGAATTATGATAACCGCTTTAAGTGTCGGTCTTTTATGGCTTGTTTCTTCTGTTATTTATTTTGTCACGGACCTTATAGTAAACGGAGTGTACGGTCTTGAGCAAAATGATTTTGTTCTTGTTTTTATGTATTCTGTTCCCGCAAGCTTTATTATAACTCTGATTTTCTCAAAGCTCTGGGGAAGAATATGGCAGCAGGCTGTGAGTGTTTCGGGAATACTTTGGAGCGGAGTGATTTCCCTTGCAGTTTCATTTAATGTTTTTAATTTTGCCGAAAACAGTGCATATAAAATACTTATTGCGGCAATTTTTTTCCAGATTCTAATTGTTCTATGGTATGTCATGAGAAAGAAATCCGAAAAAAAATAAGAAAAAATTTAATCCCTTTATTATCACATAACGGTAATAAAGGGATTTTTCATTTTTTATTCTTATGCTTATTCTGATAATTTTTTTATCTGTCTTATGTCTTTTCCCTCAAATGAAAGAATTGCATATTCACCGAGAAGCCTTGAAGAAATTCTTTGTGTGTATGTGCTTTCAATTTCAACTAAAGACATATTTGTGCTGATAATTGTGGGAAGCCCCGAATTTATTCTTGTGTTTATTATGTTATAAAGTGCGGAGGTGGTAAAGGATGTAATGAATTCTGTTCCCAGGTCATCAATAACCAACAAATCACATTCTAAAATCATAGCCTCATATGCACCGTTGTCACTTGATTTTCCGAAGCGTTCCTTCTGGAGCTCATTAAACATATTCTGTGCGGAGTTATAAAGCACGTTATAGCCTTTTTTTATAACCTCACCTGCAATGGACAGGGAGAGATGTGTTTTTCCGAGCCCTGTGAAGCCCTGCATAAGAACAGACTGTGAATCTGTGTCAAAGGATGCTGCATAGAATTTACAGAAATCAAGGATATCCGACATTTTTTCTCTGGGGGAGGGCTCCTTTGCCGATGGCTTTTCATCGGGATAATATGAAAGCTTAAAATCTTCAAATTTGCAGAATTTAAGGGGAGAGTTTTTGCCTGCCTCTTCAAAAGCAAGGTCCTTGAGAAGAGAAATATGGCATTCGCAGAGCCTTGATTCATTAAATCCCGTATCCTCGCAGACAGGACAGAAATATTTTGTTTCAAGATAGTCTTCGGGCAGATTATGCTTTCTGAGAAGAGCTTTTATTTTATCCTGAGCAGTGAGATTTCTGATTTTTTGTGTCTGAACAAGCTCAGCCGCCTTTTCGGGAGATAAATCAATGGCTTTAAGAACCTCTTTAACGGAATTTATCATTTCATTTCTGTATTCCTTGTATTCAGGCTCAATGCTTTCAAACATTCTCATAAGAGCAATATTTTTATTTTCGGCATCGTTTTTTCTTTTTTCTATAATTCCTGCTGCCTTTTCATAAATCTCTTTTGAATAGTTCATAATTTTATCTCTTTTCTCTCTTTTTTACCTTTGGAACGGTTGTGCGTGCAAGCTCTTCAGCCAGTCTTATGTCATAAGAAGCGGTGGGATCGGGAACAGGCACAGGTGCTTTTTTTGCCTGTTTATTAAGGCTTTGTTTTTCAAAAGCCCTTTTCTCCTGATTTTTAATGAAGCTTTCCTTTTCCTCACTGACTTTTTCGGGAGTATTTATGCCTTTTTTATGCCAGTCTGACAGAATTTTATGCATATAAGGAAAATTGAATTTTCCTTTGTAAAGCATCATTTCTTCATAGGCAACAGTGAGCATAACAAGAGAAAACCTCCATTCCTCGGTCCACTGATTGATATATTTTTCCTGTGCACTTGTGGGATAGGTTCCCTTGAGCTTTACCTCGGCACAGAAGCTGTTCCAGACTGAATTTATTTTTTCAAGCCGTTTAAGCTCTTCGTCTGCGGCTTCAAGAGTATCAATTTCTCTCTGGCTCCAGTCCACACCGATTTTATAAATATAGTTCATATTTGAGGATTTGCCCCTTGTGGAGGCAAACTCGCATATGCTTAAAATAACCTCAATTGGAAGACCGTAATAATCGTATAAAAGTATAAGTGAGCTCTGATCCCCCGTGCCTATGGTTCTGCCCAGCTTCAGCTGTGCTTCGTTGAGAAGAACGGGAATATCCGCACATTCATCTATTCTCTGACAAATCTGCTTATATGTAAGCTTGGGGGGATTGTTTGAAGGTATTTTTTTAAGTCCCTTGCCTGCTTCAGTTATATTAGTCCCGATTGTTTCTGCTTTTTCGGGTTCTGATTTTACTGTAATAACTTCCTGCTTTGCTTCAAAAACAACCTCATCGTCACAATGGAGAATAAAGCCCTTGTCCCTCCAGTAGGAAAGAGCATCCTTTACTTCATTTTCATTTATACCCGTAGCCGTCGCCACGGTTTTTTCATCAAACACCCCGCCCGCATTTGAATAAGCATAAAGTATAACCTTTAACTGCGGTGCTGACGAAAGAATAAGGTGCTTTTCAATTATTTCCGAAGGAATAACAGTGACACCGAGATATTTGGACGGATTAATCTTAAACATAAAACTCCTTAAATCATAATTTATCGGGCAGATGCCCGATAAAAATTCGGAATTCATTTCTTGCCTTTTTACTTGTTAAAAAAGGCAAGAAATGCTTTATATGCCATATATACGTCTGTTTTGGATACAACCTCATAGGGGGCGTGCATTGAAAGCACGGGGACACCGAGGTCAACCACATCAACATTGAGATGTGCGATATATTTTGCAACGGTTCCGCCGCCGCCTTCGTCAACCTTGCCAAGCTCTCCTGTCTGCCAGCAAACATTTTCACTGTCAAGAAGGCTTCTTATTTCGCCCATAAATTCTGCTGAAGCGTCACTTGTGCCGCCTTTTCCGCGTGAGCCTGTGTATTTTGTTATGCAAACACCCTGATTTATGAAGCTTGTGTTTCTTCTTTCAAATACCTCGGGGAAATTGGGATCAAATGCTGCATTTACGTCTGCAGAAAGGCACTTTGACTTTGAAAGCACTTCTCTGCCCTCGGCACCGTAGATTGATGCAAGGTCACATATGAAATATTCAAGATATTTTGAATCAAGTCCCGTGTTGCCCTCGGAGCCGGTTTCTTCCTTATCCGTGAGAACCGTAACACAGGTGTAATCGGGCTCCTCGCAGTCAAGAATTGCCATAAGTGCAGGATATGCACACACTCTGTCGTCGTGGCCGTATGCACCTATCATAGAGCGGTCAAAGCCGATGTCACAAGCCTTGAACGCGGGAACTGCTTCAAGCTCTGCACTTAAAAAGTCCTCTTCAATGATGTCATATTTTTCATTGAGAATGCTCATAATATTGAGCTTCACTGCCTCTGCACCCTCTGTGCAGTCAAAGGGACGTGAGCCTATAAGAATGTTGAGAGCTTCACCCTTGATGCCCTCTGCCATGGTGCTTCTCATCTGATTTGCGGCAAGATGGGGGAGAAGGTCGGTGATAACAAGCTTGGGATCATCATCGTTTTCACCGATATTGACATTCACCCTTGTGCCGTCCTTCTTTATAACAACACCGTGGAGTGCAAGAGGAATTGCAGTCCACTGATATTTTTTTATTCCGCCGTAATAATGTGTTTTGAAATAAGCCATATCAGAATCTTCGTAAAGAGGATTGGGCTTTAAGTCGAGACGGGGAGAATCAACGTGAGCGGCGGCAATGCTCACTCCGTCTTTTATGTCCTTATGACCGATAACTGCAAGAATAAGTGATTTTCCGCGATTGTTTACATAAACCTTTGAGCCGGCGGGATATCTAATTGTCTTGTCAAATTCCGTAAATCCGCCTGCTTTTGCCATTTCGAGTGCAGCTTCAACTGCCTCTCTTTCGGTTTTAGAGCAGTCGAGATAATTCATATATCCTTGAGCAAAGGAATCTGCTTCATTGACACCGCTTTCACCGATACGGACGGCGGTGTGGGTTTTCTTCATTAATAGCTTTTCCCTGAGAATATCAGCCTTTGATTTTTCTTCGCACATAGTTTTTTCCTCCGTTAAATAATGCTGTTTATTTCTTCATCAATATCATAAGGCGGATAAGAGCTTATCACTATATCCGCCGCTTTTGAAGCATCCGCTTCAACGGTCTGCTTTGAAAGTCTCAGAAGTGCTTCTTCTTTTGTGATGCCGTCTCTTTCAATAATTCTCTGAATTCTTATTTCCTCGGGGGCATACACCTTTACGGTTTTATGGCAGATGCTCCATAAGCCCGATGTAAAAAGAAGGGGAGCATCAATTATAACACATTTTCCCCTTTCCGTCTCTTCCTTTGCCTTTTTTTCGCACAAGGAAACAATTTCGGGATGTGTGATGCTGTCTAAAATATGCTTGCTTTCATAATCCTTGAAGGCCCTTGAAGCAAGAAGCCCTCTGTTGAGCTCACCGTCGGAAGAAATTATATCTTCCCCGAAAGCATCAGCCAGCTTTTTTAATACGGGACTGCCCTTTTCGGTTATGCTGCGGGCAATTTTATCCGCATCAATTATAACACAGCCCTTTTGCTCAAGCCTTTTACAGATAAGGCTTTTTCCCGAACCGCTTTCACCTGTTATACCTATTATTATGCCCTTATTGGGAGAAATAAAATTGAAGCCTGCGGCTCTGTAAAGACGGTTGCACACTCCAAGTCCCACGCCTTCTCTTGAAGGAGAACGGACAAGAACCTTTTTTGCACCCCTTTCGTCAAGCTCTCTGAAAGCATCGAAAAGCCGTTTTGCCTGTGAAAAGGGATCGTTTTCCGTGCCGAAGGTGACCGAGGGGAGAGAAAAGTCATTTTCTTCGCCCTCAAAGCACAGAACATAATCTGCAAAATGAGGGTTGTTTTTTATAAATTCACCGAATTCTTCTTTTGTGCCGTTGAGAATAACAAGCCTTGCAGTGGGGGAATAGTGTTTATATTTCATTCCGGGAGAAGCGGCTGAAACACCGTCCTCAAGGGGATTAAGAACGGCAGAATGAATATCCACCTCGCCTAAAACTTCTTTTAGCTGCTCATAGGTTACGGCTCCGGGACGAAGAAGCATGGGGGGATTTGTTGCAAGGGTTATAACGGTGGATTCAATTCCGAAATCACAGTCTCCGCCGTCAACTATTGCGGGAAGTCTGCCGTACATATCGTCTTTTACATATGAAGCCGAGGTGGGGCTGGGAAAGCCCGAAATATTTGCACTGGGTGCGGCAAGAGGAACACCTGCTGCTTCGATTATGGCATTTGCAACGGGGTGTGACGGCATTCTCACCGCAACGGTGGGAAGATTTCCCGAAACTCTGTCGGAAACACAGTCCTTTTTCGGGAGAATAACCGTGAGGGGACCGGGCCAGTATTTTTCAATAAGCTTCTTTCCCTTTTCCGGGACTTCCTTTACAAGAAGCTTTATGTCTTCTTTTTTTGCAACGTGAACAATAAGGGGGTTGTCCGACGGTCTGCCCTTGGCTTCAAAAATTTTACCCACCGCTTTTTCGTTGAAGCAGTCTGCGGCTATTCCGTAAACGGTTTCCGTGGGAATTGCCACTGCCTCACCTTTTTTTAAAAGGTCGGCAATTTCCTCTATTTCACTTTTTTGCGACAAAGGGTTTTTGATAGTATAGAGTTTAGTTTTCATATCATATTTCTTCATTTGCGGCATTCAGTCTGTCGGCGGTGTCGGCAGTGATGAGAGAATCAATAAGCTCATCAAGTGCACCGTTGACTATTGCCTCGATTTTATATAATGTGAGACCTATTCTGTGGTCCGTAACTCTGCCCTGCGGGAAATTATAGGTGCGTATTCTTTCGCTTCGGTCACCGGAGCCCACCTGAAGACGTCTTTCGCCTGCAATTTCGCTTTGCTTCTTTTCAATTTCCGCTTCAAGTATTCTTGAACGAAGAATTTTCATAGCCTTGTCCTTGTTTTTGTGCTGGCTTCTTTCGTCCTGACATTCAACAACCGTTCCCGTGGGAATATGGGTTATTCTTATGGCTGATTCGGTTTTATTGATATGCTGACCGCCCGCACCCGAGGAACGGAAGGTGTCTATCTGTAAATCTGCGGGATTTATTTCAACGTCAACCTCGTCTGCTTCGGGAAGCACTGCAACGGTGACGGTTGAGGTCTGGATTTTTCCGTTTGATTCCGTTACGGGAATTCTCTGAACACGGTGAACACCGCTTTCAAATTTGAAGCGTGAATATGCTCCCTCACCCGAAATCATAAAGCTGATTTCCTTAAATCCGCCCAGATCCGTGGGGTTTGAATACATAATTTCGGTTTTCCACGCCTTTGTCACGGCATACATTGAATACATTCTGTATAAAACAGCGGCAAAAAGTGCACTTTCTTCACCGCCTGCCGAGGAGCGTATTTCAACGATAACATTTTTATCGTCGTTTTTATCCTTGGGAAGAAGAAGGATTTTCAGCTCTTCATAGTTTTTTTCGGCTTGCTCACGGGCAGCTTCATATTCTTCAAAAACAAGCTCCCTGAAATCCCTGTCAAGTCCGCCGCCGTCAAGAAGCTCCTTTGCTTCATCACGGGAAATTATATTGTTTTTATATTCACGGAATTTTTCAACAACGGGAGTTATGGTTTTAAGTTCTTTAAGAAGGGCGGTGCTTTTTTCAATGTCCGTTGCCACCTCGGGGGAACAAAGAAGCTCATTCACCGCTTCAAATCTTTCTTCAAGCTTATTGAGTTTATCTGTCATACTGTTTCCTTAAAAATATATTTTACGGAAAGAAAAATTTCAGTTCTCCCCGTTTTCGGCTCTTATAACCTTTTTTATATGCTTTTCAGTTTTGCTTCGCGGCACCATAACCTCTCTGCCGCAGGTGGTGCAACGCAGCTTGAAATCCATCCCCACACGAAGCACAAGAAAAGTCTTTCCGCCGCAGGGATGCTGTTTTTTCATTTCAAGAACATCATTAAGACGAATATCCAAAATAACCACCTACCCAAAGTACAATATAGCATAAAAAATTAAAAAGATAAAGAGTAAAATCATATTTTTTAGATGTAATCACCTGAAAAGTCGAAGGTCGGAGGCAGGAAGTCGGAGTCTTTCCATATAATTCGCACAAAGTGCTCATTGAATGACGCAGGCTTATTGAACAAGAAACACCTACAGCCCTCAAGATTGGGGGTAGGGGGTTGATAAATCGTAAGATTTTTTCTTATTTTTCGGGTACCGTAAAGGTAAATGTAACGGGTTCTGAATAAAGGTGATATGCACTTTCTGCTGTTACGGTGAGGGTGTAAGTTTTTCCTGCCGTCAGAATATTCCGTGCGACGGTGAAGCCTTGAGTGTTTTCTTCTTCAATAATATAATAGGCTGAAATGAAATTATCCTTATAAACCTCTTTTTTGTTTTCGTCTTTTACAGACGCTTTATATTCGTGCACTATATATCCGTCAGGGACACGGGCTTTTGTAAAGGAAATTCTGTAATCACCGCTTTCTGTAAGACTCACTGCTGCGAGTGAATCTTCGGGGAACACGGGAGCCTTGTCGTGTGCCTTCATATTTTTATATGTGTAGGCGAAAGAATCGGGGGCATTTACATTATCTATGTAATAATCGCAGAAAAATGTGTCCGATAAGAGGTCATAACCTCTAAGTCTTACGCTTCCGTCGTTATCTGCTTCAACAACACAGAATTGTGCAGCATCCTCGTATCTTTCGGGGTGTTGTCCTACTATGTAATTTTTATCCAGCTCAAACCTTGCCATAGCTCCGACACCTACTGATGTGTATGTGCTCTGGTTTATGCTTCGCGGATCATTAAAGGGGAAATGGGAGTGTCCCGAAAAATTAATTACTTTACTGTGGCCTGCAAATACGGGATTGAGCTGAGGAGAACACCATATGGTGCTACCGTAAACTGTGCCGAAGGGATGGGGATGCTGGAAAACGAAAACAGGTTTATCTCCTGCTGTTTTTTCTGCGTTGCGGATTTCGTCATTGAGCCATTTAAGGCTTGATGGGGTAAATGTCCATTCTGTAAGTGAGCGTTCTCCTGAAAAACCGATACAGGTGAAGCCGTTAATTTCAGTTACGGTATTGATTTCGTGAGAAAAATATTTTTCAAAAAGCTCTTTGTAATTGTCTGCCTTCATTTCGTGATTACCCAGAACATTTATGCAGACAGTGTCTTCCCTTATATGCTCTTTCAGTGTTTTGACATAAGCCTCATAATCAGGCTGTGTACCAATACTTGAAAAATCACCAAGACCGAAAAAACCGTCCACGCCTTTATAAGCTTCGTCTTTATCAAAAAGAGCATAAGCGGTGTCTATGGCATCGGCAACGTTTTCGTTTTCGTTGTGTGTATCGGTAAAGACAATAAGTCTTATTTCGGGAACGAAGTCAGAAGGTGTTTCGGGCAAAGCATCCGTTACTGTTCCTCTTGACATCTGTACCCCGCCCCAACAGAGTGTCACAACACAAAGTAATGCGAGAAGTGAGATTATAAAACAAAGAATAATACCGAAAATTTTTGCAAATTTAATTAAAAGATTTTTCATTTCTGTTATCCTTTTCAGGTTGCTAATTAAATAATAATCTTTTATAATAAAAGTGTCAACACAAACACAACAATTTCTTGTAAGAGAGCTTGTTTTTGTGTTAAAATACGGGTGGGGTGATATATTGAAAAATGTAAATTCATTGGACAGTCTTTGCGGAGCTTTGTGCTATGCTTTGGGAATTGATGCTCCCGAAGCTGCGGCACTGCCCAATAAAGCTTTGTGCGAATATATTGATAAAGCACTGGGCGGTGAAAAAGCGGACAGGATTTTTATGTATAACCCCGATGCCGTCGCACAGTGGATTTCCGAGAAATATCCGTGGTTTATAAGAGAGGT
>JAZSJT010000058.1:0-27724 GCA_045534425.1 Acutalibacteraceae bacterium | reverse complement strand
GTTCATTCGCCGTAAAAATACAGCCAGAGGACCACCCGCCTTAGTATATGCGTTACACTAATCGCGGTGAGGGGAGTTCCCACACCCACAAGAACGCTTGAGTATTATAGCACAAGGATTTAGTAAATGCAAGTGTTTTTTTATCATTATGTAAAAATATTTTTTCGATAAAAATAAATACAGATTATTGACAAAAAATCTCTGTTAATATAGTATAAATAGTATATATATTTATGTTTATTGTCAACTGTTTTTGAGAGATTTATGAGATTTGATTTTTCTGTTGCAAGACTCATCACGGATGCATATAAAACCGAAACGGATATTTATCTTCGTATGCCCTTTGATTTTACAAAAAAAATAAAAGGGGACGGAATAAAAACTCTCATACTGCTTCCTGGGGCATTTTTAGGAAATGATACTCCGTTTTTTTCTTACGGTGAAAAGGTTAATTATGCAGCTTGTTCTGCCGCTCCCGATATTCTTTTTGCTGATATAAGATTTATGAATGATGCTTCTTTTCGGGAGTTTATAACAAAAAAGAATTACAGGAGAATTGTTCCCGTGTTTTCCGAATGTGCTTTAATCGGAGAATACGGCTATAAAGAGGCGTATTCTTGGATTGGTGAATACCGTGCTGAAATCTCACATTTCTGTCAGGTTGTGCCGTTGTTTTCTTCTTGGGTTGAAGACATAGAAAGCTTTCAAAGTGTTTTTGCTTCTTCTGAATGCATTGTTATCGGTGAAAGAACAGGTACATCCGTTAAAGTATATAAAGCCAATTCTCCGTCGGCTAAATTTTATCATACTGCGGCAGAGGCAGAAAAATATGCATACAGAAGAATTACTGTTTATTTTAATTCAAGAAGCGAATTAAAGGATTTCGGAAAATTTCTTGATAAAAGAGGTACCGCATATATTGCTGTTGACGGATCACTTTCTGCTGAAGATTATTGCTTCCGTCTTAAAAAATACCGTGAGGGAAAAATAAACATCCTTCTTGCAACAAAGTCGTTTATTCCCACTTCACTTTTTTATCCGCCTGAAATTGTATTTCTGTGCTCGGTTCCTTTCAGCTTGACACATCTTGAACGCCTGACTCCCGCATCGTCATTTTTACCGCTTAAAATTATATACTGTGAAGACGATTATAAGAGAAATGACAAAATAGTCCGTTCCTTTGCCGATGCACTTGGAAATGAAAATGTATATGAGAAGGGTGCAATGCATCTTTCTGTAATAAAAAATTTTTTAGATTCTTATTAAAGGAGAAAATATTATGAAAGAAAAAATCAAAGTTGCCGTTATCGGCTGCGGAAACATTGCAAACAGTGCCCATATCCCCGCATATATGGATAGTAAAAATGCCGAAATTAAGTATTTCTGCGATATCATTCCCGAAAGAGCAGATGCTGCTGTTGAAAAATACGGTTGCGGCAAAGCAGTTTATGATTATCACGAAATTCTTGACGACAAGGACCTTGATGCAGTATCCGTTTGCACACACAATGACCATCATTCAATCATTTCCATTGACTTTATGCGTCACGGAAAGGATGTTCTCTGTGAAAAGCCTGCCGCAAGAATTCTTTCTGAAGCACTCGAAATGGAAAAGGTTTCTTATGAAACGGGAAGAATTCTTTCTATCGGTGTATGCAACCGCTATTTCAATTCAGTAAATTACATAAAGGATATGATTGCAAAAGGAGACCTCGGTGAAGTTTTCCATGTTTACGCATCCTTCCGTGCTCACCGTTCAATTCCGGGCCTTGGCGGTGACTTTACAAATTCCGCTTCATCAGGCGGCGGTGCTCTCATTGACTGGGGTGTTCATTATATAGACCTTATTCTTTACTGTCTCGGCGATCCCAAGCCCATTACCGCAAGCGGTGAAGCTTTCTGTAAGCTTGGTAAGGATATGAAAAACTATACCTATACTTCAATGTGGGCAGAAGATACCAAGAATGTTGAAACAGGTATATATGACGTTGACGATTCCGTAACAGGTCTTGTAAGAACCGACAGTGCAGTTCTGAGCTTCAACGGTGCCTGGGCACAGAACATCGGTGAAAGCGAAACCTATATTGACTTTATGGGTGACAAGGGCGGAGTAAGACTTCAGTATTGTGGTAATTATACCTACTATACCGCAAAAGACGGAAGACTTATCACAGAAAAAAATGATTACAGACTTAACGGTATGCACCACGATGAGGTTATTGATTTCGTTGAAAGTGTAAGAAAAGGCGAAAGAAACCGCAACGACATAAAGTTCGCAGTCGGCACATCCAAGATTTTACAGGCAATATACGATTCCTCCGCTTCTCACAGAGAAGTTGTTATCAGTGATTAATTACAATTGAAAATAATAAATCCACGCAGAAGTGAATCTTTTGCGTGGATTACTTTTTTTATATCAGCTTCTGAGCTTCAAAAGGGCTATTATCATTCCGAGAACATCTTTGGCATTTTTCTGCATTTCGCCTGTAGTGATACCGCCGTCCTTTCCGAGGGACTCCATAAGTGTGCCGTCGGGTTCTCTGGTTCCTGCACGGTTACCTCCCGGCATAAGAACATTGACACCGGCTCTGACTCTATATGCCTGATTTTTCATAACGGGAAATTCGGGAGACGCCGAGGGCTGCATCCACCAGTCTGTCATAACGCATCCTTTATAGCCCCATTCGCCGCGTAAAATTCCTGTTACGAGGTCATAATTATAATGTCCCCATACACCGTTTATTTTGTTGTATGAAGTCATAATGTTAAGAGGCTTTGCGGTTTTTACGCATATTTCAAAGCCCTTGAGGTATATTTCTCTTAATGCTCTTTCGGAAAGCACGGAGTTATTCTTTGTTCTTCTCACTTCCTGATTGTTGCAGGCAAAATGCTTGGGACAGGCACTGACACCTGAAGACTGAAGTCCCGAGGTTACTGCCGCCGCCATATGTCCTGCCATAACCGGGTCCTCTGAGAAATATTCAAAGTTTCTTCCGCAAAGAGGATTTCTGTGGATATTCATACCGGGGGCTAAAAGCACATCGGAGCCTCTTTCACGCATTTCTTTGCCGAGAAGTGCATAGAGGTCTTTTATAAGCTCACAGTTCCAGCTGCTTGCAAGTGCAGTTCCGCAGGGGAATAATGCACTGTAAGCAGCAAGACGTATTCCCGAAGGTCCGTCGGTTGTTGTAATGGGGGGAACGCCCTTGTTTCTCAAGGATTCAAGCACACCGCCGAAAACGCCCGCATTTCCCTTTGCTCCGAGAGGTGAATTCATTACATAGTCACCTCTTGAAATTGCTTCAAGCTCATTATATGTGAGAGTTGCAGCAAAGTCATCAAGGGTGATTTTTTCATCAATAACATCCTGAAGGCTGTAGTGAAGCCCCACATTCATATTAAGTGTTTCGGGAAGATTTTCGGTTATTGTGTCTTTAAGAGAAACAGTTCTCATGGGAGCGGGTTCATATGAGCCTTTTATAACACCGTTACAGCTTACGGGACGAAGACGCATAAATGCATTTTCTTTTTCAACTGCAGAAATTTCAGTGAGCTTATCGGTAACAACAGTTTGCTTTCTGTCCATTGTGCCGGCCTTTTCTGTGCTTCTCACATCGAAGCCGACTAAAAAATCATAAGTGCCCTTACTTAACACATAACAGCTTTTGTTTCCCGTAACACCCGAATCATCATAGGATGAAATATCATAGAAGGAAACGCTGAAATTAAGTGTTTGTTCTTCATCGGGTGAAAGCTCTTCGGTCTTTGAGAAGGCTTTAAGCTCAAGTGCGGGAACGGGAATTTCCGTGCTTTTTGCACTCACATAAAGCCCCACTGCTTTTTTGCCCGAAGCTTTTCCTGTATTTTTCACGGTTACACTGACATTTACGTTTTCGTCCGAAACAGAGAAATCAGTTGCACTTATGCTGAAATCGGTATATGAAAGACCGAAGCCGAATGGATAGAGAACCTTAGCCTTATTAAAGGTTTCAAAATATCTGTATCCTACGAAAATATCCTCACTGTAGGTGTTTTTATCCTTTCCTCCGAAGTTTTCCGAAGAGGGATAATCTTCATAAGTGTGAGCAATTGTAGCTGTCAGTGCACCGGAAGGGGACACTTTACCTGTGAGAACGTCGGCAAGCCCGTTGCCTGCTTCCATACCTCCCTGCCATGCTATAAGAATGGCGGGAGCCTCATATTCTTCAACCCATGAAAAATCAATAATATTGCCGAGGTTAAGCACAACTGCCCATTTTTTGAAATTAAGCTTTATAAGTGTGAGCATATGCTTTTCTTCTTCTGTGAGATAGAAGCTGCCCTCTGTCAGAGTGTTTTCTCTGTCTTCACCTGCAGCTCTTCCGATGAAAACCAGTGCAACGTCACTTTTTTCGGCGGCATCAAGAACAATATTGTTATTGAGGGGCATTTCATCATAGCACATAGGCCAGTTGCCCCAGAAGCCGTCGTCGGGTGCATTACTTTTTCTCCATTTGTCATATATTGAGAGAAGCTCTGTGTTGAGCTTTACATCTGCATTTTTCAGTCCCTCGATAAAGCTGACTTTATAATGGGGCTTGACGTCACCGCCGCTTCCGTAGCCGACATAGAAGGTGTCGCTCTGAACTCTGCCGAAGACAGAAACCGTTTCATTCTCTTTAAGAGGAAGAATGCCGTTATTTTTAAGCATTATGATGCTTTCTGCCGCCGCTTTTCTTGAAAGTGTGTCAATTCCTTCTGCCATAGAAAAGCCTTCAAGAATATCCTTTCCCGAAGTCTGTGAAACGGAATTTGCCACTTTTGTAACTATCTTATTTATGGGCTTAGGTAATTTCATTTTTTTGTCTCCTTAAAATGATTTTTCCTTTGTTATGATTTTTACTGCACTGAAAAGTCCCCAAGGGGAGTCTTTCGGGAAATTGGAATATTTTGAGGGAATTGTAGAATAGTGATTGCAAAGTGTGTTTGAAACTGTGATTTTTATGTGGTTTTCGCCGTTTATTATAAAGGGGGTGATGTCCTTATAAAAAGGCTTATGCGTGAATACTGCCGCAGTTTTTCCGTTGATTTCAATATTGAGTGTGGTTGCGGCATCTTCTATATCAATATAAAAGCTTTCTTCAGGATAGAGCTTCTCTGTATAAACGGATTTTTCATAAACCGCTTTTCCGGAAAAATTCATAAGTGCTCCCGTAAGGCACAAATCCCCGCAGTTCATTTTACCTTTTCCCTGTATGATATTAATCGGTTCGGGGATGATACCCGTATATTCATAACCTTTTTCGGCTTCAACGAAGAGAATTACATCGGAAACGGTATTGCAGACCGTTTTAACTTTTGCGTTATATGTTTTTGCACCGAAATTACCGTCACCGACAAAGCGTATTTCCATTTCTTCACCGTTATTCAATGCCCTTAAAAGCTTTCCGTGGAAATTACCCGTAAATTCTTCAAGTGCGGGAACTCCTTTGAAGCGGAAGCAGAAAATATCAGACGCTTCCGCATTTTTTGAAAATCTGTAATAATCGGGGTTTGAAAATGAAGAAACACAGAGCTTTTCGGTGTTTTTTCTGTAATTTTCTTTAACAATATGAACCGATGTTCTTTTTACATCACAATTGTTTCTGTAATTGGGAACAAGGTCTTTGTCATAAGAACAGGATATCACTAAAAGATTTTTACCTTCATTGAGAGATATTTCACCCTCTGAAACAGCTGTTCCGTTAAGAATAATAAATTCGGGTTTGAGCTCTCCCGTAAGCAATACGGCATTTGTGTTTTCGGGAGAATATACATATGTAAAATAAAGGCAGTCATCATCATAATATAAGTTATCATCATAAAGCTTGCCTTTAAGTCCGTGGTGCCCCTGTTCATAAAGGGACTCTCGGTATGAAAAAGCCTCGTAATAATATCTGTCGTCAAGCTCCGGACAGGTGATTTTATATTCTGTTCCCTCAAAGGTAAAGCTTTCAGCTTTCAGAACTTCCGGTGAAGACAGAATATAATCGCAAAGAATTTTTCTTTCCTGCACGCCTGAAATTTTGAGAATGCTTTTTGAACGGTTATAGGGAATTGAGGAAAACTCAAATTTTTCGGGGAGCTCGCCGCCTTTTGATACATCAAAAAATCTTGCCTGTGCCCCAATCATTCCGCCTGCGGGGAAATAATAGTCGCCGTATGTGTTATCAAGAGTGGGAATTATTGAAAAATCCCAGTCCTTTTCAAGCTCAATGACATTCTTTACGGTTTCTTCATCTTGGGTGAGGGTATTTATTTCTTTTTCATAGTCGAGTGTGTCGTTTGTGAAAAGGATAAGAGTATCGTCATCTTTTTCAAGAGGCATTTTTATATATGTGAAGTCACCTATGGTTTTTGCAGTGCTCAGATGAATAGCTTCACCGTTTTCTGTGTCTAAAAGATAGGCGTTTCCCGTGGCTTCAAAACGGCAGATGCTTCCTTTTTCATTATATCTTGTAAAGAAAAGAGTATTATCGCCGTGAATTCTTGTGTGAACATAGGATTTTCCATTAAAATTATTTTCATCGGGAAGAAAGCTTCTTTTTACTTTTGTATTTATAAAAGATAACACTGAATTGTTTGTTGCGGCAAGAATACAGCTTTGGTGTGACAGAAGTGCTGACAGAAGGTCATTCAGCTCTTTATCCTGCAGGCCCTTGTTGTCGGAGGCAAAAGGTGTTATTGAACAAAAAATGACTTTTCCGCCTGCTTCAAGCAGCTCTTTTGCTTTTGTTAAAGCGGAAAATCTTATACAGTCAACTCCTGCAAAAATAAGCACTCTGTAATTCTCTTGGGCAGTTTTAAGAAGCTCGTCTTCACAGACTGCGTTTTCAATTGACTGAAAATCAATAAAATCGAAATCCACACCGTTATTGAAAAGGTGTGTTGCCAGAGAGAATGTTGTTTCAACTGCATTTTCACTGTTTTCACCGTAGTCACAGGAGGAAACGGGATAGTAAATTGCGGCATCTGCACGGTGCTTTCCCGTTGTGAGAATTGCAGAAAGTCTTTTATATTTATCAAGCCAGTGCTTTTCATCATCCCAATAGGGCATTCTGAAATGAAAATCAGGGGGAGCCCATTCAAAAAATCCGCCGTCGGTGGAATAATAAAGTCCGTGCAGATTGAGAAGATTTGCACCGAATATGAAGTTATCGCTTGTTGGAGCGGTAATGCTTTCAAGTGTGGTACCCCAGCCGGAGCTGTGATAGCCCTCAAGCCAGACTCTCGGACGGTTGTAAAGATGGGCTATTGAGGAATTGACCTTTACCTTAATGAGGTCTGCGGCTCTTCCGGGGGTGTCATTTCCGGGTGCAGTGAACCAACGGACCGTTCTGAAATAATCGGAAAACTCATCGGGAGATTTTCCTCGGCTTGATTGGTCACAGCCGTATATCATACCTCTTGAGCTGTGATATTCGAAAATCGGGATAAAATAATTCCTTTCAATAAGCTCGGTTTTAACATCCGCACAATCAAGTCGGATTTTCGGAGTGATGTTTCCGAGATTGAAGAAAAGATGAGGAATAAATCCCAGTATGTCATAAGAATACTTTTTCTTAATTCCTTGTCTTAAACTTTCATCCCATAAATATTTTGTGTCAACTCCGAACATCAGTTCATCCTGAAAGAAACAGTCAAAGGTTTCGGGACTGACATCGGGACAGCGACGGAAAAATTCTTCGAAATAGTAATCAATGAGAAGCTCTCCGCAACGGGAATTAAGGGGGCTTATGGAATTTTTTACAATTTCGGTTCTAATTATATAAGAATCCGCAATACCCGATATAGGGTTTAATATGCCTTTTTCTTTTTCGTAAATTATAACAGGCTCAGTTTTCGCATAATCCTTATATGTAACTATGGCAAGAGTATCTTCGTCTGCTGTGTTTTCATCTCCGGAAAAAAGAAGCTTGTTTTCGCAGGTGAGAACGGTTGCATTCATCCCCTCGGTGTTTGCGACCTTGTCTGTGAAATAGCCGTTTCCTATCCACGCAATAGTGTAGTCGCCCATACCTATTGTAAGACCGAGTTTTTCACATTCCTTTGCAGCAAAACGGAAAAGCTCCCACCACTCATCCGAAAACTGAGGGGGAGTGCCGACAATGCTTTTTCCGTGCCCGCCGTGAGGGAGATTATCTTCGCCGCCGCCGTTTATATGGGCATAGTTTATCTGAACACCTTTAATACCTTTTTCGGCAAGCGTTTTAAGCTGTGCAGCAAGGCGTTCCTTGTTGAGTGCACCGCCGTTCCACCAATAAAAAGGCACCTCGCCAAATCGGCGGTCAGGCGAGGTGAGTGCTTTTATAAAATCAGAGGAAGATTTCATTGATTTTATTCCTTTTCAGTTGTTTTCTTTTTGCAGGTTCTCTTTTTAGGAGCAGGCTCAGTTTTGATTTCTTCCTTCACAGCTTCTGTTTTTGCCGGTGCTGCATCTGTCTTTTTCTTGCAGGCTCTCTTTTTAGGAGCGGCTTCGGTTTTTTCTTCAATTTTTACTTCAGCTACTTCCTCTTTGGGCTCTTCTTTTTTCTTGCAGACTCTCTTTTTGCCTTTGAGAACCTCAATAAGCTGAAGTGCGTGGTCAAGATTTCCCCACGCCTGAAGATTTCCGCCGAGATATTCCTTTGCGGGATCGGCTTTCCCCTTGATGCATTCTTCAAGAAGAAGTGAATTTACAATTACTGCAACTGTGTTGTCGTGATAATCGTAAGGCTCAACATTAAGCTTACCGTCAATGAAGGCCGCATAGAATGTGCCGCCGCAGTCCTCGTCGGACATTGTAATCTGTGCCGCAATAAATTCATCCTTGAATTTTGATATGTCAGCCTTGAGGGCATATTTTTTCTTGAGATAATCGAATTTTTCAATAAAAGTCATAGAAATTCTCCTTTGTCAGTTCTTTAATGAATGTATGGGAGCAGGAATTCTGCCGCCGCGGGAAATAAATTTTTCAGGTGAGTTGGGATTGAGCTTGATTACGGGGGCATAACCTAAAAGTCCGCCGAAGGAAACTGTATCTCCCTCTTTTTTGCCGTATGCGGGAATAACTCTCACAGCAGTGGTTTTTGTGTTTGCAACACCAATTGAGATTTCGTCTGCAATAATACCGGAGATTACAGCTTCCGATGTGTCACCGGGAATTGCAATCATATCAAGTCCTACAGAGCAGACAGCAGTCATTGCTTCAAGCTTTTCAATGGAAAGGGAGCCGTTTGCTACTGCTGCAATCATACCCTCGTCTTCCGAAACGGGAATGAATGCACCCGAAAGACCGCCAACGTGAGAAGATGCCATAACACCGCCCTTTTTAACTGCGTCGTTAAGCATAGCAAGGGCTGCCGTTGTGCCGTGGGCACCGCAGCATTCAAGTCCCATATTTTCGAGAATTCTTGCAACGGAGTCACCTATTGCGGGTGTGGGGGCAAGAGAAAGGTCAACAATACCGAAAGGTGTATTGAGTCTTGAGGCGGCTTCTGAAGCCACAAGCTGTCCCACTCTCGTAATCTTGAATGCGGTTTTCTTTATGATATCAGCAAGCTCGGAAAGGTCGCAGTCGCCTGCTCTTGCAATTGCAGAGGAGACAACTCCGGGACCAGAAACTCCTACATTTATTACACATTCGGGCTCGCCTATGCCGTGAAAAGCACCTGCCATAAAGGGGTTATCCTGAGGAACGTTTGCAAAAACAACAAGCTTTGCACATCCTATGGAATAATTATCCTTTGTGAGATATGCGGTTTCCTTGATAGTTTTACCCATAAGTCTTATTGCATCCATATTGATACCCGCTTTTGTGGTAGCAACATTTACCGATGAACAAACCTTCCCTGTGGTGCTCAAGGCTTCGGGGATAGCTGCGATAAGATTTTCGGAAGACCTTGTAAAGCCTTTATCAACGAGAGCCGAAAAACCGCCGATAAAGTTAATTCCCAGTGTATCTGCAGCTTTATCAAGGGTTCTTGCAATTTTTACATATGTATCGCTCCCATGCCTTCCGCCGATAAGTGCTATGGGTGTTACGGAAACTCTTTTGTTGACTATCGGTATTCCGTATTTCTTTTCTATGTCTTCACCTGTTTTTACAAGGTTTTCTGCGGAGCTTGTAATTTTATCATATATATTTGTGAGAAGCCTGTTTTCATCTTCACTCACGCAGTCAAACAGTGATATCCCCATAGTGATGGTTCGTATATCAAGATTTTCCTGCCGTATCATATTTATGGTTTCAAGAATATCGGCTGTATTTATCATAGTTCATTAACCTCGCTCAGATGTGATGCATTGTGTTGAAAATGTCTTCGTGCATTGTCTGAATTTGTAAAGCACGGCTGTTTCCGTATTCTGCAAGGATATCAACAAATTCAGAAAAGGGAATTTTGAGTGAATCTATATCTGCAAGCATAATCATAGCAAAATATTCACTTAAAACACTTTGAGTGATGTCAAGAATATTTGCCCCTTTTTCAGCACATATTGTGCTCACCCCTGCTATTATACCGACATTGTCTTTTCCTGTTACACTGATTATCGCCTTCATAAAAATATTCCTCCATATATATAAGGTTAATTATTATTTATATATAATATATAATACTATATTTAAATGCTTTTTTCAATGTATCTTATATATAATTCTTGAAATTTTAATAAAATATAAGTATTATAGTTTCGGTGATAAAAATGAAAGCTTTCAGAGCAGGGAGATTTTCTCTCCCTTTGGGAAATAAAACATATATTATGGGAATACTCAATGTGACTCCCGATTCTTTTTCCGACGGCGGACGGTATTTTTCCTTAAAGGATGCCTTAAAGCAGACGGAAAAAATGATTGCAGAGGGTGCTGATATCATTGATGTCGGGGCTGTTTCAACCCGTCCTTTCAGTGAAAAGGTGAGTGAAGACGAGGAATGGGACAGATTAAAGCTTATTGTTCCCGAAATTATAAAAAATTTCAATATCCCCGTTTCCGTTGATACATTCAGTTTCGCGGTTGCTGAAAAATGCTTATTTGAGGGTGCGGATATTATAAATGATGTAAGCGGTGTTTTTTTGTCAGATATGGCACAGGTAATAAAAAAATACAACTGCGGCTGGATTATTATGCACGGAGGAGTAATGCTCAGGCGTGCCGAGGAAGAAACGCAGTATCGAATGTCTGTTGTTGATGATGTGAATGTTTTTTTCAATAAAATGCTTTCAAAAATAAAAGAGCAGGGAATAGAAGAAAAAAGAATATGCCTTGATGCAGGCTTCGGTTTTTCAAAAAATACAAGGCAGAACCTTGAACTTCTGGAGAATTTTGAAAAAATTGATAAGCACGGTCTTCCTTTATTATGTGCCCTTTCAAGAAAAAGATTTATAGGTGAACTGTCGGGAGAACAAAATGCCCAAATGAGAGATGCTGCCACACTTGAAGCAAATCTTAGAGCTGTAAAAAAGGGAGCAGATATATTAAGAGTGCATAATGTGGAAATTCACAGAAAAGGAATTTTTTAAGATATCAAAAAGCAGTTATATAACTCAAAAGCCTCTGTGCCAACGGCACAGAGGCTCAATTTTGAGAGGTTTATTAATTATGCAATCGCTTAATTATGCATTGCCTTTGAAGAAGTTTACTATCTGACGGAAGAAGTAAATGATGGAGCAATAGATTCCCTTATACTTGAAGAGACCGCTGTTGTATTTGTGTACCATTCCGCAGCGTTCACATTCGGGAAGCTCAAGTCCGACATCTTCGGGATTTGCAGTGATTGTTTCTCCGCAATCATCACAGGAGCCTGTTGCTTCTGTGCCTTCAACTGTCCAATCTGTTACGGTGTGACCTGTTGCTGCAACTGCTTCTGTGTAAGAAGCTTCTGTGCAGTTAATGCAGGTGAATGTCTTAACGCCTGCATCACAGCAAGTGGGAGCAGTTGTGATTTTGCCGTCATCATATTTATGAGCTGCAAGAGGAGTTTCATCACCCTGATATGAGTCACCGCAAACGGTACAGGTGAATTCTGTATAACCCTTCTTTGTGCAGGTTGCGGGGAATACTACTGAATCATAGCTGTGAGCAATTGTATTGCCGTAAGCTTCACCGCATTTTGTGCAGATAGCCTTGTCTTTACATGTTGCAGTTCCGCCTTCGTGACCGGTTGCTGCTTCACCGTTTTCTTTGTAGTTGTGCTTTGTATCATAGTCACAGATATATTCTGTATATCCGTCTTCTGTACAGGTTGCTTCGTGAACTATTACTGTGTAGCCGTTTTCACCGTGGTTAAGTGCGGGAATTTCAACGCTGTCCTTAACCTCGTGACAGTATCTGCACTTTGTTCCGGCAGTGTAACCTGCTTCTGTGCAGGTTGCAGGCTTTGCAACAAAGTCAGCCCAGTCGTGACCGAGAGCGGGAATTTCTTCTGTTTCAACAATAACTACGTTACATACTGAACAATGCTTACCCTGTGTGCGTCCTTTTTCTTCACAAGTAGGAGCAATATACTTTTCATCTTCACCTGTAACAAGCTTATGTCCTTCAGCAAGGATAATACTGTATTCACTGATGACAGCGCCGCAGTGTATACAATCAGTACTTTCAGTTCTGCCGTTTTCAAGACAGGTTGCACTCCAACCTTTGTTAGTATTTTCTACGTGTATGCCTGTGGGCATTGTTATATTTCTTGTTTCTTTGTGGTTGTTGTTATTTGTGCATACCCAAATTTCATAACCGCCAACGCTACATGTTGCTTCCTTACCTTCTGAAAGCTCATAGTTGTGTCCGAGGGCAGGAAGGATTTCTTTTTTCTGAAGAACAATGAGACATCTTGCACAGGTCCTTTCGTCTGTTGCACCGTCCATAGTACAAGTAGCTTCGTGACCGGGATTCAGAATTTCGTCGTGACCGAGTGCATCAACTGCAACATCCTTTTCATATCCGCAGTTACATGCATAGTGATCTTCACCGTCATTGAGACAGTCAGGAGCATAGTTTTCAGTGATTGTGTATTCATGATCAATTGCTGTGAATACGGCACTTACAGTGATATCATTCTTAACATTTGTAATTTCTTCAGCTGTTTTATCCCAATTTGCGAATTCATAATGATATTCAGTATCATAACCCTTTGTGGGAATTGCTTCGGGGTATACAGCATCATCACCGTGAGAAATAGTCTGTTTGTCAATTATTTCACCGTTATCTCCAATGAATTCAACTTCCCATTTCATCATATCATATGCAGCATATATAGTGAGATTGTCTTCAAGCAAGAATTTATGTCCTGCTGAATATTGTACTGTGTTTGCTGTTTTTGAATCTGCCCAACCGAGGAATGTACCGCCGTCACGAACAGGTTCATCAGAAGAAACTGTGAATTCGTGCTTTGATTTTGTTATTTCACTGTTAATGTTAAGATATTGAGTCTGAATTTGAGGTTCAATTTCAGGTGAGCCTTTATTTACATCTTGAGTGAATGTAATATCAGCACTGTAAATTGCATAAAGAACTACATTGGGCTCATCAACACTGATTGTGTATAAACCGTCTTTTTCAACTAATCCTTCACCTGTTGCAGTTGTATCTTCTCGCCAACCAATGAATGCAAAATCACGGTCGCCGAGTGTTACTTTTGCTCTGGGATTATCCTTTGTAACTGAAGCAGTTTTTTTGTTGTTCATCGCATAAGCGGATTTTTGAGTTGTGATAATATTGCCATCTTTATCCAAATAATTGAATGACAATGTAAGCTCAGTTCCAAACAGAGCATAATACATTTCATTGAAGCCCACCGTAACGGTTCCTGTTTCTCCTTGAGTTGCTGTGGATCTTTGTGCCCAACCAACGAAGTCAGAGCCCGGTTTTGTAGCTGTGTATTTGCTGAGATCAACAGTAGCTGTGGAATTTCTTCCGATTTTTACGGTAATTGTCTGATCTGCTGTACCGCCGTTTGTTGTTCCGTTAAGATAAAGATAGGTTTCAAGTGCATTAGCCGCATCATTGATTTTCTTTGTTGCTGCATCTATTTGAGCCTGTGTGTATTGTGCATAACCTTTGTTGTTATCAAAAGCATTCATAATTACATAAGCTTCGTTTCTTGCAAGTGAAAGAGCAGAAAGGGATGCTGATGTGTAGTTGCTGCTTCCGATAAAGCTTGCAGTGTTTGCATATGCATTACGAAGATTGGTCGTATCTACTTTTTGTAATCCTGTGTAGGCTTTGTACATAAGGTAAAGTGTTCTACCGCCGGCACCTTTGTTGACGTCAAGTGTCTCTGCACTTTGGAAAGAGCGTACAAATGTATAGCCCTGATTTACCTTGTCGTTCATTCCTGCTGAATCGTCTTCGACATTTGCTCGATATAAATCTGTGAGGGGAGGACCGAAAGCGGGGTCTTTTGTGATATAAACTTCAATTGAGTCACCTTTGTCTCTGCCCCAGTCACCTTTGACACCAGTGTTAAGTAATACTCGTCCGTCAGAATGCAGCTGAGGAACCCATGCATGAACACCTGAATTTATCGGATACCAAGTAACTCCGTCCTGAGTTCTTGAATTGGGACGGTCACCATTCCATTCAAGTCTGAAACCTGTTACAGCCTCTGTTGGGTCAGTAGTCCAAGTCCAACCCATGTAGATATAGTAATCACCACCGGTGCCTTGTGTCAGGTCGCCGGGCATAGCCATACCGAGTCCTGAACCTGCACCGACTGCATTTGAAATTTGAGTCCAACCTTCGTCGGAACTTTTATAATAGATAATTGCCACATCTTTAATGAATTTTGTTCCTGCGGGATAATAATATTCCGTTGTTGCCGCATCTGCGGTTGGTGCTAACGGTACCAGGGGAATAACCGTAAGTATCATCAGAAGCGATAAAACTGCTGATAACACTTTTGTTGAAAGTCTTTTTTTCTGCATAGTTTTTTCATCCTCTCGAAAATTTGGTTAAATAAACCTAAATTTATTATAATAAATATTAATTAATACTTCAATTATGAAAATTGACAACATAAAAGAGTGCTATTTGGTAACAATATACAAATTATTAACAAAATATTAAGTCATTGTTGCATCTGTGTTATAAAGTTAAACAGAGGTGAAAAAATGCATACCGAGCTTATTGAATTTAATTAACTTATTGTTTTTAGTTATTTTATCAGTAGCCTATGACAAAATATATATGTCCGTCAGGTTTAGCCTTGATTGTGCCTTTGACATAGTCGGTTTTTCCCACATAAAAGCATCTTTCGGTGTTTTCGCTCACAAAAAATCTGTCTTTTCGAAGCTCAAAGGAATGAGCTTCTCCGTTTTCGAGATATATTGTTATAACCGCAAATTCTCCGTTACCGTCAAGAGTGCACCAGTCATAAACAGAAATTTTCTGACCGTAAGAGAGAGGTGAGCCGTCGTTGTTTTTAATTTCTTTTTTAAACAGTGAATTTTCAAATTTAATCGCTGTTACATATTCGGGCATATCCAGCGTTAAATAAATATTTGCAGAGATAAAATTCTGTTCTGTTTTAAGGTATGTTTCGGGGGCGTTACCGCTTCCGATAAAATAACCGTTGTTATATTCGCTTGAGAAGCTCTGAATTCTATCCGAGTACTTTTCAATGAATTTTTTGAACAGAAATGAGTCAATATTGGCAGGCTTTTCAACATAGTCTTTGTTGCAAAGCCAGAGTGCATATAACCGTTTTTTTGCATTATCTGCTGTTAATGTACTGTCACTGTCGGCAAGTTTGTTGAGGTTTAACGCGGCAAGAAACAGACTGTCGGAGTGTCTTATTTGTTCTGTGTCAATTTTCGTGTGTCTTTCCGTGAGATACATTTGAGTGTTAAAGGAGGCTGCCAGTGAATCCGTCGGAAGAACAAGAAGAAGAGTTACTGCAATTGCAACCGAATAAAAAGCTGTTTTAAGATTCGGCAGATTTTTTCTGAAAAGCTTTATTGCAGTAAGAATAAAGGTTATGAACAGAACAATATCCGCAATGAGTACTGCAATACGTTTTTCGGTGAGTCCGTAGGTGTTGACATAAAGCAGCATTTTAGCGGCTGCGATAATTATCAACAGCAATGTAAAAATACAGAAGAAAAGAGAAAAATATTTCCGGATTTCGGGAAGCCCGCCTTTTTCTGTACGGCGGATGAAAATTTCTCCGAGAATAATAAGTCCGAAATTTATTGCCGCAACGGCACTCATTTCAAAAAAGCCCTGTCTTGCATAGCCTGAAACGGAATAGCCGAAGGGCAGCTCTCCCGAAAATGCCGCAAAAAGATAAGAAAGCTGTGAAACCATGAAGATGATGTAAACGAGGCTTATAAGAGAACAGAAACCGAAAACAATGCTTGAATTAACAACTGCCAGTTTTTTTATCATATTCTTTTCTGATTTTTTATCAATTACATTTTTTGTTATGCCGTGTTTTGCACAGAAGATAAATGAAAAAACAAAGGGTGTTAAAAGCAAAGCGGGAAGCAGATTGTCGAGATTTAACGGGATATCTTCAGTCAGTTTGGTCAAAATACGAGAAAACTTATCGGAAAATGCAGAAAAAACATAGCGGAAGGCAAAGTCTGCATCTTCAAGAAGTTTTGAAACAACAATAAAAACAGGAATTGCAAGAATAAATCCGAGAAGAATACCGCCGACCTTAATCAGTTTTTTATTATTTCCTTTTCTTAAATTTTTGATTTTTCTGAAAAACACAGCAAGTGGAAGAAATACGTTTTTTATGGGAATAAAAAACAAAGAGCTCAACTGAAAAAAAGCATCCTCAATACTCTTTACGGGAAAAACGCTTATGCCTTTTAAAGCACATATTGTGTATCCGAAAAGATAACAGGAAAGAAGCATTCTCAATATGTCATAGCCGGTAAAAAGTGAAAAGCTTGCATAGACAATAATTAGAAGCACACAGGGGAAAACGGCTTCTTTCCTGAAGCATTTTTCGCGAAAAACCACTGTTCCTGCAGTAAATACGAAAAACAGGAAATAAACAATGCTTATTGAATATCCGACGGTGTTTTCATAATTTTGTGCAACGGTGAAATATATAGCGAAAAAAGTAAAAGCAACGGTAATTAAATCCGTTATATCTGTTTTTACTGAATCTGAAGCTTTTGTATCTGTGATGCCGTCTTCAATAATATCCGACATTTTGATATCTTTTGCAGCTTCAAAATATTTTCCTTCGGTGTCTTCCATATTTAATCCTCCTTCACATATTCGAGAATATCTCCGGGCTGACAGTTGAGAATTTCGCATATGCTTTCAAGGGTGGAAAATCGCACCGCCTTTGCCTTTCCGGTTTTCAGAATTGAAAGGTTAGCCTGTGTTATTCCTATAGCATTTGCAAGCTCTCCCGAAGACATTTTTCTTTTTGCAAGCATTACGTCAAGATTTATTCTGATACTCATATCTGCCTCTCAATTTCTTATATGGTAAGTTCATTTTCTTCTTTTATTTCGGTTGCTTTTTGAAAAACGTTTTTCAGAACTCTTAAAATCAGTGTCATAAGTCCTGCACCGAGAAAGAAAACGAAAAACAGCCTGAATATAAACATCACAACAAAGCAGACTGCCGAAACATATGCACAGCACCACGAAAGAATTCTTAAAAGCTTTACTGATTTTTGTGAAAAAATATCATCCTTCAGGATGTTTTTCAGAAGCTTTATAATACAGAAAAGTGCAGTCCATGCCGCAGGACAGCAGATGTAAAATGCTGCTATGCAGACCTTTGCAAACTGTGCCGTGCCTAAAATCCAGTTTATTCCGGGTATTATTCCTACCATTATTAAAACCAGTAAAAAACAGAAAAAATAGGTTATGAAAAGTGTGAGTCTTGTGCTTTTTTCTGATGTGTACATATAAAACCCTCCATATATTTCTCAAGCTCATAATAATACAATATTTATCGTTTGTCAATAAAAATATTGCGAAAAACGATAAATTGATGAATTTTTAAGCAGAAAAATATCGGGCATCCTAAAGGATACCCGATGAAAAATTTATCTTATTCAATTAAAATTTCATATCCGCATAAACAGGATAGTGGTCGGAAGAATACTTTTCTTTGTACATATCTCTTACGATTTTGTAAGTGGAAATATCGTTTATTTCATTATTTACAAAAATAAAGTCAATAGGCTTTCCGTCAACACCGCCGTTATAGCCGTGATAGGTTTTTCCGTCATCCGAAAGCTGTGCAATATCCTGAGTGTCTTTAAGACCTGTTTCAATAATTCCGTTATAAAGGTCTGTGTCTTTTTGGAGATTGAAGTCACCCGTGAGAATTGCGGGAATATCAAAAGTGAGTGCAAATTCAGCCACCAGCTTTGAGCCGTATATACGTGCAAAGTTTCCTTCGTGATCGAGGTGTGTGTTCACGTGGGCATACCGTTTACCTGTTTCCTTGTTTTCAAGAATTGCCCAAGTGCATACTCGTCTGCAGGCGGCATCCCATCCGAAAGAAACCTCTTCGGGTGTTTCGGAAATCCAGAAGGTGCCGCTGTCAACAACCTTGTACTTATCTTTTCTGTAAAGCACAGCGGAAATCTCACCACACTTTGGGCTGAGGTCCCCCGTATCTCTGCCTACACCGATAAAACCGTATTCGGGCAGAAAGCTTTTGATGGTAAGGTACCAGTTATAAGTACATTCCTGAATACCCACAGAATCGGGCATATATTCACCGATAAGGTCAGGTACAATGCGAAAACGCGGTTCGTATTCACCGCTTCTGACATTAAAAGACATAATTCTGACGTTTTCTTCGTCGGTTATCACATCTTTTATTGCTCTTTCGGGAGTGTTGCAAAAAACAATAACCGAAATAAAAGTCATAATGATAACGAAAAAATTCCTTACAGCAGCAAATGCATCACTCATAAAAGCTTCCCCCTTGTTTTATTTGTAAATCTACTATATGCAAAAAGAAAAGAAAAATCAATACAAAAAGTAAAAAAACTGTTCAAAAATCTTTTGTTTTATCTGTATAAAAATCAGAAGCTGTATTTATAAACATTCCCTTTTTCGGTATCAGCTTCAATAAAGGCTTTTTCCGTATTTATTTTAAGGTGCTCGCCCGCATTTGAAAGAACGGTAATTTCGGTGAGCTTGCCGTTTTCCCATTTTGCATCAACGGTGAAGCCGCCTCTTGCCGTAAGACCTTTGAATGAGCCCGTCTGCCAGTTATCGGGAAGACAGGGGATGATTTCAATAAAGCCTTCGTGGCTTTGAATGAGCATTTCGGCAACTCCTGCAGTGAAGCCGAAATTGCCGTCGATTTGGAACGGGGGATGTAAATCCCAGAGATTTGTTGCCATACACTTTGAAATTGCCATTTTTACAAGGTCATAAGCACGGTTGCCGTTTTTTGTTCTTGCCCATAAATTGAGCTTATGTGCAGTAGACCAGCCCGTTGATTTGTCGCCTCTTTTGTTGAGTGTAACCTCGGCAGCTTTTATAAATTTATCATTTTTACTTGTAATTATATCACCGGGATAAAGTCCCACAAGGTGTGAAATATGACGGTGCTTCTTTTCTCCGATGTCACCGTAATAGTTTTCTTCTCTGAATTCTTTAATCTGTCCCGAAAGCCCTATCTGAACAGGGGAGAGCTTATTGAGGCTTTCTTTGAGATATTCTGTAAAGCTGTCAGTTTTTCCGAGTATTTCTGCCGCCTTTACCGTATCCTTGAAGCACTGATAAATCATCTGCTGGTCGAAGGCACAGCCCTTTGTATGATAATATTTATCATTGTGGCACTGCTCGGGAGATGCTGAATACTTTGAAAGAAGTGTTCCGTCTTCTTGTTCCTCAAGGATTTTCGAAAGAAGCACAGACATTTCGTAAAGTGCCTCAAAGCCCGTATTTTCAAGAAAATCAAGGTCTTTTGTGAATTCATAGAAATCATCAAAGAGCTTCACGGTGAATGCACCCGTGCCTGCTCCCGAGTGACCTGTTTGCGGATCGGGAAGCGGCTCCATATCGTAAAGCCAGCCGCCTGTTGCTATTGCCATGCCGTTATTTTCGCCGTGTTTCTCGGGGAAATAATTTTTTATATATTCGTCTGCGTGTTCTTTTGCAAGAGGTTTATATGCATTGAAATATTCTGTGTACGGAAGAAAACATTCGTGCAGATTTGTGTTGAAGGAGGGCCAGTAGTTCATCTGCACATTTATGTTGTGCCAATAGCCCGAAGACCACGGCGATGAATCATAGCGATTCCATATTCCCTGAAGATTTGCAGGTCTTCCGCCGGGGCGGGATGAAGAAATGAGAAGATATCTTCCGTATTGGAAAACAAGCTCTTCCGTGTAAGCTGTATGATTTCTTCGTCTGTACTCTTTAAGAAGCTTATCAGTAGGAATGCGAACACATTTATCCGTAAGAGAAATGTCAGCTCCCCCGAAAAGAGCGGAATAATCCTCAATGTGTCTTTTCAGAAGCTCCTCATATGAAAAAGCGGATGCGTTTTTAAGGGTTTTTACCACTTTTTCGTGAGGATGAGGAAAGCCTTCAAGCTTTTTTTTCGGATCTTTTTCTGTGAATACCTTGCTTTCGCTTTTATAGTTCGTGCCGCAGGTAAATATAAGTATGACGCTGTCACAGTTTTTGACGGTAATGGTGTCTTTTTCGGTGATTATACTGCCGCCTGTGGGAATTACCTTCATTCTTCCTTCAAAAAGAATGTTATAATAATCCATCTTGCCTGTTATTACAAGAGTGTCCTCTTCCGTAAAAATATCCGCACTTTTTCCCATTCCGTCCCCCTCTTTAAAAAGATAGGGGCGGTTAAGAGAAACTTCACTTCTTAATGTAAAAGAAACATTCTCGTTTTTGTCGGCTGATATTTTTGTAACAAAACAGTTGTCGGGATAAGAGGCGAAATGTTCTCTTGCATATTTTACACCCTTATAAAAGTATTCGGTTTTACACAGTGCAGAGTTAAGATTAAGAGAACGTGAATAAGCCTTAACTCTTTTATGCCCGAAAGAGAGATAAAAACTGCCGAAATTGCTCAGTCCTGCCGCACCGCCGGGATAGTCATCGCAGTAGGAACAGGGATTTGAAAGACTGTTTTCGGTGATAAGAAGCCTTTCTTCGTCGGTTCTTCCGAAAACATTTATTCCCATATGGCCGTTACCTATGGGAAGCGACCATCTTTCCCAACCGTCTTCGGGAATATTGCATTTTCGGTGGTCCCTTAAAGATAAATCATCATTCCTGAACGGTGTCTGTTTTGTGTAAAACAATGTATAATTCTTCATTTGCTTGTCTCCTGCATAAGCTGAAATAATTTTAGAAAAAGTCTGTTATTTAAATTATAGTATTACAGAAAAAACAAATCAATACTTTAGTTGATTTGCTTGCAAAAAAAGCATCCGATCTGCATATTGGTGCAAATCGGATGTAAGATTAATGTGATTGTCAGGCTTTTTTCATTCCGCAGTTACAGCAGAAATTTCCTTTGTTGGAGGCTCCGCACACAGAACAAAACCAATTGCCGCTATTCATAACAGGAGCTTGATTGAGGTTATTCTGTTGGAAAGAAGGGTAGCCAGTTGGCTGATTACCGAACATTCCCTGTTGAGTCTGCGGCTGAACAGGTGGCTGTGTTATATAGGGGTTATAAGCATTATTTTGCTGCTGATAAGGATTTACGGGCTGTGCGTAAGGGTTCATCTGAGGCTGGTTGAAATTATTCATATTTCCGCCGAATATATTGCCCTGTACCGGATTATATCCCATATTATTCTGATACATATTGTTCATTTGCGGTGCGGTGAATTTTCCCGGGGCAACATTAGACATAATATTCATCGCAAGCTGCTGCAAATTCATATAATCGGGGGTGTTCATTTCAACTTCCGTGTTGTTGAGTGTAACTTCAAAATCATCAAAATAGGGGTTGTTTACATTGAATTCAAGCACGAAGGTATATGTATAGCTATATCGAGGGGGATTATAGCTCATGCTTTCGCCGTTTGCATTTTCATAATACAGCTCTTCTTCATCCTGATCAATTCTCAGATTACAGCTGTTCACTGCAGAAATTGAAATGATATCGGGGTTTTCTTCATCCCAATCATTCTGCCCTCTTCTTGAAATTACGAATGCACCCTTTGAGGAGTCAATGAAAAACTTTTTGTCATCACCTAAAACACGGTCGGGTGAGAAGCTTTTGAGATACTGTCTGTTTTGTTCTCTGTACATAAGCTGCTGTTTTATTTCTTCAACGGTAGAGCTTCTTCTGTCACTGAAAAACGGTGACAGCTTCTTTGCACACTCTTTACACATATTGCCGTCTTCAAGCTTTCTGTTGCCTAAAAGTCCTATTTTGTCACCGCATATATCGCAGAATTTTTTGTCAAAAAGTCCCATGGTTTATTCTCCTTTTCTTTTAATTCTTTTAATCTTCAAGTCCGACGGATTTTCGGAGTATGCTTCTTGCATCTGCTGCTTCAAGCTTTCCTGTTTTGTTGATGTCGGAAGCGGTGAGATATTCATTCTTGATGTCTTCAAGACCGACGGAGGCACGAAGGGTAAGTCTTGCGTCACCCGCCTGAATAACACCGTTACCGTCTGTGTCATAAAGAACGATAACCTTATAGGTTGAAAGCACGCTGTTGTCCTTTCCGAGTACCTGAATTTTCATTCCGGTGCCCGTAAGTGCAGTATTTTCTGCAGCTTTTCCGTCTTTTGTGAGAACTGCATATTTTTCATTGAGGATGTTTGCTTTTACATCAGAAATCTTTGTTCCGGCAGGAATAATGACTGTTTTATCATTGTGAGAAACTGTAAATACACAACCGGTTTTAAGAAGAAGTTCTTTTACAGCAGGCTTGGGCATAGGATAACTGCAGATATCGCACTTTTCGTCGCCGTTCTTGTCTTCGTGAGCTGCTTTCTTTTCAGTAACAGCCTTACAGGTGTTGTCGGTGCATTCTTTCCAGTGTCCGTTTGCGTCCGATTTCCAGCCGGAGGGGGTATGAGTGTGGGGGGCTGGAACAGTAAATTTATAGCCGATGACAGCAGTGCCGTATTCGTGTGAGCCGTATTCAATAGCATCCAAGCCGTTAATTGTGCCTGTGATTTCCTGATAGCCGCCTTCAACGTTGAAAATAAAATCATCACAGGCATAAAGAGTTATCTGTACGGTGTAGTTGTGCCCTGCAACGAACTTGTCTGTTTCGGAAAGCTTTGCTGCGGGGGTGACGGAATTGTCAAACCATTCTATCTTTTTTATCTCATAGCCTGCCTTTGTGCTTTCGGCTGTCATATCGGGTGTCTGACCTGCCACAGGCTCGGTAAGTCCCGTAACGGTTACTACCTCAACGGGAGTTTTGAATCTGTAATAAATTATTGCTTCATCTCTGCCGCCGTCACTGTAGACACCGGCAATCTTATTGTTGATTTTAGCGGTAATATCGGGTATATCGTAGTCGGGATCAAGTCGGAAGCTGTTATTTTCTACGGTTTTAAGAGTTATGTTGGCAGTATATTCTCTGCCCTCGGAGAAGCTCGTAATGTTGTAAATGTAATTGCCGTAGCCATAGGTTGTATCAGTCCACTCAATGTCTGTGATTTCATAGCCGCTGAACGAGGATGCTGCAGTCATATCTGCAGTTCCGCCTGCGAAGGGTTCGGTAAGACCTGTAATATCAACGGATGTGATATCGGCAGGTACCGTATACACATAAGTTATCTGACAGTCCTTGTTTGTTGCGTTAAAGTAAACCGAAGCCGGCTGACCGTTTATTTTTACCTCGGCAATAACCTCATCGTGATTGTTTGTTATGAAGCTGAAGCCGTCCTTTGCCTTAAGCCATACCTTAAGCTCATAAGACTCATTTGCCGCGAAGGCTTCTGCTACGGGAAGCTCCGAGCCGTAGCCGCCGTTCTTTGTCCAGTCTATGCCGTATGTGTCAAGCTCATAGCCGATTCCGTCAATTTTACAGGTGTAATCAGCGCGGCTGCCTGCCTTGGGAATTTCAATATCGCTGACCGAAATCTTTGATATCACAGAATCTGTGGAGTAGCTTATACGTATTCCCGCCGCTATGCCGCCGTTTGTGTCGGCATATATGAGCTGTGCATCAACATTGTTGATTTGTGCGGTAAAATCGGGCAGGTCATCTTCGTCGGTCTTAAGTTTGTTGCCGACATTGGCACGGACATATATTTCGAGGGTATATTTGTGATTTGCCTGGAATATATCCCCTGCATTAAGTGTCTTGTTTGCAGTATCGTCATGCCAGCTTATGGTTGAAACCGTATAACCTGTACCGGCGGGAGTTGCGTCGAAGCTTACCTGTTCGCCCATCTTGGGTATTTTTACATCGGTAATTCTTACCGTATTTATCGTAAAGTATTCACATGCACCGAAGGTGTATGAAATGAGAATTGTGTCTTTGACATTATAGCCGCTGATTCTCTGGACATTTGCTCTTTTGCCGTTTACATAGGCAGTAACCCTTGGAGTATAGTTATCTGCAGCATCGAATTCAAAGCCGTTCTTTGCATTGACTATAATTGTAACGGTATACTGAACATTTTCCGTGAATTTATCGGTGTTTTTCAATGTCTTCGGTGTGTTTACCTGCTTGTATGTCCAGCTGATTCCGTTTATCAGCTGTGCGTCCTTATCAAATCGTGTTGTTTTGTTACAGTGAACGTCATAAGTTGCATTGTAGTCGGGAGTTGCTCCGGGGCGGGGCTTTTCAATGTCAGCAATGGCTATTGAAAATACTTTTGTCGGAGTTGCCGCTGAGGTAAGAACCTCAAAATCGGGACAGATTCCCACAAGCATCAACAGGCACAGAAGCACTGAAAAGATTTTTACTGCCGATTTTTGTTTGTTCATTTTGCTCGCTCCTTTTTTTGTCAGGTCTTTGCACTTGACCTGAACATAAAAATTTGTTATATTGAAAATAACAGAAAACTACAGAATCAGGTTGCAATAATCCCATAATAATCGTTATATTCTGTCCTTATTTTAAGGCATTGAGTATTTTTATGTCACCACACCGGATGATAAAATAAGTGTGGGAAAATCTGAAATTAATAAGAATTAGTGTGGGAAAAGGTGTGGGATGCCGTATTTTGCGGCTCTTGGAGTGTTTATGATGAAAAGAATGTTTCCAATTCTTGAAGTTCTGTCAGGCTTTTTTGTGCTGACGGGCTTCACCTCTACAAGTGAAAAGGCAGGGAGTACGGCTGTGGTTTACGGCGTAACTGCGCTGTTGTCCGTTTCCGTATTTCTTGTGTATATTTTCGGGGTAAGAAAGAAAAGCCCGTGGTTTATGCTTTTGTTTATCTCCGTGCTGATTGTGAATATCGGATATTTTTCATTGGCAATTTCAAAAACATTGGATGAAGCTCTTCTTGCAAACCGAATTTCATATCTCGGCTCGGTTTTTCTGCCGATGTCCATACTTATGATTATACTTGAGGTGACGAAAACAAAATACGGAAAGCTTCTCACAGGTTTTCTTATTTGTGTCGGCGTTATTGTTTTTCTTATTGCGGCAAGTCCCGGTTACCTCGATATTTACTACAAGGAGGTTAGCCTTATCACCGTAAACGGTGTTGCGATGTTGGATAAGGTTTACGGGCCTTTGCATATACTGTACCTTTTTTATCTGTTGATATATTTTTCGACGATGATAATTTTTATCATCGTAAAAACCTTCAGAAGGAAGATAGACAGCACCGTTCAGACCGCAGTTCTTATTTTTTCGGTTTTTATAAATATAACGGTATGGCTTCTTGAACAGTTCGTTAAAATTGATTTTGAAATACTTTCCGTTTCCTATGTTGTAACAGAAGTTTTTCTTCTGCTTTTATGCTTTCTTATGCAGGAAAGTGAAAGGCAAACAAAACAAGTAGCTTCGGTAGCAGAAAGGGTTAAAGAAATATTAACGGAAAAAGCTGACGAAGCCGTTTTGGCGGAGCAACCCGCCGAATATGATGAAAATAAAGCTGCTTCATTTTTTGAAACAGACGAATATAAGACTTTTTCTTACGGACTGGGACTTCTTACAAACACCGAGCGGAAAATATATGATTATTATATCGAAGGAAAGTCAACTAAAGATATTCTCACGCTTCTTGATATAACCGAAAACACCCTTAAATATCACAATAAGAACATTTACGGTAAGCTCGGAGTTTCTTCAAGAAAGCAGCTTAAAGAAATTGCATATAAGATTATAAATGTAAATAACCCGTAAAAAATTGCTCTCCCGAAGCAGGGGGGTTACAAAGGACAGAAATAAATAGTCATACGTTGTGAGACACTTTTTACAAGGTGTCTCGCATTTTTTTGACAGAAAACTGACACTTTCAGTCTGAAAGTGTCATAGTAGATTATATACTTTGAAAGCAATTAAGCCAATCTGAAAACAATTTTTTTCGGTGTGTATAAGTGTTATTGCAAATTAAAATTTGCAGTTATATTTTTGATAAATCAAAAGTGATATTGAAGCCTCACGGCTTCAGTGTTATTTTATTCGCATAAAACTGTCTGAAAGACAATAACACTGTGCAAAGCACAATAAAACTGCGAAGCAATATCACTCGCCGCAAGGCGAATAAAACTGCCGGGTGTCCTTACGAACACTCGGCTAAGTGGTAGGATGATTTTGTTTTTTACCATAATTTATTTTTCGGTTTCTTCTGTTTTAGGAGGTGTTTCCTGCATTATTGCCTTGCGTAAAATGATTCTCGCATCTGCACTGTCACAAATGCCATCTAAATTTACGTCTATGTAATACGCTCTGCTTTCATCTAAAACGTCAAGCTTTGCGTGTGCCTTTAACACAATGCGGGCATCTTCGGTTGTTACCTTGTCGTCGCCGTTTACGTCACCGAATTTTACGGCTTTGCCTAAATCTATAAGGTAAGGGTCAACACCTGCCTCAGAGGAATAAACAATAGCGGAGGCGCAGGTTGAATAGCAGGAAAAGCTGAAGCCTTGCACGTGTGAAAATACGTTGTCGTCTCTTGTGGCAAAGGCATATCTGCCCACCGAAACAGTATTTTGCGGAATTGTAACGTTAAGCAGCAACGGGCAATTCTCAAAAGCATAGCTGCCAATTGTTAAAGAACCGCGCGGAAGAGTTACGCTTTCTAATGCCGCATTATTTGAAAATGCACTGAGACCTATGCTCTTTACAGAGTTAGGTAGGGCAAGCGACGTAATGCTTATGCAGTTTGCAAAGGCATAGTCGCCAATTGCGGTTAGTGAAAGCTTCGGGAAGGTGATGTTGCTTAAAAGCTCGCAATCAGAAAATGCTCTTTTAGGGATTTCCGTAAGAGCGTTACCGCAATTAAGCGAGGTAAGCTTTTCACAGCCGTAAAAAGCAAATTCACCAATTGATTCTACGTTTTTTAAGCTGATGCCCGTAAGTGCTTCGCAAAGGTTAAAGCAACTGATGCCTAAGGTTTTTACGTTGCTGCCGAGTGTTACCGAGGTAAGCTTTTTGCAGCTGTAAAAGGCGTAACTGCCTATTGAAACAACACTATCGGGAATTTTAACCGTTTTAAGCGATGATTTTCCCTTGAAGGCATTGTCACCAATAGCGGTAACAGGCTTGCCGTCAATAGAGTCTGGCACGGTAACGTCTGAAATGTGGAAGCTGTTAAAGCTTGTAATGGTTATTGAATTGTCACTGTTTACCTCGTAGCTATAGCTTTCATAAACGGCTGCATAGCA
>JAZSJT010000003.1:0-3240 GCA_045534425.1 Acutalibacteraceae bacterium | reverse complement strand
ACTAATACAGTTTGGAGGTGTTCGGGTTGATTTCTTTTGAGTCTTTTGTTGCAGACGGTGTTCTGCCCATATATATGCAGATTATTCTTTTTATAAAAAGGGGACTTGTGGCGGGAACCGTTAAAAACGGTGAAGAGCTTCCCTCAAGAAGATACCTCTCCGCTCTTTTAGGACTCAACCCCAATACGGTGCAGAAAGCCTTTTCAATTCTTGAGGAGGAAGGGCTTATATGTTCAAGAGCAGGGGCAAAAAGCGTGATATGCGTTGATTACCCGACCATTGAAAAAATTAAGGATGACCTTCTTTTTGAGGATATAAAAAATATTGTAGCCTCTCTTAAACAAATGGGGCTTGATGCCGAAACGGCGGCAAAGCTTATAAAGAATAACTGGGAATGAGGTGGAAGCAATGAAAAAATATCTGTCGGTGTTTTATTTAGCTGCAAGAGAAAGCTTCAGAAAAATTATCCTTTTATGGATTTTATCCTTTCTTATACAAGGGGCACTGTGCATTATTTCTGCAAGCTATGTTGACCTGACAAAAACGCCCGTTGTAACTACAGAAAGCCTTTTCGATAAGTTTTTACCCTTGTGCTTTGGTCTGACATTTGCCTTTATGGCAGGCTTTCTGATGAAAACGAGAAAAAAATCGGTGTCTTCAATAAATTACACACTGAAAAGACTTCTTATTAAGGAAAAAACAGTGTTTTTAATCCGTGCACTTTACAATACTCTTATTCTCCTTATGTTCTTAATGCTCTCGGTGGTGCTGTATTTCTTTATAGCTTCTGCTGTTATTAAGCTTTTCCCCGAAAACTATTTCTCCTCACAGGCGGCTTATATGTCACTTTATCGTTATGAGCTTTTTCATAATATTTTTACAGGAAGAGATATTTTAAGGCTCACACGAAACATACTTTTAATCCTCGCAACAGCAGTAAACCTTTCAGCAGATTCTTTTTATGCAAACAGGAACAGCCAATGGTTCGGTGCATATTTTTCCGTATTAGTCTGCTTCCGTGCTTTTGCAAGAGGTTCGGATATGAGTATATTTATCAGTGATGTTTTTGATATTGTGGTGGCTGTAATTCTTATTGTCTGCACCATAGCGGCAGTTTTCACAAAGGAGGAGCAGTATGAGTAAAAAAACAGATGCTTTCTTTGAAAAAAATCTCCCTGCAGGGAAAAATGCAGACGGCATAAAAATCAGTGTAATCGGAGGCTTTGTTTTTTGCTCCGTTATGTCACTTCTTATATTTGTAAGTAAATTTGTTTCAGCCTTGCAGTCTCTTTATTACTATGATGATGCCGGAAAACGATTTATAAGCGAAAAGGGATATCACTATCTCCATGATTTTGAGGGGCTTATTGAAAACTGCTTCTCTTTATTCCCCTTCTTCTTTATCATTCTTTTAATAATAGCCATTAATAATTACACATATCACTTTCAGGGAGCAAAAAGCATATATACAATGCTTCGTGTGGGAAGAAAAGAGCTGATAAAAAGATGTGCTTTAATTCCTTTTCTGACAATTCTCATTTCCCTTGTTGCCATAGGAGTTTTATTTGCAGTCTGTGCCGCCATATTCATTCTTTTTCTTCCCGAAATCCATTTATAAAACGGAGGTGCAAAAAATGATTAAAACAGAAAATGTTACAAAAAGATACGGCAGCAAAAAGGCCTTGGATTCGGTTTCTTTAGAGCTTCCCCGCGGTGAAATTATAGGTCTTTTCGGAGAAAACGGTGCGGGAAAAACTACGCTTATGAAATGTATTCTGAATTTTATCCGTTTTGACGGCAATATAACTCTTGACGGTGAAAAAATAAATCATAAAAACATCGGAAAAATTTCCTTTGCCACAAGTGAGCATTCATTCTTCCCCACGCTCACTCCAATGGGGCACTATGAGTTTTATAAAGAGCATTTCCCCACCTTTAACGAAAAGAGATTTTCGGGCCTTATGGAATTCTTTTCTCTGCCGAAAAATAAGCCCTTGAGAACCTTTTCCACGGGACAGAAAAACCAGTTTGAGGTAATACTTGCTCTTTCACAGGGGGCAGATTATATTCTTATGGATGAGCCCTTTGCAGGCAACGATGTTTTCAACCGTGAGGATTTTTATAAGGTGCTTTCGGGTATTCTTGAAGACAAGGAAACCGTGCTTTTATCCACCCACCTTATTGAAGAGGTATCGGATTTTGTGGGAAGAGCAATTCTTATAAGCGAAGGAAAAATAATCGGCGACAGATATGTTGACGACCTTATTGAAGAGAATAAAACTCTTATGTCCTTTATCAAGGAAACCTATAACTATGAAGGAGACAGAGTGAGCAAAGCACTCAATTCAATGACCGGAGAGGATGAATAGAAATGAGAAAAACTCTTGCCCTTTTTACTGCATTTCTGATTTTTAGCCTTTTTCTCACCGCCTTTACGGCAAAAGAAATATATCAGCAGGGAAAGGCAGTTGAATTTGTTCTCACCGAAGAAACGGGAGACAGAAGCTATCTCGATAATATAAGTGTTGATATGGAAATCACTCACAGCGGAATGCTCAACTGGAGCGTGAATTTCACACCGCCTTCAGAAACCTCAACAACACTGCGTTTTCAGAAAACAGAAGAACGGTTTTACGGCTACAACAATTACGGCATTGATGTGTGGCATTTTAACAGTTTAGATCTCGCATATATAAACGATGATATAAAACGGGAAAAAGAAGATATGAAAAGTAATCTGTCGGATACGGGGGACAAAAAAACGCTGTATATAAGAATGGCGGATTATTTCGATTATTACCCCATAAAGCCTAATCTGTATCTTCCGGGCTTTAATCTTTCCTATTCATATTCCGAGATTGATGACAAGGCAGGCTATTCATTCTCTGACATTTCTTCCGAAAGAGGCGTGGGATTTATAAATAAGCTTCAGGACTATATAAAAATTCCGCCATATGAAAACGACATCAGAAATGAAACCATTGTAAAAACAGAGCATGGATACTCATATTCAACAGAATTAATGAATAATTTCAATTTCAGCTTTGATAATGCACTTTTTTCTGACAAGCTTTATTTCACCTTTGATAACCGCATTTATCCCACTGAAATCAGGGTAGATACCTCCGAAATCACAGGCGGCTACGGAATTTATTCCGTGCCTTACACGGAAAATGACGTACTCTTTGAACAGATGAAAACCGAATACACCGTGAATGAAAACAGCAACATAGTCTATCT
>JAZSJT010000007.1:0-2293 GCA_045534425.1 Acutalibacteraceae bacterium | reverse complement strand
ATTTGAGCCAAAATCAGCATAGATATTAGAAATTGAATAAAAGAAAGCCGGGGTTCTCAAAGAACCTCAGCTTTGCTATGGCAAAAGTTATCAACAATGTGAATAATAACCACAGAATTGATGTTGATAATTAAAATTTCAGAGGCTGCATCAACAACATCTGCTTACGATGTTTTGATACAGCCCCTTTGTCGATAGTTGACGGTTTATGTTCCGTATTTTTTAGAAATCTACTTCCGTGTCGTAGTAGCAGCACTTGAGGAGAGCTTCCATCTGTGCGGGATCGATGCTTCTGGGGTTAGAGCCTGTGCAGGCGTCGCCTACTGCGTTCTTTGCAATTTCGGGAAGTCTTTCGAGGAATACCTCTTCGGGAACGAAGCCCTGTTCGGCAAAGTAGCTGTCTGCACCGTAGTTCTTGATACACTGGGGAATGTTAAGAGCATCGTTGAGATCTCTTACAAACTTTATAAGTGCTGCTGTTTTTTCAGCAGCTGTGTTTCCGCCGAGAGCGATGTGGTCTGCGATTTCAGCATATCTCTTTTCAGCGGTTTCGTTCTTTGCGTTATATGCGATAACCTTGGGAAGATACATAGCGTTTGCTGCACCGTGGATGATGTGTGCACCGAAATCGTCGAATGCTGCACCTGTCTTGTGAGCCATAGAATGAACGATACCTAAAAGTGCATTTGAGAATGCTTCACCTGCAAGGCACTGAGCATTGTGCATAACTGCACGGGAATTCATATCGCCGTTATAGGACTTTACAAGGTGATCCTTAATGAGCTTGATTGCGTGAAGAGCAAGGGGATCTGTGAAATCGCTGTTTGCTGTGGAAACATATGCTTCAACTGCGTGTGTGAGAGCGTCCATACCGGTGTGAGCAACAAGCTTCTTGGGCATAGTTTGAGCAAGCTCAGGATCAACGATAGCAACATCGGGAGTAATTTGGAAGTCTGCAAGAGGATATTTGATGCCCTTTTCATAGTCTGTGATAACAGAGAAAGCAGTAACTTCGGTTGCTGTGCCGGAGGTTGAGGAAACTGCACAGAAATGAGCCTTCTGACGAAGCTCGGGAATACCGAAAACCTTGCACATTTCGGGGAATGTGATTTCAGGATATTCATATTTTATCCACATAGCCTTTGCCGCATCAATGGGTGAGCCGCCGCCGATTGCAACAATCCAGTCGGGCTGAAACTCTGCCATAACCTCTGCACCCTTCATAACTGTTGTTACAGAGGGATCGGGCTCAATGCCTTCAAAGAGCTTAACTTCCATACCTGCTTCTTCAAGATATGCTATAGCCTTATCGAGGAAGCCGAACTTCTTCATTGAGCCGCCTCCGACACAAACTATAGCTTTTTTGCCTTTGAGTGTCTTGAGCACTTCAAGAGCACCCTTGCCGTGGTAAATGTCTCTGGGTAAAGTAAATCTCTGCATAGCAAATCTCCTTTATTTTTACGGAAACCCGTTTATTTATCCGAAAAACTTGTTAATTATTTAACAATCATAAATATGATACACTAAAATAACAGCATTTTCAATACCTAATCTGAAAAATTCACAAAAAGTTAATTTATGTAAAAAGGTATCTGCTGAAATTTTGATGTGCAGATACCTTTTCACTGTTTGCTTTTTGATTCTTGCTTTAATTCATCCGCCTGCTGCGGGGGAGAGAAGCCACACTTCGCCGCTTTCGGGGAGCTTTTTGCCTTTTCTCATGCATCTTTCTCCGTCAACATAGACGATTGCATCTTTGAATTTAAGCTCTTTGTGCGGAGTGAGGGCGGCATTTCTTTTTTTCTTATATTCGGAAGTATCTTCCGCTTGTTTTTTCAGGTCTTCATAATATCTTTTTTCCATAATTTCGGAAATTTCCTCAAATATGCCGTTCACGGTTTTTGCATATGTATTGTGCTCGGAAAGTCCCGTTGTGGAACGGAGCACTCCGAAAATCTTAACCTTTACCATAAGGATATACCTCCTTTATACAGTCAGGGATTCGCACGCCGATTTTTTTGAGTGTTTTCATTGTGGGAGCACCGTCCTTCCAGCCTCGCATTGCATAATAAACACCTTTCATCTTATCAAGGGGCACCTTGGTTCTCTTGTCGCCGGGTACCTGCTCTTCGTCCGTGAGACGTTTGGGAAGTGTGTCGGTATCTTTTCCCACGGGAAGACCGAGTATTATATTTGCAAGTCTTTCGGTGTTATAGCCGAAATTACCGAATGCAATGAAATCGCCTACTGTGAATTTTGTGCCTGCCGCCGCGTTCATAACTCTGGGGTACTG
>JAZSJT010000111.1:0-2557 GCA_045534425.1 Acutalibacteraceae bacterium | reverse complement strand
CGGCATTTCACATCTGACTTTACATCCCGCCTACGCACCCTTTACACCCAATAATTCCGGATAACGCTCGCCACCTACGTATTACCGCGACTGCTGGCACGTAGTTAGTCGTGGCTTCCTCCTATGGTACCGTCATTATCGTCCCATAAGACAAAGGTTTACAATCCGAAGACCTTCTTCCCTCACGCGGCGTTGCTGGGTCAGGCTTTCGCCCATTGCCCAATATTCCCCACTGCTGCCTCCCGTAGGAGTCTGGACCGTCTCTCAGTTCCAATGTGGCCGTTCAACCTCTCAGTCCGGCTACTGATCGCAGACTTGGTGGGCCGTTACCTCACCAACTATCTAATCAGATGCGAGCTCATCTCTATGCGGATTGCTCCTTTGATATTAAAGTCATGCGACTAAAATATATTATGCGGTATTAGCACAGGTTTCCCTGTGTTATCCCCCTCACAGAGGCAGATTGCTCACACGTTACTCACCCGTCCGCCACTAAGTTTATCTAAAGCAAGCTTCTTCTAAACTCCGTTCGACTTGCATGTGTTAGGCACGCCGCCAGCGTTCATCCTGAGCCAGGATCAAACTCTCAATTAAGATATTTATAAGTGAGAACTCATTCTCACTTTAACGTCATTATTGATCGTTCGCCCCAGACAAGTTTTTATCTGGTTCGTTTTCCGTAATTTTTCGCTGATCTCTCAGCTGAGTTTTCTTCTCATTCGTCTTTCATTCACCGTGATTGTGAATGTAATTAACAGGGTATTTATCACTATCTAATTTTCAAGGTTCAGTTTCGCGTTTTACTCTTCAGCTTGTACAACCGACTCTCTGTTCTCTCGGAGTTCGCTGTTGTTTTTTGCTCTCTCGTTTAGCGCTCAAATATTATACCACAAAAAATCCGATTTGTCAACCCCTTTTTCAAAAAAAGTTTTTGAGCCCCAAAAACCTCATTTTTCCGCACAACCACGCGGAAAATTTGAGTTCAAAATACCCCTTTTTTCCCAAATCGCCCGAAACTTTGTTTATTATGTATAGTTTTATTCCGTTTTATTACACCATGTTTTAGTTATTTTACACATATAAAATCATATTTAATCACATTTAAAAAAATGACACACCTAATAGTAATCACTTTTAAGGATAAGTGGCAAAATAATTGATATTTTCCTTATGAAAAATTTTCTTATGAGAAAAATCTTTTTATTTAGAAAAACACCCTATCAAACCATTCTTTCACATCAAATTAAGCCGTTACAAAAAATAAATGCGGACAAACACATATCCGCATTTATTATCTGTTACTCAATTATCAAATCAGTCTTATAATAATTCTGATTACTATTTTTTAATCAAATAATACTCATCACAAGTATCAACATGCTCCATCAAGGGGAATTTTTCAGAGCCATACGGATATACCTTTCGTGCAAACTTAAGTTCTCCGTTTTCATAACGTGCTGCGGTAAGATGTTCGGGAGCTTTTCCCTCTTCGTACCAACGGCGAAGAATATCGAGCCAATCCCCATCACCGGCATCGATTCCACGAATAGTATTAGTGCCTCTGCCGCCACCGCCGTGATCCATACCGGGGAATAAGAACCAACGATAAAAATCCTTCGTCTTTTCGTAACCACCGAATTTTTCCTGGACACGCTCACAATATCTCATCGCATCTGGATAAGGAACACAGGGGTCAGAACTTGCAGAAAACTCTATAAGTTTTCCTCCATGAGAAACAAATTCGGAAATATCCGGATCATTTGCATTAAGCTCTCCGGAAAGACAGTCGCTGAATTTTTCAAGGTCATCATGAAAATCAAATTCATAACCCGTATAATCAGCACCGAAGACCCAGTTAAAAGGATCAAAGAAAGGAGCTTCTTCTTTTTGATGGTCAAGTATACCGCAAGAATATATTTCCGAGCCAATTGGCATACCGTTATATATTTGTCTTCCGGTAACAGGATCTTTAGGACCTTCATAAACCGCATGAAGAGCTTCTATCTGTTCTTCTGAAAACTCCGGCTGCTCTTTTTTAAGGAAATCCAAAAACTTCGCAATGGTATCTTTTCCACAATAAGGATACGAAATAAAGCCGTCGCCGGGTTCTCCGTCACCATTTAATTGGAAGAATTTTGTAGCAGCATCAGTAATCAGGGGAACTTCCTCAGAGGTAAACATAACTCTTCCGTCAGGTTTGCGAAGATGATTATGAGTCCAAAGCATATAAGCATGAAGGAATACACGGTTGCTTGCAGGAACACCAACGATAACGCTATCAAAATCATACGGATATTTTTGCACCATGCAAAGACCTTGATTCCCACCGGTAGAGGCACCCACATAATATGAATGATCAGGAGCTTTTCCGTATCGAAGTTCAACAATCCGTTTGCCGACCTCGGACATAAGATGTGTAGATCTCCACATAAAATCTTTCCAAAGCGTCGGATTATTAACGCCGCGGAGCCTTCCACCGGAAGTACCCATATCCGTAAGAACAGACACAATACCTTTTCTAACATAGCCAACATGAACGTCAGGCAATAAACTTCCT
>JAZSJT010000020.1:0-17055 GCA_045534425.1 Acutalibacteraceae bacterium | reverse complement strand
GTGTCAAGGTTTCTGGGATCGATCATAGCAACTGCCTTCTTTTCGTCGATCATGCCTTCGTCAACGAGGTCACAAGCGATCTTGAGAGCAGCCTTAGCGGTTCTCTTACCGTTTCTTGTCTGAAGCATATAGAGTTTACCGTCTTCAACAGTAAATTCCATATCCTGCATATCTCTGTAGTGGTCTTCAAGAATTGCACAAACTTTATTGAATTCCTCGAATGCTTCGGGGAACTTTTCAGCCATTTCTGCTATGGGCATGGGAGTACGAACACCTGCAACAACGTCTTCACCCTGTGCATTTGTGAGGAATTCACCCATAAGGCCCTTTTCGCCTGTAGCGGGATCACGAGTGAAAGCAACACCTGTACCGCAGTTGTCACCCATGTTACCGAAAGCCATAGCCTGAACGTTAACAGCAGTACCCCAAGAATAAGGAATATCGTTGTCTCTTCTGTAAACGTTTGCACGGGGGTTGTCCCATGAACGGAAAACAGCTTCAACAGCACCCATAAGCTGTTCTTTGGGATCGGAGGGGAAATCCTTGCCGATCTTGGACTTGTATTCAGCCTTGAACTGAGCAGCGAGCTCCTTGAGGTCTTCAGCTGTAAGGTCAACGTCCTGTGTAACGCCCTTTTCTTCCTTCATCTTGTCAATGAGCTCTTCAAAGTACTTCTTGCCGACTTCCATAACAACGTCGGAGTACATCTGGATAAATCTTCTGTAGCAGTCATATGCCCAACGAGCATTGCCTGACTTTGCAGCCATAACCTCTACAACCTCTTCGTTAAGACCGAGGTTGAGGATTGTGTCCATCATACCGGGCATGGAAGCACGTGCACCTGAACGAACTGAAACAAGAAGGGGCTTTTCAAGGTCGCCGAACTTCTTGCCGGTGATTTCTTCCATCTTAACAATGTATTCCATGATTTCAGCCTGAATTTCATCATTGATCTTTCTGCCGTCCTCATAGTACTGTGTGCAAGCTTCTGTTGTGATTGTGAAGCCCTGGGGAACAGGTAAACCGATCTTAGTCATTTCAGCAAGGTTAGCACCCTTACCGCCGAGAAGCTCACGCATGGAAGCGTCGCCTTCTCTGAACAAATAAACGAATTTTTTGCTCATTTTTATTCCTCCAAATTTTTATACAGCCGTTTTCACAGCCGTTTATTTACTTCTTTATCTTAAAAACGGCAGCAAGCCGCATTAAGTCCTAAATATTATAACAAAAGATTATATTGGTTTGCAAGACAATTTTTTGATAAATTGACGGAATTTGGGAAGTTTTTTTTGTATAACATATATAACACATTGAAAAAAGCGGCATTTCCGTTATGGAAACACCGCAGTCATTTTATTTAAGCCCGAAGAACCACTTGATTACGTCAATAAAGAAGTAGAACATATTCATAAGGAAATCCTTGAGGTCTGCAAAAGAGGCCTTTTCAAGATTTGCAGCATAAATATAGAGGTCCTCACTAACATTTTCAATGGTGTAAACACCGTTTGCATCGGGTTCAATGATATAGCCGTATTCACTTTCAACCCCAAGAATCACATCAACCTCATAGTGAGTGTTTGCAACCTTGAGAACGGTCGTCTGATCAAAAACATAACCGTTTACTGCTTCAACGGTAAACTTGAAAGTTCCGCCTTCAATAACATAATTTGTGCCGGAAACACTTGTGAGAGCAAGTCTGTCCTGACAATCGGGAGCAACACTTACAAAATATGACTTGGTATAGACATCATCTGCAGCAAAAACAGCAAGAGAAAAACAGGAAAATACCGTAATCACCGCGAGAACAATTGCAAGAATTTTTTTCATAATCATCATCCTTTCGGTACATATATAGATATTATATAATGTGAACTTAAAAAAATCAAGTATTTTATATAGTGTACAAGAATTAAAATTCACTGCGAAGTCAAAATTAACAATTTATCTATTGACAAAATAATAATAAAACACTATTATATATTAGATTTAATGTCAACAATTACGGAGGTATTAAAATGAAAATCAAAAAGCTTCTTGCACTTGTTGTGTGTGCAGTTATTGTATTCTCCTGCACAGCATGTACTACAATTGAACTTGTAATTCCCGTGGGAACCGTTTCAACCGGCACACAGGGGGACAGCACAATTCCCGAACAGACAACAACTGCTTCCGTTCAGGAACAGACAACTGCCGCTCCCATTCAGGAGCAGACAACTGCTGCACAGCAGACTCCTTCAACTGAAGCCACCACCGCTCCTCAGGCAAATACAGAAGCAACAACTCAGGCTCCCGAACAGAATTCCGGCATCCCCTCAACAAAGGCAGAAATCGCAAAGCTTTACAGCGATGCTTATAACAAGATGGCTGAAGCAAAATCTATTACAAGAACATATGACTATACATCAAACTACAACGATATCGTGAATGTAAACGGCAATGACACACTCAAGGGAATTGCTCAGACACTTATGACACAGTTTATGGTTGAAAACAAAGATCCTCTCTCTGTAAGTCTTTCCGAAATCGCACCCGTAGGCTCAACCTCAATCAACATAGATCCCGCTCTTCTTTCAAATGCAACCTGTGCAGACAAGGGAACATATTATGAAGTGGTTCTCTATTCAACAGGAACAGACGATAAATACGAGGAAGACTCTGCTCCCTTAACAGGCTCTGCAGGCTCATTCGCTCCCCTTCTCCGCACAGAAGATGTATCGGGTGCAGCAGGAAGTCTCATTAAGTTTGACGGTCTTCATTCATGGTATGCAACAGCAACTGCAACTGCAAAAATCGACAAAGCAACAGGCAGAATGACAGACCTTGAGCTCAAGAGCCCCTGTATTCTTCACTTCGATCAGGTTACAGCCGCTTTCGTTGTAAAGATTCAGAACTGCGAAGTAGGTCTTCTCTTCCATCAGACATTCAAGGTTGAATATTAATTATCAGAAAATTTTTCAGAGAGACTCTTGTTAAGCAGTCTCTCTGTTTTTCATCTGATATTTCATACTCCTCTTTGGACCTGCTGTTGTAATTTTTCTTGACAAAACACCGTTTTTTTTCTTCCGTTATATATAATATAAAATACTGTCTTTTTGATAGCAAGCTAATGAAACTCAGAAAAGCTCCCGCTATGATGCTTATGGCAGTAACCGTAAAAGGCAAGGTTAATCGTTAAGGTCGGATGTCGGAAAATCAGGGACTTTTGATTTTCACTGAAGCCTTATATTTATTAAAATACGGCACTTTAATTTTAATCAATTAATATTTCCGGGCAGTGTAATTTACTGTCCGGAATTTTTAACAAAAAAAATCCGAATTACACCCCAAACTAAAGTTACTGCGATAAGCCCCTGAATAAAGCAAAGTCAATCCGCCAATTCCTCTGCCCTCAAAACATACCTCGATAACCGAGGCTTCCTCCTGCAGAGAATAAAATTCTGCTTCAATTTTCTCCTACTTCCTAACTTTAAGATGTTTTGGCGTTAATCTGCCATAAAATATTAGCACTCTCTTATGAAGAGTGCTAATATTTACAATTTAGCCACACAAATATCATTTCGATACAACAATTTATGTGTATATTATAGATGCAGGGAAGAGCGAGGAAGTCCCTTGAGGCAAAAGTTTTAAGGTGACAGGCTTCTTCCGTGAATAACTTCCCTGAAAAATCACAAACTATAATATATCATAAATTGGAGGAAAAAACAATGTTTGAAATTATCCCTATGAATTATTCCCGTTCTTTATTCAATCCCTTCAGAGAAATGGATTCTCTTGCAAGAGCCTTCTTCAACGAACCCTTTTTCTCCGAAAAAGCACAGATAAAGCCCTTCAGAACAGATATCAGAAAGACTGATTCGGGCTTTGTGCTTGAAGCAGACCTTCCCGGTGTTGACAAAAAGGACATCTCCGTTAATATTGAAGGCGACATTCTCACAATCAAGGCAGAACGACACAGTGAAAGCGAAGACAATGAGAAGAAGGACAGCTTCGTAAGAATTGAGCGTTCATACGGCTCATACGAAAGAAGTTTTGATGTTTCGGGAATTGACACTGAAAATATTTCCGCAAAATACGAAAACGGAGTACTCGTACTCAATATGCCCGAAAAAGCGGTAACCGCTCCCCCGTCAAGACAGCTCACAATATCATAATTTATAATTGACAAAGAGAAAAACTTACTATATAATAATCTTACAGAAATTATGAAAGGAGTTTTTCTTATGGATATGCTTCCCGGCCCCATCAGAGTTATTCTTGATTGGCTCATTATGATTATGGGTACTATCTTCACATTCCTTGCAAAGAAAGATGAAGGCGAGGCAGAAGCATAAGAAAAAGCTTCTGCACAAAAAAACTAACCTCAGACTTTTCTGTCTGAGGTTGATTTTTTTGCAAGCACTTATCATTTATTTCACAACATAAAATGTCATTCTTTCCTGAATTGTGAATGCACCGTGACCGGTGTTGAAGCCGCCATGGTCGGATGTAATGACAATAAGCCAGTCCTCAATACCGTATGTAAGTCTTGATTCAATAGCATCAATAATCTCGGCACTCAATGCTTCTTCCTCATAAAAGCCGTTCAGATAAGCTTCATTTTCAATATCAAAGCCCGAACCGTGACCTTCGTGGTCTGTGTGCTCAAAGATTGTAAAAATGAAATCGGAGCAATTAAGGCTCTTTACATCGTTGAGAGTATTTTTGAAGGTACCCTCATCATCATCGGCATCAACAAAATGAACATTGAGGTTCTTGTTCTCGCAATATGTCTTTTCATTGATATAAGTAGAATCATCACCTATAAAATGACCGTTCCATGATACATAGAAAGCGGACTCATCTGCTTCCTTGCCTTCTACAAGAGTAGTGAGAAGTGTGAGGTTGTCGTTCGACTTGGGAATTCCGTTATCGGAAACACCCGTTACATCTGCCCACTGACCTGTGAGAATGGAGCACCAGCCGGGAGCTGTTGAGGTTGCCTGCTTGTTGAAATAAGGATAATTCACGCCGCCGCAATAAGCAACATATGCCTTACCGCCGCTTGTAATAAGCTTTGCAATGGCACCATCCTCTTCGGCAAGATGAAGCACATCTGCACGGCAGCCATCATAACCGAGAACAATAGCCTTCTTAACAAGCTTACCTGCGGGAAGCTCACCTTCAAAATGTTCCTTTATAACATTATAGATATCGGTCTGGGGAACTGCTGTTTCAATGGTATTTTCATAAGGCTCGAAAGCGGCAACATTTTCTTTATACTTTGAAATGGTATCAAAATTATTGAGACCGCCGATAACACCGTAAAGCATCATAAAAAGAGATGCAATACCTGCAATAACCGAATAAAAAATACTGAGCATAATTTAATATCTTCCTTTCTTAATAGGTTAATTATATAATAGCATCAAAAGAAAATATTGTCAAAAGTTTTTCTGTTGTCAATTTACTATGATTTTTTGAAAAATTTTCATAAAAAGTGCAACAAATGAGTTTTTTTTGCGTCTAAATATATGAAAGGATGTGATTTTCGTGAAAAAGAAAATTATTATTACGGTTTCAATAATCCTTGCTGTTTTTGTTGTCGGCATCGGTGCCGCCGCTTTGCTTTCCGAGCACAGCAGTATTTCCGTCAGCACCGGAAGTGTACTTATCAGCGAAAACGGCACCTGTTTTCTTGTGAGAGAAAACACCCCTATAAGACTTTATTCCCGTGATGCCGAGAAAAATATTCTTCCCGAGCTAAAAAGCGGCGATAAAATTTTTGTTATACACGACGGCATTGCTGAAAGCTATCCTGCATCAACAGGTGTTTATTTCTGTAAAAAAACGGGAGAAGGCAGCATCTCTGATATTTCCCCTGATGTGGTTTCTTCAATGAAAGCTCTCGGATGGATAGCAGAAGATTTTGACGGCAAGGCAGAAAATATCAGCTTCAAGGCACAGTTTATAAGAACGGGAACACCCGTCCCCGCTCCCGGCGGTTTTCTCACCTTTCCGATGTTTACAGTTTTAGAAAGCACAGTGGGGCTTGACAATTACTGCAAGGATGATACACGGGGAATTAATGAGGATTTCCTTGATGCAGTAAAAAAATATGATGATGCATTCTTCAACGAAAATATTCTTTTTGTGGCTCACATTGAAGAAGGAAGCGGCTCAAACACACACGAAGTAAAGGAAGTGCTTAAAAGCGGAAGCTGCACCAATGTTTATATAAACACCATAGCTCCCGAGGTGGGCACCTGTGATATGGCATATCACAGAATTATAATTGAACTAAAAAAAAGTGATGTTGCTGACACGGAATTCAAGCTGTTTTTCAACGGCAGCAAGGCAATAGGGAAAATCACCCCCGTTGAAATCGGAAATGACGTCGGCAATATTTCCCTTTCTCTTCCCGATGACTGGAGATATACCGAAAACAGTGGTGCTGACGGCAGCTTCGGCATCAGCCTTTATCACTACGGCTCCCCGGAAAGCACCGTAACCATTGAATTTTCCGATTTCTTCGGAGTGTGCGGAACAGGACTTACCACAAAAGAAACCAGAATAAATACCTACCCTGCCCATATGGGTATATATGACGGCAATCCTACATTTGACTATATTGTTTTTGAAGATACCCCCGGCTATTACGTAATAAAAAACAATGCAGACATAAGCTGGTGGAGAACACACGGCGAGGATATGAGAGCAATTTTCTCAACTCTTCGCATTGCAAACGGAATAATTTTTCGCACCGAGGCGGTGGAAATTGCATCAAAGCAAAGCACCGGTGAATATAAAAGACAAATTTCTGAATATAACACAAAAACAGGACTTTGGGAAATAACATTTGTAAAAGATGAAACCGAGCAGGTAGTTAAGATAGACAAATCGGGAAATATAGTAAAATAAGTATTTAATAAAATTAACATCCCCTTTATAATGTGTTATTTTATTTTTAACACATCGTAAAGGGGAATTTTCATGAAAAAGATAACCAGTCTTATTCTTTGTATTATGATGCTTGTCACCGCACTGCCCTTATCGGCAGTTTCGGCTTCGGGCAACACCTATTATATCGACTCCATAGACGGTGACAACGGCAATTCGGGACGCTCACCGGAGGAAGCCTGGAGGGATCTCGGAGGCTTTACAGCCGATAAACTGGGAGCCGGAGATACCGTTCTTTTCAGACGGGGCGGAACATATGAATGTGCCGTAACTCTTCAGGATATTCAGGGCACAAAGGATGCTCCCTTTGTAATTTCCTCCTGGCGAGAGCGAAAGACCCGTGCTTTGCACAGACCTTCACGAGGAGATATTCACCTTTATTGACTGCTCTTATATCACGGTTTGTGATATAAGCATTACCGCTCCTAACGGCGGCGGAATCTGGATAGATACCATCAACAAGGAAAGCGTCGGAATCACAATAGACAATGTATATTTCTACGGTCTTCCCAACGGCAAGGTAACGGGAAGAGATGATCAGTCCCGCGGTGCGGCTCCCGCCCGTGCAGCTGTTATGGTAAAGGGACTTCCCGCAAATTCCCGTTATCCCGTAACTGACCTTACAATAAGAAACTGCGAGGTCTATGACAGTGCAAACGGCTTTATGATATGGGGCTCCTGGAATGATCAGCAAAATCCTTGGTGCGATGATGACGAAAAGGATCCCATCTATAATGAGGGGCTTCTCATTGAGGGCTGTTATTTCCACGAAATGGATGCAGAGGCTGTAATCGTAGGCATATGCGACGGTGCTCTCGTTACAAACTGCCGTGCCATCAATACCTGTCAGGGCGAGGGTGTTGACGAGAACGGCGACATTCTCTATTTCACAGCCGCTATGTGGTTCTGGGGCTCGGAAAACAGCACCATCCAGTACTGCGAAATTGCAGGTCAGAAGAATTTCGGCGACGGAATGACGGTTGACTTTGACTCGGGCACAAACAACTGCACATATCAGTATATCTATTCCCACGATAATATGAGATTCGTCGTCAATAATGCAAAGGACGATCCCCAGAGAAATAACACGGTAAGATACTGTCTTTCCGTAAACGACAACAAGGGCAGAAGCTCAATAGCATCGGGCAACGGCGAGGACGGACTGAAATTCTATAATAACACCATAATCAACTGCGGTGAATTCCATTTCTATAATCTTCTTAACAGCTTCGTTGCAAATAACATCATCATACCTATGGAGGGTGAGGTTATAAACTTCGACCTTGAGGACGAAATTGAGGGAAAGAACACCTACAGAAATAACTGCTATTACAACACGCTCAACCCCGGCTGCGACCTGCTCTCTCTCAATACTCTCCCCGCATTCACGGGCGGCGAGGGAATTGATGCATATAAGCTTGCAGTAAACTCTCCTCTTATCGGCAAGGGCATTAAGGTAGAAGACGGACTGAAGACAGACTTTTACGGAAATGAGATCAGTTCAGTGAATATCGGCTGTTATATGGGCGGCGGCGAAGAGCCCGAGGTACAGACCGAAAACTGCTTCATCAGATTCTTCAGAATGATAAAGAATTTCTTCGACAGAATAAAGCACGAGCTTGATGTTATAAAAAGAGAAATCGAAGAAACTATAAACAAATAACATAACAAAAAAAACCAAGGGGCTGTAAAAAACAGCCTGAAAAATCCGAGATTCACGATATTGTGAGTCTCGGATGATTTTTTATGTTGTTAATTTGTTGAAAACTGATTTTCTTAAATATCACAAAAAAGACTACAAGCCTATCCTTTTTGATAGACTTGTAGTTCTTTTTTTATTCAGACTGTTTTTTTACAGCCCCTTAATTTTACATTATTTATTAAGCATCGGAGGCACAGACGGAAGTCCCAAAGAAGCAACTGTATCCAAGTTTACTGACATTCTAAGAATAGTTCTTGCGTCTGCCGCTGTAATTTTATTGTCTTCATAGTTGACATCAGCCCAATAAAAAGCTTTACCTGTAATTTTCTCAAGCGAAACAGAATGTCTGAGAGCAATTCGGGCGTCTGCAGCAGTTACCTTGCCGTCAAGGTCAACGTCACCCCACTGATATACAAACCATTTTGCATATAATGTTGTATGCTCAGCCCGGTTTGCCGGGATCTCTGTTATTTTATCCCCCTGGAAATTAACATTACTATACCAACCCATAAACTCAAATATTCCATCTCCCGTGTAGGGTGCGGTAAGAGTTACCTTCTGAGTATATTTTCTTGTAGCGGGATTGCTGTTATTGATTTTATTTGCAGGAGGAGTAAGTGCGGCAATTGTATCGTGAACATAAACTATATTGTAAACATTTTCTGTCCACTTTGCATAGAAGGTTCTTGCGCCCTCATCCGTCGCTTTTATTGAATTGCCTTTTGTATTAAAGTTTTTATCAAGATACCAACCGTTAAATACATATCCCGTTGCTGAAAGGTCGCGTAGAGTTACGGTATCACCGTAGGTATATTGTACAGGATTGGGATTATACACATTTTTAAGAGCATTCGGCTGAATATAATTTATGGCATATCTGCCCTTTATCCATTTTGCATAAAGAGTAATATTATGTCCGTAGCGGTGCATATTGTAGCCGTTATCGGTCTTTGTAAGCGCCCCTGTGAAATCATCGTAATAATACCAGCCGTCAAAAAGCATACCCTTCATTGTGGGGGCCTTTATATTGATATAGTCTTCTTCATCCTCAATATCAACGGTAAAGCTTGTGGGATTGCCGGGGGCATTTGTTCCGCCGTTAAGCACATAAGTAATAGTATATGTGGGAATATTCCACTTCATATAAAGTGTTATATCACCTGTAAGCTGAGAGCACTTGATTTCCGTAACTTTGGAGCTTTCCTTGAAATCGGGAGTTGTATACCAGCCGAGGAAGGTAAGTCCCGAGCAGGAGGGGTCTTCAAGCACCTCGTTATCCATATAGGTTGTTACAAGGGAAGGATTGTAATTATATACATATCTCTTAGTACCGGGAACATAGGTTACATTATATTCCGTTGCAGACCATTTTGCATAAATCTTGTGGTTCGTTTCAGCAGTCGTATCAATGCTTGTTACCTTTGTGCCGTCCTTGAAATCCTCGGTTGTGTACCAACCCTCAAATTTATAGCCGTAACGGGTGGGAGTATAATCGGCACTTGTAAGGTCAATTACAACGGTTGATTCTTCGGTAAACTGCCATAAAATATCAGCACCGTAATCAAATTCACCGCCGTTAAGGTCATAATTGATCCTGTAATATCCGTCAAGGGGAATTACAATGGGCTCACTGTACTGCGATACCCAATAGGTGTCCTCGTTGGGAGTTTTGCCGTAGTCACCGTAATCATAATCACCGATAATAACTCTTGCACGAAGATAAACGGTATCGCCCTGCTCATAGGCAATTCCTTCATCCTCAAAGAATTCGGATATCCAATAATTAGCAAATTCATAATCAGAATTACCGGGCCATGTGGTTGTATATTCATACCACTGACCGTCATTCACCCTGAATTCATACTGTACATTTCTGTCCCAGTAGTAATCATCATCAAGGAAAATCTCATACTCATCATCATAATTATGGTAAGCAGCATCAGCGGCTGCACCGGCTCTTAATAATGTATCGGGATAGTTTATTGATATAAGGTAGTATGATGAATCGCCTGATTTTCTTGTCCTGATATGCTTAATCACAGGAGCCTCATTGATATTTCCTTCAACAGGCATTTCATAGGTAAGCCCCTTGGAGGTATTGTTGTAGGAAACAGTCTCAGACCAGGGAGAATAAAATACATTGTAGCTTCTTCCCACACCGTCAACGCTGGTATAATACCACAGACGGTACCTGGCTTTAACATAAAGAGTTTCATTGTTGAAGTTTACGCTGTAGCCTGTATCCTCATCATTTACATTTGTTCTGAAGGCTTTTCCCTGAGTCATATTTGAAGCAAGCTGTGCATGGTTGCTGAAATTCCACTCGTAAAACATTGCAAGATCAAAAATAGTTTTATAATCAAACCAGTCGAATGAGCAGGATGTATTAGGCAGACCATAATATGTATACTTGTGGCTGTCGTAATCATATATACTGGTGGGAAGCCAGCCGGTATCGTCGTAATCCGCATAGTCACTGTCATTTATCCAGTTTACATTATCGAAGGAATAAGCAAACTGAACATAAGTTTCAATTGAAGCATAATCCCAGGAATCTTCCTCAGTGCTTATATTGAAGCCGTGTTTTTTAAGATACGCTTTTTCACCAAGCACTGATACTTCCCTTGACATTTCTATAATTTCTTCGGAATTGATATAGTTCGCAAATACCTGATCTCCGTTATCTCGGGCATCATTCGATATATAATATATTTCGGGGGCCTGCGTGGGTATGGGCAAGCTCGTTTCACCGTCAACGGTATAAGCCGATGACGACACCGCAAGCACGGCAATAAGCATTAAAACGGAAAATATTACCAATAGCGTCTTTTTCATAATCTGTTTTTTCCTTTCTTAGAATTGCTGAGGAGCCTCACTTAAGAATCCTGAATTTTCCTATTAAGGGAAGCTCTTTTGCTTTGCCGTTAAGAGCATTCAATATACCGATAACTGCAAGCACGGTTACAGCAATACCGATAACGGGAGCAATTATCCAACCGATGACGGGAATTGCAGCAATGACAGATAAAATTACAGCAGCAATAACAAGAAGCAATCCCTGATTTGTGTGGAATCTTGCAAAGGGTGACTCCTTTGCGGCAATAAGGGGAATAAGGAAAATAATATAGGCAAGAACAGCCATTATTTTGTTCTTTTCAATATCCGCTTTATCAAAGCCCTCCGTTTCATCCTTTGTGTCATTAAGCAGTTTAAGCTTTTCACCAACAGCATCCTCGTTGGAAGAAGCTGTATCAACGGGGGAAGCAGCAGGCTTAGCTATCACAGCTTCTCCGCAAGCGGGACAGAATTTCAATCCGTCTTCAAGTGTTGTTGCACATTTTGAACAGTAAGTCATTGTTGTTTCCTCCTTTAATAATCAAAAATTAAATAAATCCTTTAAGCCTACGGGCTTTTTGGGTTCAGGCTTGGTATAGTTGAATCCTCCTGCAGGTTCACCTGTCATAAATCCCAGATACACCTGATCACTTCCGCTCTCAAAGCAATGCTCAAAATCAATATGAAGGCATTTTCCTTCAACCATTTTGTAAAGATGCTCATCGGACGGATACTGTCCGGCAGGGCGAAATCCGTTTTGCTTAGCAAGGCTGCGGTACTGCTCAAAAGCATTTCTTGCACCGTAGGAATCACCTTTGAAATCGGCGCCGAAAACGGTATATCCGTCATATTCGTCAATATAAAGATTTTCACCTTCAAACTCCCATACGGGATACTGCGGAAGTTTTTCCTGCCACTGTGCTAAAACAGCGGCTCTCTTACGGGCATTGTTTTCTTCTTCCATTATCGCTGAAGGAAGTTTAGCACCACATTCAATGCAAAATTTCACTCCGATGCTGTTTTGCTTTCCACAGGATGTACACACTGCCGCCTGTGCTACCGTTTGATCGGGCAATGCCGCTCCGCAGGACTGACAGAATTTCTGTTCAGCCGAAGCAGTATTGCCGCATGCCGGGCAGATTTTTAGGTTCTCCGCCTGTTTCGTTGCAAAATCCTGAGCGGCTCTCTCAAAATTGGAAAATGCAGATTCAAGACCGCCAAAATTTGCAGAACTTTCACTTCTGCTGCCTGAAACACTGTCAAGACGTTCTGCTGCACGATTTGCAAACTCGGTTGCCTTTGGTTCAATCGCCTGAGCAATTGCACTGCCCACTGCCTTTCCGATTCCGTCGCTGATGCCTTTTCTTATAGCGCGCTCTAAAAAACCCATAATCAAAAACCTCCTTTATATGTCTTTATACTTAATAAGCAACTGTTTTCTGCTGGAAATATTCAGTTTTTTGTATATATTTTTAGTATGAAAATGAATTGCAGACGGTGAAACAAATAATTGTTCTGCTATCTGTGTCTGTGTTTTATCTGATAACAGAGCAAAAAACACCTCTAATTCCCTATGCGACAAAGCAGCAAGTTCCGGATGTTTTTTCTGAAGCAAGAAAAACTCCTGTTTTACCAATGCCACATAATCAAAAAAATGTAACTTTTCATCCGTTATTCCGTCCATCGGTATCACTCCTTTTCTTCAGTCGACATGGGTAGTTTTTCTACCCGAACGGGTAAAAACTTAATCGGGATTGAACTTTTACTTTTTCTTTGTTACAATAAAGTAATAAAGAAAAAAGAAAGTCTGCAACAGGTAAACAACAAAAATTCGTTTACACCCGGATTATATAAGAAAAAACGGGGTATTTCTATCCCTTATTCAAGGGGTTTTTAGGTTTACTACCCAAATTTGCAGTTTTTATAAGAAAAGAGAGGATAATTATGAGCAATTCACTGTTATTAAGAAATCAACAGAAAAGACTTGACCCGCCGCTGTGGCAGCTGCTGTGTTTTTCTATGTTTTGCTTCTGGCAAATGGGATTTATATACTTTATGGGGCCGGCACTTAACATTGACGGAAGAACTCCGCTCCCTATATCAATGGATAATATTGCAACGCTTATTGCCGCTGCCTATATAGTCTCAATTCTCCTTATGCTCATAATTCCGAAAAAAGTGGTTATTGCAGGAAGAATATGCACAATAGCCGCCCTTGCAACAATTTTCTGCTTATTCCTTCCTCTTGAAGAAGCTATACTGAGACTTCTTATATACGCGCACATATTCATCTGCTGTACAATGATTGGCTTTGAAACCTTCCTTATAGTAAATTTCTTTTCCGAAAAGGCTGCAATAAGACATCTTACGGTTGCGTACGGTGTTTCTCTTGCTTTGATTTCCGTCGTGCAGAACGATTTTCTTCCCATAACCTTCCCCGTTTTCCGTATCGTTACGGTTTTCGCGCTGATTTTTCTTTCCGTATTCTATTTCAGTATTCCGGCAACCAAGGACAGCTTTCCGGAATACGTCAGAAAAAAAGATAATTTTACCGCACCTAAAAAGCTGCTTTCAGGAATGTATATTCTTATTTTCATCTCTGCTCTTATGGCAGTTTCGGGCCCGTCAATATCGAGTGAAGTACCCCACGGTGTTTTTGTTACATATTTTACGGATGCCGCTGCCAGCATACTGATATATGTCCTTTATAAAAAACTAAACGTACATCCCTTCCGTTCAATTTCCGTTTCAATGGCTCTCGGAGGAGTAGGCTTTTTGCTGATGTACGCGGCAGCCTATATACCTGCGCTTTCTTATGTGTCCTGTGTTCTTATCGGCATCGGTATGGTTCCCTGCCAGATGATTCCCCTTTACTGTGTTATGATGATGAAATCATACCCGTCAAAATACCTCACTCCGGTCACTATCGGTCTTGCACTTGTTGCGGTGCTTGTTCAGAGCACAATGGTTGAAGTCTTCCGCGATATTCCTTCAATGCTGAATCTTGCCTACGGCATTATAATGGTAATTCTTGTAATTATCTATTTACAGATTGAGCCGTATTTTATGTATACCTTTAAAAGAAAAATACCCGATACCGATACAGGAAAAGAAAGCTCAGATTTACCGGAAGCAGATATTATTTCCGATGAAAATGAAACTACACGGCTGCCGGAGGATGAAGAGATGAACGATATACTTAAAACACTTACGAAAAGAGAGCTGGAGGTTCTTGACCTTATCGGATGCGGTTACAGTAATTCGGAAATTGCAAAGGCTCTGTTTATTTCGGAGCATACCGTAAACGACTATACAAAGAAAATTTACAGAAAGCTGAATGTTCATTCAAGATATGCTGCTGCTCAATTTGTAAATAATAAGAACAAATAATTAATTTATTAATGCTATCGATATCTCTACTTTATTTCTCGGTTATATTGAATGCGGTCAAAGAGGTATGTCACTTGTCACAATGCAAAATATGTGTAAGCTTCTGAATGTCTCAGCTGATTACCTGCTATTGGGAATTCAAAACAACGACGAGCTCAATCAGGATATATATAATGCAATAATGGAATTAGACGGTAAATACTATTCTTTAGCAATCGACAGCATTAACAACTTAAAACGGTTGATAACAATAGCAGAAATGAAAAACAAAGATTTATAAAAATGAAAATGAGCTGTAAAAAAACAGCCCTAAAAGAAAACGGACTACAAACTTACCTTAAGGGGTAAGTTTGTAGTCCGTTTTGTGATATAATTAACATTTGAATGAAAACTAATATCACAAGAAAATATAATACACCATAAAAACCGAATCGCAGTGAAAACTTTTTCATTTTTCAGCAAAAGTTTTCAGTACAATAATAGCATAGAGGTGGTTTTTATGATAAAAAGAGAGCGTTATCTCGAAAGGATACGGGATTTTTATGATTCAGATCTCATTAAAAGAATAACCGGAATCCGCCGTTCGGGAAAAACCATTATTCTCGAACAAATAATGGAAGAAATCCGTGAGAAAACAGAAAATATTATTTATCTCAATTTTGAAGACAGAAGAATCACTGCAAAAATCACAAATGGCGAACAGCTGACAGATTATATAGAGGAAAACAGAAAAGAAGGAAAATGTTATTTGTTTTTCGATGAAATTCAGCTTCTCGACGGCTGGCAGGAGGCTTGTAAAACACTGCGGCTGTACGATTATTCTGTATTCATTACAGGCTCAAATTCAAAGCTTTTATCGGGTGAATTCACAAAAGAGCTCAGCGGCAGATATGTTGCCTTCAGAGTAAGACCCTTTGTTTATAAAGAAATAACCGAATATGCTGAAGAGCTCGGGAAAGAGGTAAGCATTACCGACTATCTCGTATGGGGAGGCTTTCCGAAGCGGTTTGAATTTTCCTCTGAGGAGGCACAGCGCAGATATCTCAGCGATCTCGATGACACTATAATTATCAATGACTTATTACAAAGATATAAAATAAAAAAGGATCAGTTATTCAAAAATCTTGTTAATTTTGTACTGCGTTCAAACGGAAAAATCTTTTCTGCAAAATCCATTCGCGACTATGTAAAAAAAGAATATGAAAGCTGTTCTGTAAACACAATAATGAAATACCTTTCCTATCTTGAGAAAGCCTATATAATCGAATCCGTAAGACAGTATTCAACAAAGACAAAAAGGGAACTGAATTTCTATACCAAAATTTATGACGCAGATGTAGCATTCAATTCATTAAGATGTATGGATAACAGATATGATCTTACCCATAACCTTGAAAATATTGTATATAACGAGCTTATATATATGGACTATAATGTCTATGTATATAACAACAACGGAAGAGAAATAGACTTTCTTGCACAAAAGGGAAATAAAAAATATTTTATTCAGGTTGCATATTCTGTTGCAGAAGACAAAGCCTATACAAGAGAATTTGAAGCTTTTAAAGGCGCAGATGAATTTATAAAAAAGCTTATAATAACAAATGATGAGCTTGATTATTCAACAAGCACGGTAACGCACATCAGGCTGAAGGATTTTCTTAAAATGAATTCATTAGATGAAATCTGAAAAAAGTGCAGACCGCATAAAACAAGATAAACAAAGGGGTTTCTGAAGCTTTGAAGTCTTCAAGAAACCCTTTTATACATATATATACTTAAAAAATGACAAAAAACTGCGTTTTTTGTGTTTTATGCTATAAAAAAGCATTATGCTTCAACCCCCCGGCCCCCAATCTTGGGGGCGAAAAGGTGTTTTTGTTATATGCAAATTGCTCACAACGCGAGCAATTTCCTATATAATAAAAAACACAAAATAATAACAAATAATTTCAGGAGACAATTCAATGCAAGGCTTTATTAAATTTCTTTTTACCGTTTTTACCACACTTTCAGTTTTTTTCTCTAATCTTTTCTGTCCCGGAACAGTTTATCCGGACAGCGAAAACTTTGATTTCTCTTATCTTTCATATCCCGATGAAGCAATAATCACACTGGATGAAGCCGGCCTTACCGAGCAGGAGCTTGTTGGCCGTGCCTCGGCTGAATTACCCGAATATGTGCAGTCG
>JAZSJT010000064.1:0-1624 GCA_045534425.1 Acutalibacteraceae bacterium | reverse complement strand
GGGCTGTCCTGAAAACCCACTAAAGCAAAAATAAAAAAAGGCATGACAAAAAAAGCCATGCGAGCACCGCAAAAAAATAAGATCAAGAAAGCGAAACGGAAAATCCCAGTTTTTCAAGGGATTGGATATTTCGCTTTTTGATTTTCTCAGCATAAATGGTATTGAAATAGTCCGAACCTAAATCACAGAAATGTTCCTTGTCTAAAAGAATGTGATAAATAGCAAGAGCCATACTGTGAGCAATGGCAACAAGAGCACGTTTGCCTCCGCGGCGTGCGGATATCCTGCAATATTTAGCGTAGAAATAACTGTCTTTGTGACGTATCGCGGAATGAGCACACTCAACCAATGTTGACTTCAAATGCAGATTTCCTTTTCGTATGCGGGAACTCATTTTCTTTCCCGCACTTTCATTGCATCCCGGAACCAGTCCAGCCCACGAAGCAAAATGATCTGCATTACGGAACTGCTTCATCTCAATTCCCGTTTCCGCAATGATCCGTTCCGCACTTCTTCTGCCAATCCCCGGAATTTCATCAATCAATTCAATGTATTCATTCATGGATTCCGTTTTTTTTTGATATCTTCATCCATTTCCTCGATTGACTTAGTCAGAAAATCTATATGCTCCATCTGCAGCTTCAGCATCTGCATCTGATGAAAGCGAATACTTCCTTTCAGAGCTTTCCTGAGTTCCGGAATTTTATGGATGAGTTTCCCCTCAGCAAACCCACTCAATACTTCCACATCCGTTGTTCCCTGTATGATTGCACGAAGCATTGCCATAGATGATTTGCAGGATATATCCGACACCACGCTTGCCAGCTTGATATTGGCTCCTTCCAGCACTGCCTGTATCCTGTTCAACTCTCTTGCACGTTCATTGACGATCTCATTGCGATAACGCACCATCTCTCGCAGTTCCCGCTGTTCACGGTTCGGAACATAACTTGCCTTGACCAGTCCGTGACGAACCAGATCTGCGATCCATTCCGCATCCTTTACGTCCGTCTTCCGTCCCGGCACTGCTTTGATGTGCTGGGCATTGACTACGATTGTTTCGATTCCCTCACTTTCCAGAATATTGTACACCGGCTTCCAGTATACGCCTGTGCTCTCCATTGCTGCGACCTGACAGCCTGTTTCTTTGATCCAGCTGCACAGGTTCAGTATGTCATCCGTCATGGTTCCGAATTCTCGGATCTCTTTTTTTCTTGCTCCCATAAAAATACACACCATGAGCATATTTTTATGTACATCTATCCCACAGCATCGCTCGTACAGTACTTCCATTTCTTTTTCCTCCGAAGTATTTTTTCAAGCCGATGGGCTCCTTTCTGTATGTTGCAAGTTGAAAAAATGCCTGTCGCCCTATATAAGAGGAACAAAAATCCAGAGGTGTCATTACTGCATCTCTGGATTTTTTTGTTAGAATTGCACAAGCTGTTCACAATTTGTTAATGCAATGCGACAGCCCCGTATTTGTTCGACTTATTGGGGTTTGGTTATTCTGCAAACCAAACATTTAAGACATTTCCATTTTTATCAAGAACTACTCTTTGTGCAGGAAGTTTTGCACCAGTTTCCCAGAATTCCACTGTCCATTCATCATTAACAAGTCGGA
>JAZSJT010000121.1:0-5141 GCA_045534425.1 Acutalibacteraceae bacterium | reverse complement strand
GTCACAAGGACTCCCAAATTGATTAAATGCTTAACTTGCCTTTCTTAAAGGCTGCCATAATGGCTCGTGTACCTTTTCTTACGCCCCACCACATGAAGACAAGTCCTACACAAGCTGCAACAACAACTGCAAGAACTCCTGCAACTGATGCAACGCTTATCTGCTGTTGCAGTGCTTCGATGACTGGTGCAAAGTCAGTACTTGATATAATTGCAGTAGTATCCATAAATTCACTTCCTTTCTTTATGCAATCTCAATTTTGGTAACACGACCAAATTTGTTGTATGATATGTCGATAGAATCACCGACATTCAAACCGAGAACAGGAATTTCTTCCGATACATAAACTTCCTCTACACGCTGTCCGTCAATTGTTTCATCTTTTTCATCAACGGGACACAGGAGATGTAATTTAGTACCTTTTACTTCTCTACCTGTTTTTTTGCTTGTATAATCTACGGTTTCAATTCCGACAATACAATACATTTTTACTTCTCCTTTCTTACAGAATTTTATTTAAATCCTCGCTCCTGCATTTCAGTATCAATACAGATACATAATTCACAAAATGCACGCTCAGAATTTAAGCCAGATAAAATACATTCCATTAAATCGTCTTCTGGAACATCAGAATTCTCTTCAATGTAATAGCGTAAAAGCTTCAATAATAAATGAACATAAGCATTCAAGTGTGTTTTGTACATTAATTATCACCTTTTCTTATAGATTAAATAGTCTTGTTAGGACTATCTATATGTATTATAGTCTGCTTAAGACTTTTTGTCAATAGTCGTTTTAAGACTATATATAATAATTTTTGAGGTGATAAAAATGGACTACATAGACAGACTAACAAATCTAAGAGTTGACAACGATATAAAGCAAAGTGTTATTGCAAATGTGCTTGATATAAAACAATCAGCATATAGTAAATATGAAAAACGCAGAGTTAAATTACAAGTGGATGATTTAATAAAACTATGCGAATTTTATAATGTTTCCGCTGATTATATTCTTGGATTCTCAGATGAACCGAAAGCAATCAGATAAGCAGAAAAAAAAGAGAAGCCCCAGGGGCTTCGCCGTTCCAGAGCTTCTCTTCTCAGATTTTTTCTTTCTTCTCTGCTTTTTCTTGACTTTCTGCCACAGAACAGCTAAAATCAAGTAAGACCAAGTTTACAACAAAAAAAACATTGATAACTTATTGAAAAGAGGCTTTACAACAAGTTACCAACATTTTTTTCATTGAAAACTTTACATTTAGTCCTTCGGACTTGCGTGCGCAAGGCTTAAAAATTCCCAATCCCATTAGAGAGAGGATAATTAAAAATTGACAGAATTTTATTAATTTTGTATAATTCCTTGAGTTTATTTCAGCATATCGTACAATTCCCTTTCTACACGTACTGAATACTCAAGCTGTGCATGAAGCTTCAGCAATTCAGATAAATCAGCATATGTTACCGGCATACTTGACCGCAATAGACGATTTACAATATCGTTTATGCGGTTTTTTAATTTGCTTTGTGAAGCATCGAAATATAGATATAACATTGTATGTATTCTATCCATTGCAATTCCTTTCAGACCATTCACGGCTTTTAAGATATTCTTTCATTACTAATGTACCGCAATCACATAAAATTCTAAACCAATCAAAGCGGTTCATTCTTGCGAACTCTAACAAGTACGAATAACTTACAATTCCGTTATCAACACAAAAATCTATCATTTCACCGATTGCTTTGTATTTATCAATTGCAAGTCCAATAACACCTGTATAATCTGCACCGCATAAAGCTTGTACATCTTCGATTTTATACTGTGCTTTTTCAGGATTATCCAAATGACACAAATATCTTGCATAACCTCTTAATGATTTTACAACTTCACAGCCGACACCGCCGATTGAAACAAATATTTCTTTTGCCTGCTCGAGCGTTTTAACATTATCGAACATTATCATAATATGGTAATGATCTTTTTTCGACTCCCCTGTCGGGTTCGTATCTTGATTATGTAACGGAGAAATGAAGCAAGGAACAAAGTGCTGCACAAGTATTTCTTGCCAATTTTCGGGTGCTGATTCGGGATACAAGACACAAGCATAATTTCTTGTTCTATTCATAATTCACCTCATTATGCAGAAAAATACATAAAAATTTTGTGCAAATTTATTCGAATTCTAATTTTTTGAACACTGAACACAGAACACTAGGGGGTGTGTCGTAGTGACACCCCCTTTGTGCACTACTTAATATTTAACATAGGTATCTTTTTTATTACCCACATTACAAAGTGATACAAGTTAACACCTATATCAACAGCTATAACAATTCCTAACATAATAAAGACTATATCTAAGTTGACATAGTTTGCTAATATACCTATACCCGCCTGAATGTATGAAAATACACTTTCAATAACATCAAAGACATCAACAGGCATTTCGGGAATGTTAATAGCTACAGTCAACAACCTAAAAAGGTTATATAACAGATTTAACAAGCTTTCTATGATCATTTAGTTATCACCTCATCATATTTTCTACGCAAACCTTGAATAAACATAATAACTAACACCATAGAAGTAACTGTTTTAATAGTAGTCCCTAAAAACTCAAATCCTTCAGGAACAACGCGAACTGTATAACCACCAAAAGAAAACTCATTATCTTCTGGTAACGGAATATTAACAACTGGCAATTCAATACTATCTTGTAAGTCTGATTGACGAATAGTTTTCCAAGATTCATCAATAACATTTATAACTTGATATACTGCTCCGAGCCTATCAGATAAAAGAGATTTCCATGTATCAGAATAATCTGTCATAAACTGCTCGTCAGGGACAAATAAATCTTTAATACCATTTATTAAATTATCTTTAAGCTGTGTAAAAAATTGACCAATCCTATCACCAAGGTTAGTTATAAATCCGCTGAACTTATTCGGAAGTTCTTTAAGCTGTTTAAATATACCCTTTAAGCCTCCAGTATCATCAGAACCAATAACATCATCTTGGAATTGTTGATCTTCATACAAAAATGCAGTTTCACCAATGGGAGTTAATTTAATATTTTGCATTATATAATCGGAATACAAACTATTACAATGAATAATAAGATAATAATAAAATGTTGCGTACGGTACAGAACCATCAGAACTATAATCACGATAATCAGCTGGAATAGTAATATCAACTGAAAAAGGAGTTTGTTCAGTTACTCTGCCGTTAAATGGAGCGAGATTATTATTAATACCTGCAGTAGATAACTTATTAAGAAAATACGAATTGAATTGGTTAGGAGTAATATTAGTTGAGCCAATCACTTTACAATAATCTATTGTATCAACACCTGCAGCCATTACTAACAAAGGACTTTCTTCAAAGAAATATCCATAAGAATATGTATAAGCTGATAGCCAATTAGAAGTAAAAGATAAATTATATGATTGACCTAACATAAGGTCAGAACTAGGAAAAGAAAATTTAAGTGTTAAAAAAGTTACATTTTCACTTGCACTAGGATAATCATAATAAATCTGTAAATCACTACCTAATGCAGCTTTCCCATAAGATTTTACTGTAATATATTTTTCGGATACAGCACCATTAGACGACTTGTAATATGCTGAGGTATACTGTGCATCAAGAAGAACTGCGTCAGCTAAAATTTCAGCGTTTGCGATAAATGAAAGCGGAATTAACAGTAAAGAAAACGATAGTAGCAAAAATAACAATCGTTTGTATAATTTCAAAATATGAACCCCTTTCTTCTAAAGTTGGATAAATTCCGAGATTTGAATAAATAATATTATTATCCAAAATAAGGGAAAATGATTGTATTTCAGATTTTTTTATCTGATACACAGAATTATATTGATTACTTGTATAAATGCGATATTCTGTGCCTTTTTCAGATTCCATATGACAAAAGCTATCTTCAATATTCAAGTCACCTGTAATCATTATGTATTCATATTGAGAAGAACGAAATACTATATAATCATCAGATACTTCTACTTTCGGAAGCAAGTCACGAAAATACTGGAGCTGTGAAGAACTTATATTTCCGTCATAAATGGTATATGCTGCAGCTGTTCCGCACATTGCGGAACAGCATATCAGCACTATAACCATTATGCATGTTATCTTACGAACCATTTTGAACCTCCGAATGCCTGACTCATAAATGTTGATACAATCAATGTGCCGATATTCCATACAACACCAATCGGAATTGCAATTTTCATAACATCAGTAAATAAATTAATTGCTAAATTTGCGTACTCTTGCATTTGACTGCAGCTCCTTTCTTTTTGCTTTCTCAATTTTGAAAAGGGTATCATAACTATTATAAAGCTCGGGTGAATGAAACCATATTTTTTTACAGATTATGTCACAATCTTGTCCGTTATTGTCTTCGAGGCCTGTAGGCTCAAGCAGTGTATTATATTGCACTATTCCGAAAAAGTTTTTGCAATCAATAATATACTGCAACTGTTCACGGATTGGCTTTGCGATACGACTTCTTATCTGAGCTGTACCTATAATAAGTCTTCTATCTTTTCGCATTTGACAGAAACAAGCCATTTCTGATATTGGTATTTCTTTACTTTCAAGACTATTCCACACTGTATGTACTTCATCAATAAAGAAAATAACGCCATAAATGCCGTTTGTTAATGTTTTTATTTGCTCATAATCTGTAAAAGGTATTATCTTGTTTTCAATACCTTTTACATCAATATTAGAACATACTATAGCTTTTGGATATTGTTTACATATCTTCTGCAGACATTGAACTGCAGATAAAGTTTTTCCGCTACTCTGCCGACCTGCAAATACCCATATACCGGCAGGATAAAAATAATCAGGATTATCTTGGGCAAAGCGAATATTATGCTCAATAGTTTTAACTATATTCTTCGGATTTTTTGAGCCTTCAAAATAACTTTTAACTTCATTTGTCATTCTTTCACCTTCGAAAAAAGGGAGTCACAAGGACTCCCAAATTGATTAAATGCTTAACTTGCCTTTCTTAAAGGCTGCCATAATGGCTCGTGTACCTTTTCTTACGCCCCACCACATGAAGACAAGTCCTACACAAGCTGCAACAACAACTGCAAGAACTCCTG
>JAZSJT010000075.1:0-4266 GCA_045534425.1 Acutalibacteraceae bacterium | reverse complement strand
TTATATATTATTATATTTAATTATTATGGCTTGACGGTTCTTAAAGAGTATAGTATAATAATTCAGTATATTTAATCTTGGAGGATGTTATTATGTTTAACCTTTCGGACTTCAAAGAAAGTCCGTTGATGTTGGGACTTGCCGCTCTCGTCATCGGCTTTGTTGTTATTGAATCGGTGTTTTTCCTTGTTAAATCATGGAGAAGAGGCAAGGCTATCGGTATGTCCGCCGAAACACTTAAAAATGCTGTGTTTACCAGCTCTCTTTTTTCCGTTGCTCCCGCAATTTCAATTCTCGTAACGGTTTTCACCTTGTCATCATCTCTCGGTGTTGTTCTCCCCTGGATAAGACTCAGTGTTATCGGAAATCTTCTCTATGAAAAATCCGCAGCCGATATCACACTTGAAAAGTTCGGTATTGCAGGCGGTGCCGCAGTTGAAGATCCTGAAGTTTTCTCCGCAGTTTCTTGGGTTATGACAATAGGTATCTGTTTCGGTCTTATTCTCGTAACCGTATTCGGTAAGTTTATACTCAAAAAAATCAGCAAGGCAACTTCAAAGAGCGAGGGTGCTTCAAATATTGCAGATGCAATTTCCGCTTCCGCATTTATCGGTATTATTGCCGCTTTCGTTGCCCAGGCACTTGCAGGTCAGACAAAGGACCATTCAAGCGATGCAGGCTTTATGTCCGTTGTATGTCTTGTTCTTGCGGTTATAATATCTCTTGTTTTTGAATTTATCTGCATTAAATTCAAATGGAAGAAGCTTGAAGTTTTTGCAACACCTTTAAGTATTTTCGGCTCTCTTGCCATTGCAATACTTCTCATTCAGATGCTTCCCGCTGAGATCACATCATTTGTATGGAGGTAAGAAAAAATGTCTAAAGTAAAAAAAGAAATAGATTATATCAACTCCGTACATATCTGGGGCAGAATATGGTCAATCGGTGCTCTTATTGTTCTTTTTATGGTTCCCGTTGCATTCAGCTTATACTATAATGCGTGGCCCCCCGTCAACGATGTGCTTGGTGCACTTCTCAAGGTTGCTCCTCTTTTCTGGGTGTCTTCCGTTGTTGAGGTTATTGCATTCACTCCCATGCTCGGAGCAGGCGGAGCATATCTCAGCTTCGTAACAGGTAACATTTCAAATCTCAAGCTTCCCTGTGCTATGAGCATTCTCCAGAAGGAAAAGATAAGTGCAACAAGTGAGGAGGGTGAAATTCTTTCCACTATTTCTGTTGCAGCCTCTGCCATTACAACAACAGTTATTATTGCAGCAGGTATATTTATTCTCAATCCCGTATTTTCCGAAATCAAGGATACTCCCATAGTAAAATCCGTTCTTCCTTACGTAACTGCCGCTCTTTTCGGTGCTCTTGCTGCAAGCTATATGAGAAAATACTGGAAGATAGCAGTGGCTCCCATTTTGGCAGGTGTTATAGTGCTTGTTTTCTCACCCCTTTTCGGTGTGGGCACTCTGGTGTTTGTAACAATTGTTGTATCAGTTGCAGCAGCACTTCTTCTCAGTAAATTCAAGCTCATCAAATAATTAACCTTTTTACCAATAATATCAGATTGTTTTTCAGATGAACAAATGATATACTCTAACGGAAAGGCGGTATGGTGATGAAAAAAACTAATACCTTGTTTAAGAGCATAATTTCGGTCGTTTTATCTGCCACTATGATAATGACCTGTATGTCTTCTGCTTTTGCGGCAACGCTTATAGTTGATGAAGAAGATAAAATCCAATATCTGTTTACTTTTAATAATGCAGTAAACAGTATCAAAAAGGATAAGCCCTCTTTCACATATAAAAAAACTGCGGGAATGGATAAAAATGCAGAAGTATATTATGATATAAAGGTTCCCGGAGATTTATCCGATGATGCTCTCAGATGGCTTGATGTATTTGTAAAAGCCTTTTTTAATCCGGAAGCCGGTGTTCTCAACAACTTTATTGCGGTGCTCACGGAAACCGACTCCGATGTTTTGGAAAAAAGCATTCCCAAAGGGCTTGATACTACGTATCTTCTTCCCAAATACGGGAAAGATTACGTTTCCGCACTGACGCTGGATGATGATTATACATTACACGTTGAAGAGAAAAAGGATATTCTCAAGCCCGAAAACAATACACTTACAATAAACTATTCTTTTGATGAATATGATCTTGAAAATGTTAAGGGCTCCACTCTTGAAAAAATGTTTGATCTTCCTTCGGGCAGTATCAATCCCGTAATTATCGGCGGGACACAGTTTGATGATAACGAGGATGCTCTCTCGGAGGTTAAGTTTGATGACTTTGTTTTCAGTAATGCATATGTCCGTGCAACTCTTGACAGTTCAGGCAAACTTGCAAGATATGAGCAAAATATATCCTATACCTTCTCAATATCCTTCTATGATGTCATAAGACTTTTTAAGGCTCTGACCGGATTTGATCTAATGTCAATCGGTATAACAATAGCCAATGCCATTATCACCAATCTCGGAAAGCCGGAGATAACCGCAAAAGAAATTCTCAGTAAAAGTATGATGTATATCAAGTATGATATCAATACAGTTCTTAATAATTTTAACTGGGAGCCCAGATATTTCGGAGATGCTGATAATGACGGTATTGTCAGTGCAAGGGATGCAAGACTGATTTTGCGTTACAGTGTGGGACTTGAAAAAATAAATAAGGACGAAGATCTTATTTATTCAGATATTAATTTCGACGGTAAAATTACTGCAGCCGATGCAAGACTTGCCCTTCGTACAGCTGTTAATCTTGAAGAGAAGTTTGATACGGTTCCTGAGGGTGAGAGCATTAAAATTGTGATAATCAGCCCGCCTGCTGAACCGGAAAAACCCGAAAATCCCGAAGAGCCGGAAAACCCCGAAGAACCCGACGTGAATCAGGGCAGCGGTATAATAGACGGTGTAAACATCTTTATCGACAGCTTTATTGACGGTATCTTTGCAATAATTAATGCCGGTAAGGGAGATGAATTTAATCCCGGATTGGTTGAGCAGTTAAAGGACATTATTGATAATCTTAAAGAGGAAATCAAGAAGGACGACGAGGGAACAATAATTCTTCCCGAATAACTTAAAATGCTTGACAAAGAAAATAAAAATATATAAAATTATTTTTTGTAATTTAATTTGAATGGAGTAGTTTTATGTTTCAGGTAACACAAAAAGAGTATGATGCTCTTCAGGCAGAGCTCAGAGAACTTAAACAAAGAAGAATTGAGAATATTGAAGCAATCAAGGTTGCCAAATCTCACGGTGACCTTTCAGAAAACAGTGAATATGATGCAGCAAAGGATGAAGAAGGCAAAATAGAAAGTGCCATTGCTGTTATTGAAGCACAGATTAAGGATTCTGTTATTATTGACGAAAATGCAATTTCCACAACAACGGTACAGACAGGTCTCGGTGTTAAGATTTTCGATAAGGAAATGAATGCAGAAGAGTCAATTCAGATTGTTGCCGCTCCTCTTGCAGATGCGTTTGCAAATAAGTTTTCTGACATTTCTCCTCTCGGTCAGGCTCTTTTAGGTAAAAAGGTCGGTGATGTTGTACCTCTCAAGCTTATAGACGGTACTGTTAATGAAATCACGGTTCTTGAAATTTTCAAAGTAAAAGACAGATAAAACAAAACGCTTGAGTCCAAATAGTTGTTGTTCTTATCGGAGAATTTGTAATCATACCTATTTCTGTTAAGAACCAGCATCGCATTTGTATGCACAAATTCAGTTGGGCAGTAGCCCAAACCCACAGAGCAACAGAAAAGAGAAGACTCGTTAATATACGAATCTTCACTCTGACGCAACGCTTAATCAAGGCGTTGCGTTTTTTATTTTCGATGCAAATCGACCTTTTGTCAGAAAATATGTTCTTCATCGTGATTTTTCGATATTTGACAACGACAAAGACGGCTATATGGACAATGTCAATATTGTATATGCCGGATATAGCGAGGCAAGTACCGGAAATGGAGATGATATGTGGCCGCACAGTTGGACGCTCGACGAGTTCTCACTCACATTCGATGGCATTATTATCGACGCATACGGATGCTCGGCCGAGTTTGTAGGAGCTTCGGGCGAAAAGATGGATGGCATAGGAACATTCACACACGAATTCGGACACGTATTGGGTCTGAAAGATATGTATGACACCGACCAATATACAGATGGTTACGGCCTAGACCCGGGCGACTATTCAATCTTCGCATCGGGAAGCTACAACAACGAAAGCCGCACACCGCCTTG
>JAZSJT010000037.1:0-19883 GCA_045534425.1 Acutalibacteraceae bacterium | reverse complement strand
TGTCGAAATTTGTGTAAGATTTTGTGTTGCTTTTCGCTTAATTTATGGTTCTATTTTAACATCTACAGGGGCCATTGCGGCTCCCATGTTTGCGGTGTCTGTTATGCCTGCATCTATTACTTTCCCGATATAAACTCTCGGTATAAATACATTTTTAGCTATGTGATTTCCGATGATAAATGCTCCGGCACCTGTTACTGTTCTTTGGGCACAGGGAGGTCTTTGACTGCCGTATTCAAGAGGATATCTGAACTGTTTTTCTGCGGAACAAAAGTGTGAAGATGTTGCGGCAAGTGAATAGTCGGCAAAATTACCGTCAACCATCAGTGATGCCAAGGCTAAAGAATATGCCATTGTTGAACAGGCACCGAAAAGCCCGCAAAAAGGCACATTAAGCTCACGGAATGTATATGAGCTTGCAGTGCATTGATTAAGCAAATCCCCTGCAAAAGAGATATCTATATTGTCTGCTTGTATACTCGCACAGTCCAACGCAAAATTTATAGCATCGCTCATCAGCTTGCTTTCTGCTTTTTCCCATGAGGATGATTCAATACCGTCGTCTTTATAACATTTATCAAACTCGTGCCCTAAAGGTCCTTCACTTTCATTTTTTCCGACACAACTCCCCGTACCCAATATAGATGGTTGATTTTTCAATTCAATAACTCTGCTTTTCTTTTTTTTCATCATTACACACTGCCTCCAAGGAAAAAATAATATATCATTCCGTACAGCGAAGCCAACGAGCATCCGTATACAATAACAGCACCCGCCAGAAGAAACATTTTTTCTGATGTACCGAGTATGTGTCCTTCAACAGCATATTCAATTGCAGGTGAACAAACAGAATTGGCGAACCCGCTTATCGGAACTGAAAGTCCTGCTCCCGCAACATTCGCAATTTTATCATAAACTCCTATTCCCGTAAAAATTGCTGTTAATACTATCAATGATATTGATACCATTGTTCTTGATGAAGTTTCACTCACAGAAAACCTTATAAAGGTTTCAAATAACAGTTCTCCCAAAGTACAAATTAAACCGCCGAAAATGAAAGCCATAAGACAATTTTTTAAAATTGCAGATTTCGGGGATAATTCATCTACACGCTTGATATATTTTTCGTCTTTTCTATTCAATATTATCCACACACCTTTCTTTTGATATTTTGTTCTTTTTCAAAAAATTTATCCCGTTAAAACAAAAAAAATCCGCATCGAAATGATGCGGAAAACGAAAGCTTATTAATCAGTCACTGATATAGGGTAATAATGCAAGGTGACGAGCACGCTTGATAGCAACTGTGAGTTCTCTCTGATGAGCAGCACAAGTACCTGTTACACGACGGGGTAAAATCTTTGCTCTTTCAGACATAAAACGGCGAAGCTTCTGAGTGTCTTTATAATCAATAAAATCTGACTTTTCAACACAGAAGTTACAAACCTTTTTACGGCTCTTTCTATTCATGGGGCGTCCGCCCTTGTTGTCTTTCTTTTCAAAAGCCATTTCTGTAATCCTCCTTAAAAATTTTAAAAGGGATTAAAACGGTAAATCGTCATCATCAACTACGGATGAAAAATCATCGGCAGTGCTGTTATTATATGAAGACGCATTATTAGATGCATTATTGAAGGTTCCGCTTTCGGATTTTGATCCGCAGAAGCTTACCTGATCTGCAAGCACTTCAAAAGCAACACGCTTATTTCCGTTTTTATCCTCATAATTTCGGGTTTGAAGAGAACCCTGGACAGCAATCATTGAACCTTTACGGAAATACTTGGAAACGAAATCAGCAGTACTGCGCCAAGCTGAAACAGGAATAAAATCTGTTTTCTTTTCTTCGCCGGGCTTTGCATAATTTCTGTCAACAGCAACAGTAAAAGTTGTAACGGATAAGCCTGAACTTGTTGAACGAAGTTCGGGATCTGCAGTTAATCTGCCCATAATGATAATTGAATTCAACATACTGTCAGCCTCCTTATCTTGCTACAATAAGAGAGCGAAGAACGCCGTCTGTGATGTTGAAAACACGGTCGAGCTCTGCGGGGAAAGCAACATCAGCTTCATATGTGTAAAGCACATAATAGCCGTCTGTTTCGTAGTTGATAGGATATGCAAGTTTGCGATTACCCCACTCATCTACAGCCTCCATTGTTCCGTTAGCCTCGATAAGAGCCTTGAACTTTTCTACAAGTTCTTTAGCTTTTTCTTCACCGTTTTTAAGTGAGAATACTGCTACGGTTTCATACTTTGACATTTGATGCACCTCCTTCTGGACTTTGGCCCTTCTTCAGGGCAAGGATAGTTGTATATCAATACAACAGCGGAATTATAACAAAAGGAAAACCGTTTGTCAACAGTTTTATTGATAAAAACTGAAACAAACGGCAAAAAAATACTTATTTGAGATTGATTGTTACATCATAATCAGGGAGATATTTACCTAAATTAAAGTCTCTGGCGACAAAAACAACCTTATTGTCATAAACCTCCATAATATATCCTGTACCGGATTCATTATAGCCGCCGTCAGCATTCTTGGGGCCGATGCCGGGAAGATTTACACCGGTAAAACCATCTATAGCGTGAATTGAGTGTGTTTTATCAAAGCCCATATGAAGATGTCCGGTAATAAAGAATACATTATTGTATTTGTTCATAATTGCCTGAAGTTCATCACTCTGCTTACCTACGGTACCGGCATTATCATCAGGAGAATTCCATGCAACCTTAACATTATGAGTATCTTTAAGAGGCTGATGAAGAGTTACAAATACAGGCTTTCCGTCGGCTGTTGCTTTTTTAAGCTCAGCATCAAACCATTCAAGACAATCAGCATTAAAATGTGCTTCTTCAAATACCATTTTGTCGGTAGCAAGAGAAATAAATGTATAGCCCTTTACTTCATAAGTATAAGAAAGCTTACCTTCCTTATAGAATTTTGCATTATCCTTAAATTTGCTGTTTGCAGCATTACTGAATTCATTGAAGGTGCTTACAACCTGTGAATATGCTCTGAGTCTTACATCATGATTACCTACAGTAAAAATATGATTATCAACATTATCTGCAAGTCCGATATAATCAAGAAGAAGCTGATATTCAGCACCCTTGCCGTTTTCAGTAATATCACCTGCAATTATGAGTGCATCAAAATTGCCGTCTGCATTCGCAATATCCATTGCTGCATTTTTTGAATACTGATGTCTTTTTGCATCATAGTCAGAAAGCTGTGTATCACCCCAAAGAACAACAGTCATCTTTGCATCTTCGCTAAACTTTATAGGATCGTCTGTTCCGGGAGCAGGCAATGTTGCCCCAAAAAGAGCTGTGAAAGATATAAACATCAGAAGAAGTTTATACATAAATGCTGTGAAAACTGAACTCATAATAATCTGTACTCCTTTATATTAAAAAATTTTCACCTGAATAAAATGATGTCGGACCAACCCTTGCCGCCGAAGAAACGAAGCATTATTTCACTCCAGAACTTAAACACTTTTGCAAGGAATGTAAGGAAAGCATCGGGAGTTTCAGCCGTTTTTTCCTGTCCGTTTACAATTTTATAAACAACGGCATCAAATCTGTCCTTTGCCGCATTGAATTCCGATGTGGGCATATATGTGCTGTTAATTGCCTTTTCAATTTCACTTAAAGCATTGGTAAATTCAGCCGCATCCTCAACTGAAAGACTCGATGTGTCATAATCCTTCCATAAATTATAGGTACGGATTATACCTCTTGAATCTCTTGCATAATTAAACTGAGGGAATGCGGGATCAGAATATACATTTTTAAATGATTCATCGGTGAGTATTCTTATTGCAAGACGCATTATTACATCATTACGAGCCGTCTGCTCGTGGTTCTGATTCTTAAAGTAGAACGTTGATTCACAAAGAATACCCGTTGAAGCATCCACAAGTCTTGCTTCATCAATGTGGTTATGAGCGGGATCTGTGCAATATGTATTTGCCTGAACGTAACCATCGGGAAGAGAAACATCAACAGCAACACTTGTTGCACCGAATGCTTCGGAATCAAGATGAATAATTCCGTCTGCATTAACATCATCCCAACAGTCAACAATCTGATACATTGTTACATTATAATCCACGATGTCGAAAAATTCAACACCTTTTTCTTTATAATCAAGAATGTAATCGCGGGCATTTACTTGAGCATTATAATACCAATCAGTCTGTTCACGCACATAAACATCTTCAGGATCTGAAAGATACATTTCGCGGCAGGCAGGATAATCCTTGGAAGGCACAAGTGCCCAGAGCATTGTTGAATATTCAAGATAATCTTCAATAAGAATATGCACTGCAGTATCAATAATATTGTTTACATCTGCATTGGGAAGAATTCTGAGAATAAGATTGATGAGATAAGCAAGATATTCCTGATCCTCATCAAGAAGTGAGGGGAACATATATCCGTAAAGTGCTTCATCATCATCAAGAAGACCATAGTGATAAATATCACCTAAAACAGAAGCACCGTCAGCTGCAGGAACAACATAGCAAACTCTGTTGACATCATCTTCAAAAGCAAGCCCGTTATCTTTATAATACTGCATAAGAGCATTTTCAACGGAACCGCCCTGACTTATGGGAACAAGATTTACCTTATCATGACCTGTTTCCTTTTTTGCAATCTGAATAAGCTCATAAAGCTCCTTAACATTATCAAGCATATTTCCTGTTGAATGATAAGAGAAGAAATAAAGATGGTCAAGACCTGCTATTTCAACATATAAATCAAGCGGAATCTGATCAAGTGCATAATCTCTTTCAGCCTTTGTGAGATTTGCAAGACTCGTTGTATATCTGTCAGCCTGAATATTTTTGATGACCTTTCCGTGATTATCAAGAGCGATATTGGAAAGAAGTGCATCGCCGAGAACCTCTGCTACAGCAGTGGCACAACGATTATCGATATCAGTCTGAGTAAGAAGAAGACCTACCAAAGGAATAAGAGCTTCTTCAAGAGCATTTTTTACAATTTCATTTGTAGATTTCATAAAAAACGGAGCAGAATAAGGCTTCCCTTCTGCGTTTAACATTTCATTTCCGTTTTCGTCAAGATATCTTACATTTGACTGAAAAATCCCGGGAATTACAATTGAGGGACAATGCTCACAGTTACATTTGTCTGTAACGGCAAAAGCACATAATGAAGCCGTTGATAACAGCATTACTGCTACCAAAATAATTGATACGATTTTAGGAAAATGTTTTCTCATAATACTCTTCCTCCTTATTCGAAGCTATTATAACACTTCTTAAAAATTTTTTCAATCTTAAAATTGCAAAAATTTCATCAAGTAATTTTATTTCTTTCGTTGAAAAATTTTGCTTCATATGTTATAATTGAGTAAAAGCGTTAGAGGTGGTTCAGTTATGATAAAAACTGCATTAAAAGAATTTATATTCCAAAAGAACGAAAAGGCCCCAAGCTGTCATGCTTCGACAGTTTTACCGCTTGATAACGGTCACATTCTCGCATCATGGTTCGGCGGAGCAAGAGAAGGTGACAAGAGCGTTGAAATATGGCTGTCAGAAAGAGACATTAACGGTAATTGGAGCACACCTGTTTCAATAAGTGAAGGAGACAGCATTCCTCATTGGAATCCCGTTTTATATCAACAGGAAAACGGCAATATAATTCTGTACTATAAATACGGCGAAAAGATATCAGACTGGATAACAAAATACATTATAAGTAAAGACAACGGAAAAACCTGGTCAAAGCCCCAAATTCTTGTTCCCGGAGACACAAGCGGCGGACGCGGTCCCGTAAAAAACAAATGTCTAAAGCTCAAAAACGGAACACTTCTGGCACCCGCATCAACAGAACAGAATAAAAAATGGATACCTTTCATTGACATATCATATGATGACGGAATTACCTGGAATGCATCTCCCAGGATGGAGCGTCCTAAATACCGAGGAGCTTTTGTGGGGCTTATTCAGCCAACCTTATGGGAATCAGAAAAAGGCAGTATCCACTGCTTTTTACGTTCCGATAAGGGTGCTGTTTACAGAAGTGATTCCTCCGACGGCGGACTTACATGGAAAAAGCCATACAGAACAAGAATTCCGAACAATAATTCAGGTATAGACTGCGTAAAAGATAATTCCGGCAGACTATGGCTGATTTATAACCCCGTTGACGTAAACTGGGGTGTGAGACATCCCCTTTCACTTGCATATTCAAAAGACAACGGGAAGCATTTTTCTGAGGTTCTCATTCCCGAACCCGGCAACGGTGAATTTTCATACCCCGCAATCACATGTAAAGATAATACGCTTTACATCACATACACGTACAAAAGAAAGCAAATTGTGTTCTGGAAAATAGAGCTTGAGGATTAAAAAAGGTGTGAGCCGAAAACGCTCACACCTTTTAATCTATAAAGTTATTTTGGCGAATGTCATATAGCCGGACGGATACGCCTCGTATATAAGACCTATAGTATTATCTTCAAGAACTGCAAGACATGAATAAGCATAAAAATCAGCATATTTCTCAAATGAAGCATATTTTTCTTTGTTTGTAATGTCATAAGATTTTATCCATAAAACATCGTTATTTTCTTCTATTCTGCCTAAAAACAGCTTGCCGTCTGTTCTTGTTTTATCCTTTCCGTTATGCCCCGTGGGAGTTGCAAGAAGAATGAATCTTCCGTCATTCCGAAGATTATCGGGCAGAATAAAGCTTTCCGGCAAAGAAACAACAGTTCTCTGACATTGGGGAGTGTGAGGCTCAACAGAAGAAAGCTTTCTGAAGGTCTCGCCGCCGTCGCAAGACACGCTAAGGGGGATTTTTCCGCCGCCTTTAGGACGCCCGAAGCAAAAAACCTTGCCGTCAGGCATCTGAACGAGCTGACATTCATCAATATTTTCGCAGAACTCTCCTTTGTTTCTTCTCCATGTGTTACCACCATCATCACTGATTAGAACAAGTGCCTTATTGAGAATATAGCAAGGAGCAAGAATTCTGCCGTTATACTTTTCATCATAAAGAGTAATTCCGACACCCGGTCCCACACCGAGAAAAACTCCGTCGGAATCCTTTTTATAATAGGGAGTGATATCTACGGGACAAGAAAAGGTTTTTCCGCCGTCTGAGCTTTCCATTTTATAAATATATGAAATCAGGGGTGCTCTCAGGGGAGCAGGTGATGTTTCAACACAGAGCAAATTTCCGTCTTTGTCATACACTTTTTGTTTCTTTACAAAATTTACACTTTTTTCGTTAAACTTTTCTTTGCCTTTACTTACAAAGATATTTCCGACATAAACATCTTCGCCGAAAACACTTTCAGGAATAAGAGGCGGATATTCTTCAATATACTGCGGTTTGTCTCCATAACAGTAATACATATCGCCGATAGTTGAATAGGCATATTCCGGATTATGATTTTTAGGCACATAAAACCTTGTTTTCTTTCCGGACGGAGTATAAACAAAACCGTCCTCCCGTAAAGTAAATTCCTTTCCCTTGCAACTGAAAACTCCGTCCAGCTTAGACTTTCCTGAATACAATTTCAATGCAAGCCCTGTGTCTGTTTTTATATAGCCGCTCCCCTTTTCAAGCAAATGAGAAGCGTGAAGGCCCTTACATTCAGGATAAAAATCGACAAGCATAATTACTTTACCGTCATTTGTTTCCATCATAAGAGGATCAATTGCAAAGGCAGAGGTATATTCTTCTCCGTCAAAGGGATATTTTCTTACAGGCGGGGAAAATACCGTTTTCATATCAGAAAAAGATTTGCCGTTATCTTCACTTCGTCTGACAGCAATTTCAATAAATCCCCAGTCCGCACCGCAGGATGCTTTATCAGCTGCCGCTATTACGGTTCCCTTATATTTGCCGTTTTTTATCGAAAGCAGCGACGGGATACGTCCGTCAACCATATTACTGAACTGTGTTTCATCATCATAAAAATTTTTGAATGCATTGCAATTCTTACCAACAAACAGAGGAAAATCCTGCATAAATACCACCCTCATTCCTTTTTTGTTATAATATCACAATTTTTACAGTTTAGCAACAACCTTTCTATTGCAATCTCATAAATATTATGTTAAGATTAATTAAAATAAGAAAGAAGTGACTCAAATGGCTGAAAAAGAAAATAAAAAAAATATTTTTCAATTTATAAAATTTGCTCTTTTTTCCTGTTCGGCAGGAATAATTCAGATAGGAAGCTTCACTCTGATGAATGAGGTTCTGTTAAAGACAGATTTTATGCAGAACCTTATATCTTCAAATGAAACCTTCGGGAAAATTATGACCAATGAATACGGTCCGATTTATCTTATTGCACTTTTGCTTTCCGTTATATGGAATTTTACATTTAACAGAAAGTTCACTTTCAAATCTGCAGCAAACATTCCCGTTGCTATGCTTAAAGTATTCGGATTTTATCTTATCTTTACACCCGTTTCAACTGTTCTCGGCAATTACTTCACATCGAATTTTGCTGATGTTCCCGCTATAGAATACATAGTTCTCGGTGTCACAATGGCTTGCAATATGATTACAGAATATCTTTTCTGTAAATTTGTTGTATATAAAAATCAGGAAAATACAGCAGTATAATTTTTTTGGAGGAAGGAAATTTATGTCAGATTTTTTTTCATCTGAACAGTTTGTACGCTTCACGGAAAAGACCATTTACAAGCTGCTCGGCGGTTTTGCCGATTCACTGAATGACGGTCCGTCTTTCATCAATGCCGCAGAATACGGAAGTGAATATTTCTTTGAAGGAAACAAAAAATTCAGAAAAACAGCATCAAAAAATGCTAAATGGAAATTAGGTTATGCAATAGCTGACCTTACTCCCTATGATTATCTCGAAAGAGACTATTATCTCGGAGGATATCTTACCCCCGATAACGGTTTTAACAACAAAATTCAGAAGATAATAGACAAAATGCAGTGCAGAATAATTGCACTTGACGACAATTCGGGAAACGGAACATCATTTTTCGGCACAATTGACAGCATCGGAACAGGAAACGCCGATATAAAGCTTATCAGAAGAAGATTTCTTGATCTGATGAAATATAAGCATCCGGAAGCTAAAATTGCTTCTGTAAACATTTTTTCAACCCACGCTCATTCCTGTGTTGACACACAAGGGCTGTGGACCGATACTCTTTCTAAAGTCCTTCACAATAAAAAGAAGAACAAGAAAGGAAAAGGAACATATATAAGCGGTGCAGACAGTGAATTTATGTATGCTCTTGCAACAAAGGTTGCAAACGGTCTTCTTGAAGCTTATGAAAATATGCTTCCCGGCAAAATGTCACTTGCTCAAAAAGATATCGGCACAGACTATTTCAACAACAAAAACAGAAAATCTGCAACAAGCCTTGTAACAAAAATTACAAGACTTACTTTCACTCCCGATGAAAAGGATGCCACACCGACAATAATTGCAACCATGGGTGCACATCCCGATGTTGCGGGACTTCCCACCTCTGACGGTCACGGTTCGGGTAGAGACCTCTGCGGTGAATACATCTATTATATGGGACAGACTATTAATAAAGCAGGATATAATTTTATGTTCTTCAACGGAGCAATATGTGCTATATATATGTCCTGCGGTGCATCCGATGACGGTGTAACGCTTAATCACAGATATGAAAAGTCCATCAGATTCGGAAAAGAATTGGGAAGAATTACACTGTCGCTCTCAAAAACTGTTGATGAAATCAAGGCTGACAGTCTTCTTTTTGATGAAAAAGAAATAGAAAATGATAAGAAATCTTCACTTCTCAACAACTCAAAATATTCTCTCTGGTGCGAAAACTGGGAACCTGTAAAAGAAGTTAATGTAAAGCCCATACTTAACATCAGATTGAAGGAAGTGAGAATTTCAGTAACTAATCCGCTGATACAGATTGTCGGCAAGCTTAATCTTGTATCATACAAGGTTCTTCGTGAAAAAGACGGAACATATTCAATTATTACAGAAATCGGCTTCATAGAATTCGGCAAGGAGCTTTCCGTTGTTCTCGTTCCCGGAGAATTTTGTGCAGATCTGCTCACAGGCGGTGCTTCACTTAAAGCCGAATCATCATATAACGGCTTCGACTTCCCCTATCCCCCGCTCACCGAAATTTTCAACAAAGACCTTTTAGCTTTCGGTCTTGCAAACGACGCCGTGGGCTACATCGTTCCCGACAATGACTATGTTCTCGGTGAATTCGGAAATCATTACCATGAGCTTATAGGTCTCGGTCAGAATGCCGGTTCAACAATTATCAAAGCATTTATGGAACTCAAAGAAGAATTGGGGGTATAATTTATATGGATTTTTCTAAAATTGCTTCCTCAGCACTGAAAAGCATAACAAAAATCGGAAAGTATGATTATACCGAACCGCTTCCCGAGGGTGAGTTTTTCTATCAGAAAAAAGCAAACGGTGATACCTTTACTGCGGGCTTCGGCAAGGCTGTTATGCTTCCCGATGACATTAAAACAAAAAAATATTATATTGCCGGCTACGGTGAGAACAATCCCGCAAAGGGCGTCATCGATCCTCAGTACGCACACGCTTTGTGGCTTGATGACAATTCCGGAAACGGCGGACATCTTTTCGTTTCACTCGACATAGTCGGACTTCTGAATAAAGATGTTAATGCATTAAAGAAAGTACTTTCCGAGTTTACAGAACAAACAGGCTGCCGCACAATTACAATTATGAGCACCCATAACCATGCGGGCATTGACACAATGGGCATATGGGGAAAGCTTCCTCATACAGGTAAAAGCAGAAAGTTTATGACTATTCTTTTCAATGCTGTTATAACGGCGGCAAGTGCAGCTTACAGAGACCGCAGAGAAGGCAAGCTTTATCACGGAACCGTTGAGGTTCCCGATATGCAGGAAGATATCAGAACACCTGTAGTATATTCAAAAACTCTCACGAGACTCAGATTTGTTCCCGAGGACGGAACAAGAGAAATATATTTTCTTAACTTTGCTTCCCATTCCGAATCGTTACAGGGCTGTAATTCTCTTGTCAGTGCAGACTTTCCCTGTTATCTCAGAGAAAAAATCAGAACTGCTACAGGGGCCGAAACCATTTACGGCGTCGGTGCCATAGGCGGTATGATTAGCATGGAAATTGAAGATGAAAACACTCTTCGCAAAGAAAACAGACTTCTTGAATCCACAAGAAGCATCGGATATAAGCTTGCAGATTATGCTCTTTCAATTGACAACGAGAAGCTTCTTAAGCCACGTATAAGCTTTATGAAGCAGGAATTTTACGTTCCCGTTGAAAATCCCGTTCTCACAATTGCCTGTCAGCTCGGTCTTCTCAATGCTGATGCCTATACAGTTCCCTATTCTGATCAAAAGGCTCTTAAATCAGAACTTAACTACTATGAGATTGACGACCTTGCAATTCTTATGATTCCGTGTGAGCTCTTCCCCGAGCTTGCATACGGCGGATATCTCACGGAAGAAGAATCCGCGGAAGGCTTATCACCCGATATTAATCCCGTTCCTCTTACGGAAATTGCAGACAATGAAAATCTTCTGATATTCGGACTTGCAAATGATGAACTGGGATATGTTCTGCCCCCAAACGATTTTATGCTTAATGTTGATTCACCCTATCTTGACAAAGCTATTGACAGATTCGGCCGAAGACATTACGAAGAAACAAATTCAATGGGCCCTCAGACGGCGTCAATTATTGCTGAAAATTTCAGTGTAATTATAAACAAGGTTAATGCTGCTAAGTCAGTTTAATAAATAACGGAGGAAATTATTATGAAAAAAGCTAAAAAATTGATTGCGCTTATGCTTACAGTTTTAATAGTTGCATTAACTATGGCTGTTCCTGCATCTGCAGCATCAAAGGTTGATCCCTCAGAAGGACTCGGTGCACAAATTGAGGCAACCTTCTACCAGTTACTTGACAAGCTCGTTTCTTGTCTCGGCAAAGTTCTCAACCTCTTAATTCCCGGACTCAATCTCGGAAACAAGTGGCAGAATTTTGATGACTATGTTACTCCCGATAATTTTTACGCCGGAGAAGATACCTTTGACACAGAAGTTGTTGAAGGTGCAAAATGGAGTGCAGGCTATGCATATGCATCTCTTCTTAAAGGTCTCGAAATTTTTGACGGAACATACTACATGGCAGGAACTCTTGAAGTTATGGAAGGCAGAGTTCCCACAAAGGTTGTTGACGATCAGGGGGTTTCCGTATTTGCACTTTCAGACGGTGTGAGCGGTGTTTATGTTCAGGCTGTAATTGACGGCTACGGACTTGCAAGAGGTGATGTTCTCGCAATAAGAGAACAGCTTGCAGATTTTGCAAAAGAAAACAATGTAATCAGCATAAATGTGTCTGTTCTTCATCAGCATTCCTGTATTGATATTCTCGGTATGGGCGCTCCCCTTGTTCCTGCAATTTTCAAAAATCCCGCATTAAGCCTTATCGGTGCAGATATTGAAAAATATGTGGGTGGAAAATCTGTTAAGTTTATGAACAACTTATATAAGGTTGTTGCTGATGCTGTTATGACTGCTGTTGACAGCATGGAAACAGGAACACTCTTCTATGGCAGTGTAGATGCAAGTGATCTTATGTATGACAAGCGTGAACCCATCACATTCGACGGTGAGCTTCACAGATTCCGTTTTGTTCCCGACAACGAAAATGCAAATGAAATCTGGCTTTGCGAAGCTGGTATTCACTGTGTAGGCTTTGGTGCAGGTGCAGATGTTATTTCTGCTGACTTCCCCTACTACTTCAAGGAATATGCAAAGGAAACAGCAAATGCAGATGTTGTCTATGTTCAGGGTGCAGAACTTGCAATCACAACTGACTACACAAATGTGAGACCGGATTCAAGTGATGATGAAGTAAGAGTTAAGGCATACGGTGAATTACTTGCACAGAGAGCTATGACAATTAACAATGAAACAGAGCTTGAACCTGTTCTTAATGTTGCATTTAAGGAAGTGGTTATTGACACGGATAATCAGATTCTCACTCTCGTTGTAAGAGAAGGTCTCATTAACAGTGTTATCACAAAGGATTGGTTCGGCTATAACATCATAACTGAAATCGGTTATCTTGAACTCGGAAACGAAATCGGTGTTGTATTACTTCCCGGTGAAATTGCTCCTGAAATCATATGGGGCGGAGTTGTCGGTGCAGACAAGAGCTGGACAAATGAAACATGGGATTTTGCTCCTATGAGTGAAACAGCAAAGGTAAGCAAGCTCCTTTGCTTCGGACTTAACAATGACCAGATTGGTTATGTTCTTGCAGACAACGACATTCATTCAATGTTCACAGAAAATGAAGAAATCAACGCTTCTTCAACAACATCAGGCTCTGCTTTAACAAAAGCCTTTGAAAAACTTATCGCAGAAGTAAAATAAGTCAAAACAATACTCTTTCCCCTTCCGTGCAAAACGGAAGGGGAATTTTTTAAAAAAAAGATTAAATCAATTCAAAAAGGTATGTTTCATATTTATTAATCTCAATATCTATTACATCGGTTTCACATTCTAAAAAGCTGTCACAGAAAAGCGGTCTGACATTAAACCTTTTAGGTAAGCTTATTCTGACATTGCCTTCATCAACTGCGTGAATACCGATATAACCGTTACCGCAATAAATAACATTGCCGTCTGAATTATAGCAATGCACATCGGATGACACAAGAAATTCATAAAGCTCTTTTCTGATATAATACGACTTTTCAGTGCTTGCACATAAATACGGAATATTAAGTTTTTCACACAATTCTGTTGCTTTGATACTATTTTCGGTGGGCAAAGGTGCCGTAAAAATCGCTGCTTTATACTTGTTTATAACCATTTCGGCATCCTCAACCATACATATATCAAAAGGAATACCGAGTTTTCCCATTTCATTTCTTATAATATTTACACTGTGACAAAATTGACTTCCGCTCGGATTATTAAAGTAAGCCGCTTCATCAATAAACATTACGGTTTCAGAGGACGGATAAGCAGAGCTTGTTTTTTTCTTTGAAAGCTCTGCAATATCTTTCATTTTTTCAAGTTCATGCATAATATTATTATCGCGATACCAACCGCCCCACATATCGAACCACCACACACCCGAACCGTTAGTGAGCTGGTGAGCAAATGCTTTTCTTATAGCTGAAACAGAAAGCGTTAAATCCTCGGGACCTGACCAGACCGTTTTATTTCCATTACTGTCGGTCTGCAGATAAATATCATCGGGATATCTTCCGGGACGGGAATCCTGCATTCTTTTTGTAAGAAAAGTTCTTATATCACACTCAACAAAATAAAGCTTATTATGAGCTTTAAGGGAGGCTGTGGGGAGCATATCACTCCAGTCGATACCGAGTCGCCGCCCGTCGTCATATCCGCAGGGAGAAGAAAAGAAATCTATATAGGGAGAATCAATAATGTGCCTCAGCCCGTGATGTCCCCACAAAACATCGTTAAGAAAAACATTGTAGCCATAGAATACCCCTGTAAGCTGTTCACCGCCGATATATTCCTTTAGTATCCTTGAAAAATGCTCCGCGGTTCTTGCTGCCATTTCACAGGAAAATTCACCGAAATACTTTTCTGTTTCAAAAATTTCTGCTTTCCCGAAATCCTCTTTTGTAAAATCGGGAATTTCCGTTACATTATATCTTTCATACATCCACTTGCGGAATTTTTGAAGTCCTTTTTCTGAAAAAGAACCTAAAAAGTCGTGGTGAAACCATTCCTGTGTTGTACCGCCGCAAAGCTGATATCCTGCAATTCTGTCCGAATAATCTGCTTTTCTTATGTGAGAAACAAGGGTTATAAGCAGCTCTCCACCGTCACGAAGAAATTTGTCAGAGTAAAGGGATTCCCTCATTCCGGAGGGCGTTTCAACACATTCTTCTCGATTATCAGCAATCCACTTACGGGGCATTGCGATGTTTATACGAGGGAAAATGAAAGCATCGGGACAAGCTGATAAAATACCCTCTACTCTTTCATCAAATTCCGAATAATCGGGCTTATCTTCTTCAAAAACTCCCGTATTGAAGGGTGAAAAGCCTGTTATATTGTTTATCGGTAAATCAGTAAAAGATACATTTACAAAAAACATTCGGTATCCCTTTTGAATAAAGTCAGAATACTCCGCACACTCTTCAAAATATGAAGTATATGCAAGGGGATAATGTAATTCTCCGTTTACGGATACAAAAGGCTTCCCGTTTATATATTCAATACTGCTTTTAAGCATATATTTCTCCTTAAATTTACTTCAAATCTTTTTTGAAGCAGATTACGCGGTTAGCTTCTTCAAAAGCCATTGCAATATGGAAATTATAGCTATCCTTGTTATCAAGCTCACAATCACTTGCAAATTCAGTGCAGCCTTTTTTCTTTACCCATAATTCACACTCGAGCAAAAGCTCTTTAGCATAGCCTTTATGTTGATATTCCGGAACAACAAAAATTCCTTCCAGATAACCGACGGGAGATGAATGTGTACCCTCAACGTAATCGTGGCGAAGCTGACATTGTGCAAAACCAACGGGAATATCATCAACATATTTTATAAAGCAAACAGCATCATTGTTATTAATAATCTCAACAAAATCCTCCTCAAGTTCGGACAATGTATGATTACTCCACATCTGTGTTGCTAATTCGGCTAATATCCTTGTGTCGTTTTGGGTTGCTATCATAATCATAAACTCAATCCCATTTCTTTCATAATCTTTATCAATCTTTTTGCACGGAACATAAGGTAATCGTGTACCATTTCACCCAAAAGAATATACCAATTAAGCTCGTTGCACAGAGCATAAAGCTCGACCTTTAAATCGCAGTATTTTGAAGTGATATTTCTCTTTTTATATTCTTCATATAGTTTCAGCTTTTCACCGAAACCCAGAGTCAGGCAGAATATTTCATATTCGGGCTCTGCCCAAAGCATATCAAAGGGGTCAACTGCCCCTGAAAGCTCGGATTTCCAAAAGTTAATTATCAGATTCGGCATCCAGAAATCGCCGTGGCAAAGGCAAGCGGTATTATTTGTAACACTGAATATTTCATCAAAGTTTTTGTTAATCAGTTCAACCGCTACCATAATCTCGGCTTCAATTTCATTCTTCTCAAACTTCTGTTTTGCAAAAGTGTAAATATCAACAAAATAATCCTTGTAATACTCTGCCCACGTATTATAAACTGGGTTATTGTATTTGCCGAATTTGTCATTATGCACACTTTGTGTATTCATAAGAGCATCAATGATGCTGTTTCTGAGCCGTTTTCTTGACGGAACTAACGCAAGATACTTGCTCTTTCCGCTCATACCTTTTATATAATCCATACCGAGATATACGGTGTCGTTTTCACGGTGCAGAAAATAGGTTTTCGGAACTTTATATGAAACCTTAGACGAAAGAAAATCAAGCATATCCCGTTCCTTGCAAACTGCATCATAATACTTGCTTGTTTTTACAGCGATTTTATGAGGCTCAGTTGTGATTTTTACAAGGTAAACACTTCCGCTTGCACCTTTACCGACGGCACGGATACACTTTACCTTTGTGTTCATTTGCTTTTCAACAACGGATTTTATTATATCAGTATTCATAAATTTATCCTTTCGGATTATATCAAAATAAATCCCATCAGCAGACCGCCTGTAAAGCCGGAGATATGCTCCCAAGCAGTAGCCTTTCCCATAAACATTCCGCCGACTGTGTATATCGCTAAAACTATCAATGCTATTGTGGGTACAGGCGAAAAGAAAACGGTTTCATTTTTTATAGCGAGCATAACAAACACGGCAATCAGACCGTAAATTCCTGTTGAAGCACCCTCGCCCTCGTGGAGCTTGTAAACAAATGCCATATACAAGCCCGATATAAAAGCGGAGCCAATAAAGCAGAGTGCGGTTTTTATCGAGCCGAGCTGGGCTTCAACTGCATAGCCGACAATAAGAGTTGCGGTTACATTTGAAATAATATGCCAGGTTCCCACATGGAGAAGCGATGATGAAACCAGACGCCAGACCTGTCCTTTTTTTATTTTCTTTTCGGACAAATGCAGAGCATGGTTTATGTAGCCTTTGTTGTGTCCCGCCCAAAGTTTTTCTTTGAGTGTTACTGTTTCAGTTTTGGAGATTACGATAAAGTTATCAAGTATAAAGATTACAAAAATTATTACACAAAACGTTATTGTAAATATCGGCATATCTGTCATTCTCCTTTATTGTTCAAAATGCTTTATTCAGCCACTCCACAGACTGTTTCAAGCCGTCAATAGTTTTTGTTTCTAAAACCGCACGGCAATTTTGCTCTTTTGATAGACTTAAATACTTTCCAATATCCGTTTCACCCGTACCAAGTGCGAGGTGATTTTTTTTGCCCTTAGCATCATGTAAATGAATGTGGCTCAGGCGGTCTTTGTGTTTCATAATAAAGTCTTCATCAGTACCGCCTATGCTGTGATTATGGCCTACATCAAAAGTCAAAGCAAAAACTTTGCTTTCTAAAAGAAGTTCAATGGCTTCTTTCTGAAAATCTTCATAGCCGTCACAGTTTTCAATGCAGATTTTAATATCATTTTCACCGATAGAGTTTTCACACATATTTCTGAAATCAACAATGCTTTTGAAGTATTGCTCTTTGTATTCAGAAAATAGATATACCTTTTTGTCTGGCAGGGTAAAATACACACCTTTTGCACTATGCATATTAAGAACTTTAACATCGAGATTCTTTGCAATTTTAATAGTACCTGCGACAGTTTTTATGTAAGCCTCTGAAATGTATGGATTGAAATCACTTATATTTAGATTTTCATCAAGGTGAATTGTATAATAAATGCCGTATTTATCAGCAATGCTTTTGAAATATTCTACATCAATTTTGGGGAGCTGATACTGTGGCAGGTTCATATTAAGCTCAATAAAATCAAGTTCTAATTCCGCACATAATTTCGCACATTCTTCAAGAGTGCGTGTTTCAATCAATGTAGGCATACCGTGATTTGTCAGCTTCATTTTATCACCCGTACTTATTCCACTTTATCAAATCGCTGTATTTTCCTCTAAAATGATAACTGTTTCCGTTTTTGTTTGTGCCGATTTTTGACAGTCCCAATTTCTCAAGAATTCCTATGGATTTGTGATTAGAGGTATTGGCATAGGCTTCAACAAATTTTATATCTTCTTTTATATTTAAAAGTAAAAAACCGTAAAGGGCTCTGAAAACATTTCTGCCCTGATATTCGGGCTTAAACTGTATTTCTTCCATCATAAAGGTGTCGGCATTAGTGTAATACTGAAAGAAGCCGATAATGCAATCATCATCTTTAATGAGAATAATCTGCCGTTCATCCCGCTTTAAGCCCTCACTTAATCCCGCACACCAACACTTATAGTCATCTTCTCTCGAATTGCCGGTGGGTGCGATAAGCTCCATATTGTCAGCAAGAATACCGAAAAGTACAGGTGATATTTCAGTAAAATCTGCCTTATTAATATACTCAAACGTTACATTAAAAGAATCCATTTTTTATATCCTTTTCATTAATTTCAAATATTCGCCGTTTTCATCCCTGCCGTCAAAGAGAACTTCGGTAAAGCCGTACTTCTTATATAAATGTAAGGCATTGAGGTTATTCTTGTCAACACCGATTGTCATTTCCGAAAAGCCCATATTTTCAACTTTTCTTATAAGAAACTCTAAAATTTCACTTCCGATACCGCGGTTACGGTATTCCTTTTTGACAATCATTCTTGAAACATAAACTCTTTTTCCGGGGATAGTGTAATCGGAGTCAGCGGTATCCAACACCAATGCCCCTTCACCGATAAATTCACCGTTTATTTTATAAATAAAGACAAGTCTGTTTCCCGATGCAATTTCCTCCCGCCATTTTTCAGCAAGCGGTTGAGATTTCATATTCCAAATATTTGAACATTTGTGATATTCTTCAAGCCTCATAGGTTCAATAACTGTATCGGCAAACTCGGTAAATGCTTTATTTAAAGCCCCATATTTCATATTTGCAATTTCTTTTAGGGAATGTGTTTTCATAAGATGTTCAATAAACCGGCAACCGAGGAAATAACCAACATCTGAATGCCCGTTATATGAACACCAATCTCCGAAGAAATCCTGAACACTTTCTTTTTTGTCAAGACGACGGATATATTCTCTTTTAATCTGGTTATCGTTCTTATAGCACCAGCTGAGCCAACCGTCTTTATCCTGATGATAAAAATCATTATCACCGCATAAGATGTGTTCACAAACCATTGCTACGCCCTCGCAGTAAAGCTGTGCAATGCCTTTTCTGCGTTTTGTGTATTCGGAAATATGCAGATTACCGTTCAGTTTATGCCATAAATGACCGATTTCATGCAAAATCAGGGCTCGCATATTTGTTTCATCGCCCCAGTTAAGCTCGATAATTTTTTCTACACCTAACAAAACTGTATTTTTACCGTCAAGAGTTGTTGCCCATCCCGCACCGTTACAAAGTCCGAGATACAACACTATGTTAATATCAGGCTCATTGTCAAACAACTTTGTCAAATTGTCGTTCAGTGTGTCAATAACGAGCTGGAAATTTCTGCTGACAAAATCAATCTTTTCCTCATTTAAAGCTGCTTCAAGAACAGGAAGAACACTTTTATTAAAATCATATTCTTTTGCATCTTTTTCACATTTTGACGGGAGCTCCTGTGATATTTCTTCAGCATATTTCCGCCATAATTTTATGTCAAAACCGTCTGTAAAAACTGATTTAATTTTATCGCAGGTGTTGATAATTTTCATTGTTTCACCTTATTTCAAAGCAAGTGTAGCAATATACTG
>JAZSJT010000057.1:0-4155 GCA_045534425.1 Acutalibacteraceae bacterium | reverse complement strand
TGACCTGTGCGAAGCTCGTTCATTATCTTCGTGCAGAATATGCTTGCGCAACATCCGCAACCCGAGCCGCCCGCGTGCACGTCCTGTGTCTTGCGGTCAAACATCAGCAATCCGCAATCCTTGTGCACTGATGCAAGGTCAATTTTCTCCTCACTCATCATAAGCTCATGCAAAAGCTTTGAGCCAACGTAACCGAGGTCGCCCGTGAGTATCAGGTCATAATCGTTGGCAGTTGTGCGCGTATCGTCAAAAAAGTCGGTTATGGTCTTTTTGGCGGCGGGGGTAAATGTCAAGAGAAAACCATAAAATTTTTCAAAACCTCAAAAGTGCCTATTTTACTGGGTTTTCGGGGCTTTAATTATGGGTGCTGCTATGGGGTGGTTGCAATGAAAGGAAGACTATAACAGGCATTTTATAGACATTTTTAATAAAAGTGTCGGTTTTTATAAATTTGAGTTAACGGGGGTAAAATTGCAATTTTTATAAATTACTCCCCCTTAAATGCCATTTAACGCAAAAAATCAGCGTGCAGATTTTACTCCGCACGCTGTAATTTTATCACCATTTTTCTCTTAACAGAAAATCTGCAATATGTGTAATTTCAATTCCGTTATCGTTACCGATTGCAAGTGTATCTCTGCAAACGACATATTTGTGATAGTGGTCTTTGATTTCCATAAGGTTATCTGTTTCTCTTGTTGATTCGGTGGGCAGTTCAACGCAAACCTGAACATAAATCTTTTCATCTCTGCGAACACCGATGAAATCTATTTCTTTAGTACCGTTTTTACCGATATAGACATCATAGCCTCTGCGTTTCATTTCAAGAAAAACGATGTTCTCAAAAACAGCCGATAACATTTTTCTGTCAAAGCCTTGTAAGCTATACTTTATTGAAATATCGGAAAGATAATACTTTTCCTGCGTTTTCAGGATTGCTTTACCTTGCAAATCATATCTTTTGCAGGGATAGATGATAAATGCTTCGCTGAGCCATTTGAGATAATTATATATTGTTTCAACAGAAAGACTTCTGTTTTCACTTTTAAGAAATTTTACTATTGAAGAAGCAGAGAACGTCAGACCTACATTTTCAATAATATATCTTACAACTCTATCAAACAGATCTTTGTTTCTTATCTTGTGTCTTTTGGAAATATCTCTCGTTATTACAGAAGCATAAATCCCCTCAACAACCTGATATGCTGATTTTGTATCAAAATCGCTTATGCCCACAATAGGAAAGCCACCGTACTGCACATATTCATCAAAAGCTTCTCGAGCATTTTTAATATCCTTGTTTTTAAAAGTCAGATATTCCTTAAAAGAAAGAGTGTAAACAGGAATCAGAACATATCTGCCTGTTAAATATGTTGATATTTCACTTGACATCAGCTTTGAGTTTGAGCCTGTAACATATATATCAACATCAAAGTCTTCCATAAGAGAGTTTACAGTCTTTTCCCAGCCGCTGATTTCCTGAAGCTCGTCAAGGAAAAGATAGCATCTTCCTTTTTCTTTTATGGCATCTTTTAAATCGGTATACATCTTTTTTGCCGTAAAGTCGTCATAATCAGGATTGTTATATTTTCTTTCAATAATGTTATCGGGAGAAACACCTTTATTTTTGATTTCCTGTACTAACATTTCAAAAATTGTTGATTTACCGCATCGACGGACACCGGCAAGAATTTTCACAAGCGGTGCATCTATAAAAGGAGTAATTGCATTAATATAATCCGGTCTTAAAATCATTCTGACCACCTCCGTTACCTAAAGTATATCGAAAAACTATGCTTAAGTCAATAGTTTTTACTTCTATACCGATAAAACTTTGTAATGTTATATATTTTTTCGAATTTAGATAATGTTATTGTTTACCTTATCTTCTCCCCAAATCCAAGTGTCATCAGCTTTTTTCTTGTTCGGTCGCGCACGTTTTCTTATTTTCTGTTTCTCGAACAAAGCCTTATAATTTGGTTGAGGTTCAGGTATTAAAATATCTAAGTTTTCTGAAAGTCCGATTTCATTCAAAATCTTAATCAGATTTGAAAGCTTGGTATCATATCCCATTTCTGTACGGGCAATAGTCTTAAGAGAAAGTCCGCATCTTTGTGCAAGCTCTGATTGTGTAATATTCAAGGAAATCCTATACTGCTGAATACGGTTTCCCAATTCCACTAATATTGATTTTTCATCATTATAATTTGAAATCTTCATAGAGCCTCCATAATAACAAGTCAAATTTGTACTATTATAATATCAAATCTGCTTTAATAAGTCAAGTTTGACTTGTTATTTTTCTTTTATAAATGCACAAAAAATATTTTTCTCAAAATACAGTTATATACCCTATTGATAATTTTACGCAGACTTCTTATCTGCTTCTTCAACGATATCCTTATTCATTTCAATATAGTTAACCACATTTTCATAAGCATCATTGAATTTAAATTTAATAGTAATGTTGCCACCCTCGTGAACGAGAATTTCATCAATCAGTTCAACAACCATAGGTCTGTTAAGTGACTCAATATTTCCGTACTGCTTGAAATGCGAGATAAACTCATTTTCACTGTTCAGACCTTGAGCGTATTCTTCTGCCGTTTTTGTCAGACTTTTTATTGTACTGTCTATTGATTCAATTTTCTCTGTGAGGTTAGCTTTTAACTGCATATATTCTTCCCTTGTAATTACGCCTTGCTTCCAGTCCGGGTATAAATCAAGGGTCATTTTCATGCACTTCTCACGCTCGGCAGACTGAGTTTTAATCATCTTCTGCAGATGGGTTGACTCTTTTTTTCGTTTACTGCTCTGATTGATTATTTCAAGAATTTCATCAAATTCAATGGCCGTATCAATCATTTTCTGCAGGGTAACAAGTACTGCAGTTTCAAGCTTATCAATACGGATTGTGTGATTGGTGCAGGCATCCTTGCTCATTTTCCTTGATGTCATACATCTGTAATAGCGGTAAGTGCCGTAGGAATGAGTATTTGTTTTCTTATTCATAATGCGATGACAGTCGGCACAGCGAACAAGTCCCGAAAACAAATCAACCTCTTTTTTGACAGGCGAAGAACGGATATTCTTTCTGAAAAGTGACTGAGCCTTATTGAAAGTATCCTTATCAATAATTGCCTCGTGAGTGTTCTCAACTATAATCCACTCGTCCTTGGGTATAGCTCTGCATTGCTTAATTTTGTAGCTTATTGTAGTGTTCTTGCCCTGCACCATATTACCGATATACATTTCGTTCTGCAGAATTCTTCGTACAGAGCTGTCGTGCCACAATCCGTCATTACTCTTACCCATAGGGTGACGGTAGTTAAGACCTTTCAGCTTTTTGTGCATTGACGGGTTAGGTATTCCCTCATCATTCAAGGCTTTTGCAATACCGATAATACTTTGCCCTGCAATAAATCTTTCAAAAATCATTCGTATTACAGGTGCAGTTTCCTCATCAATAATAAGCTGATGATGGTCATTCGGGTCCTTTAAATATCCGTAAGTCGGGAAAGAGCCGATAAACTTGCCCTGTGCTCTGTTCACATTGAGAGTACCACGCACATTGACAGAAGTAGTTGCCGCAAGACTTTCGTTTATAACATTGGTAACACCCACGGAAATGCACTGTGTTGCCGCATTCATACTGTTTGAAGCGGTATCAATTCCGTTGTTAAGAGCAATAAAACGCACCTTTAATCTTACGAATACATTATCAAGATAATTACCTGCATCTGTGTAATTTCGTCCAAAACGGGACAAATCCTTTACAACAACGCAGTTAACCGTACCCGCATAAATGTCTTCCATCATCCGCACAAAACCGGGACGGTCAAAGTTAGTACCGCTCCAACCATCATCCACATAAAAATCATGAGCCTCTATGTCGGGATGAAGCTTAAGGTATTCCTTTAAAATTTCACGCTGTGAGGTGATGGAATAGCTTTCTGATTTATCGCCGTCTTCACGGGACAGACGAATATAAAGAGCAGCCTTCCAGGTTTTAAGTTCCCTCTGAGGCTGCTCTAAATAATCCTTATATTTTGAATACATTAGTATAACCTCCACTTGTTTATCTATATAAACAAAGCGGAAGCACCACAAATCTTACAAATGAATTGTAGCATACTTCCGCTTGTATTTCAATAA
>JAZSJT010000092.1:0-4850 GCA_045534425.1 Acutalibacteraceae bacterium | reverse complement strand
TTTGGGTGATGTCTTAGCAGGTCTTCCGTCCGTGGAGTACGCTCTGTACAATTTTGTGAAATCCAACCTTTCCAATACTTCTTCGAGCAACCTTACCTTGTCATCCGCCAAAACTATTTTTTCGTAGAATCCTTCAATTTTTAATTGACTTTCTCTACCGAATATTGTATAGTCTTTTGTGTTTAGTACTTTTATTTTCACACTTTAATTTTACTAAATATTTAGAGCCAAGTACAGTCTTTTTCTGCACTTGGCTCTATCTTATTTTCTATTTTTTTCTGGGACTTTTGATACAGCCCCTTTAATATTAAGCACAATTTCACTCCAAAAACAAAAAATATTTTATCTCTTTTCATCAAATTAAACTTTTTTCTCAAAACCCCTTGATTTTTTATGAAATATAGTATATACTAATCAAGCAATAAAGAAATATCGCGGGATAGAGCAGTTGGTAGCTCGTCGGGCTCATAACCCGGAGGTCGTTGGTTCAAGTCCTTCTCCCGCAACCATTTCGAGTGTTCATTACGGATTTAAGTGATGAACACTCGATTTTTATTTGTTTCTTCATAGTATTTAATTTATGTATCGAGCAGGTTTTATCCTGCTCTTTTTTGTTATGCTGTAAGGTATTCAACAGCCATACCTTGCCTCATATCCAATTTGAGGTTTTCCTCATCTGACGGAATTTTAATATTACCTACAAAACGGTAATAGATAACAATTCGCTGAGTTTTGTTCTTACCCGTACCCTCTGTTTCATAAACCTCAATGCGGTCAACGAGCTCGTGAAGAAGCGGAGCTGTTATTGTTTCCATTCGTATAAAGCGTCTTATTGCCTCAACGAATGCAACTCTTTCGATTTTCTTATCATTAAGCTCATCAAGCTCCTCGTGCAGCTTTTGAATTTTGGCTTTCAGTTCTTCTCTTTCAACGCCGTATTTTTGTGACATGTGTAAAAACCATTCGTCCGTTACTTTACCGAGAGCATTGTCCTCATATAGTTTTTCATACAAAGTGTTTACTGTGTTTTGCCTTGAAGTGCATCTCTGAAGCTCGGAGTTGATACGCCTTTTTTCGTTTTGTACAATGGCTTCGGTTTTCATTGTAAGCACCTCAACAAGCTCATCCTCATTATGCTTCATATAACCTGCAAGCTTTTTCAACTCCATTGTGACTATTTGTTCAATAGCTTCTGCCCTGACATAATGTCTGTGCTGACAACTACCTCTGTAATCCTTTACATAGTTAGAACAACTGAAATAATGGATATCCTTATTTCGGGTGTTCACATGATACCACAGCTTATGACCGCACTCGGCACAGACAAGAAAATCACAGAATATGCTTTTGCTTCCGTTTTCAGCTAACGGCTCACGGCGTTTGCAAAAGCCTATAAGCTTCTGTACCTCTTCATAGGTGTGACGGTCAATAATCGGCTCGTGAACATCCTTGAAAATCTTCCAGTTTTCTTCGGGATTTATAAGCCTTTTCTTGTTCTTAAAGCTCTTGGAATAGGTTTTGAAGTTTACAACATCACCGCAATACTCCTGACGAAGTAGAATCTGACGGATAGTAGAGCTTTTCCATTTATATGGGTTAGGCTGCACCTTTTTACCGCCTCTGCCTATTCCTCTTTCCTGCCAATAGGATGTGCAATTTTTAATACCCTTGTCCTGAAGATGTCTTGCGATTTTATCCAGTCCGTAGCCTTCAAGATAAAGTATGAAAATCTCTCTTACAACCTTGGCTGCTTCAGGCTCTACAATCCATCTTTTAGGATTCTGCGGGTCCTTCATATACCCGTATGGCGGTTGGGAAAGTGGCTCGCCCATATTACCTCTGATTCTTTTTGCAGAACGCACCTTGTTTGAAATATCTCTTGCATACATCTCGTTCATAACATTTTTGAACGGGATTATTTCATTTTCACCGTCAGCGCTGTCAACCAAATCTGTAACAGCGATAAAACGGATGTCGTGTTCAGGGAAATATGATTCTGTAAAAAGACCAACCTCAACATAGTTTCTGCCGAATCGGGACATATCCTTGACAATAATTGTTTTTACATATCCTGCTTCAACATCCTCCATCATTCTTTTGAAATCGGGACGGTTGAAGTTTGTGCCTGTGTAACCGTCATCAACATAAAACCTTGTGTTATCAAAGCCCTTTTCCTTTGCGTAACGGGCAAGCATAAGCTTCTGATTTTCTATTGAGTTGCTCTCACAATCCTTACCGTCATCACGGGACAGACGGCAATAGAGAGCAGTAATACCTGAGTAATTTGACTGCATTAGTCCTCCTTTCCGGCAGTCATGCATACACATTCTGTGTTAATTGTATTTATATCTTCGGCAGTAGTCAAATGTGCGAAATCGCTACCTAAATATCTTTTAATTTTATCAATGAAAGTCATTGATTCAGTTTCACTGTGCTTTGTAGAAACAATATAACGAACACCGTTGATAACATATTCATTAGCATTATTAACTTTTCTTGGGTCATATTCTCCACGGGTATTGTCCATTGTTCTATGAAATTTTAATTTACAATACTCCCAAAAGGGAATTATTTTACCTGACATTTTACATCACTTCCTTTCTGTTTTCTCGTATTGAATGAATCTCTTCTTTCATTTTATCTTCAATGATTTGCAATTCATCACAAGCACTCTGCACTTCTTTTGGATTCATAAAACCTTTTGTGCGTGCAGTTAAAAGTATATCATTGAATTTATTACCGACCTCACGAAGCTCTCTTATGTGAGTTTCGTAATCGATTTTCGGTGCAGGAATCACCTCACAATTCATAATCATATGACGAAGAATCACAGCTTTAGGTAACTTTGTACGCTGACTTAAGTCACAAAGAATAGCGTTTTCCTCTTCATTAAAATACACATGAACTCTTTTATTTCTTTTTCTCATTTAACTTTTTTCATCTCCTAAAAATTTATTTTGATTTTTTCTTCGGGGTTTCAGGGGGGATAAAACACCTGACAAGCGGATTTGTACCCTCAAATCCAATGCTTGTTAAGACTTATGCCACGGCATAAAAAAGTCGGAACAAGCGAATTTGTACACTCAAATTCAGTGCTTGTTAAGACTTATTCCACTCTTTTTATCGCTCCCATTGCCGTTGCTTTTGAAGAAACATTGCATACCGAGCAAGAGCCTTTTCAGTTATTTCTTCCATCTTTTTCGGCGGCATATCTTTCTTAAAATACTTCTTAAAAGTTTCAACAGGAATCTTTACATACTCTTTTTGATTTGCTTTTTGCTCCTGCATAATTTCAAAGATAGCATCCATAGTGAGTTTTTTCTCATCACTTAACTTATGCATACGCTGAGCCTGAGAGAGTGACGGAGTGCAATCTTCACTGTCAATAGTTTCAATTAAGTTGCACTGTTCCTCTTCTGTTAAATATGAAAGTTCAACTGCAGGTATAAAAGAAATTCTTTTTTCATCCACCATATCAAGAAGAGCAGGTTGCAAATTGTTCAATCGGATATATCTTTGAATCTGCATTCGGGAATCGGGCATTGTTTCTGCGAGTTTTTCATCACTGCGGAACTTCGTCCCAACTTGTGACGAAGTTAAATCAGTCCTTGCACCTTGCTTTTTAATTGCATCGTGTTTCATTTTGTAAGCACGGGCTTTTTCGCTCGGTAATATTTTTTCTCGGCTGAGATTACAGTCAACAAAATTTATTACCGCTTCTTCTTTTGAAAATTCTCTGACATAAACAGGAACAACATCAAAATTTAATTCCTTTGCAATCTGCCATCGTCTGTGACCGGAGATAATTTCATAACTGTTATCCGACCTATTAACAATGAGAGGCGTAATAATTCCGAACTCCATAATGCTGTCACGAAGCTCATCGTATTCACTTTCATCCACACTCTGAAACGGATTGTTTTCAAAGGGATGGAGCATTTCAAGTTTTAAATATTCAATTTTTTCGTTTTCCATTAAATTCTTTTTCCTTTCTTTGAAAATTTTTTGTTTAAGTTTTTGAAACATAAAATGATGTTTTAATTTTTGCTAAAGCATTGTTTCACCTTCCTTTAATTAAAATTTTTGTGATAAAAAATCCTTGTGTTTATACGAGGATATGTATTCAGGTTGATTTGCTTGGTATATGTGTGGTACAATTGTTTTGACAAATAAGAATTTGACGAGGAGAACGTATATGAAATACAAAGGAACACTTATTGTTGTTAAAGATTGTAACCGTGCGTTAAAGTTCTATAGTGATATGTTTGGATTTCAACTTTTTCAAGACAACGATGGGAATATGGAATTGACGAATAATATATATTTACAGGAATTGAGATATTGGGAACAATTTACAAAAAGAAGTGTAATTCCAAACAGTAATCAATCTGAGTTGTATTTTGAAGAGCCCAACATAGAACAATTTGTAGAGCGGCTTGAAACACTTTACCCTGAAATCGAATATGTCAATCACCTGGTGACACACAGCTGGGGACAAAAGGTGGTCAGATTCTATGATTTGGATGGTAACTTAATTGAAGTAGGAACACCGGTGTAATCAACAAATTCCAATTTGTCGAACTGACAGCAACCGATAGTTGCTTGTTCAATAAAATATTCAGTGATAAAATAACACTGAGGTGATAACAATATGGAATCTAAAGATATTATTCTTGAACTCAGAACAAAAAACGGCATGTCACAGGATGAGCTGGCAGAGAAAGTGTTTGTTACCCGTCAGGCGGTCAGCCGTTGGGAGAACGGTGAAACAACCCCTAACACGGAAACTCTGAAGCTTTTATCAAAACTGTTTGATGTTTCAATCAATACTCTTTTAGGCTCTCCGCAAA
>JAZSJT010000150.1:0-4962 GCA_045534425.1 Acutalibacteraceae bacterium | reverse complement strand
TCGGTTTTTGCCGACACCAAAATTGAATTTATATGGATTTTATGCCGGGTTCTTTGCGTAATATTGTGCCTGAGCGTTCCAGAGTTCGCTGTATTTGCCGTCGGGATTTTTAAGAAGGTATTCGTGTGAGCCGTCCTGAATAAGCTTTCCGTCATCAAATACGAGAATTCTGTCACAGAAGCGACAGGAGGACAGGCGGTGGGAGATATAAACAGCCGTTTTATCTTTTACCATATCATTAAAGCGTGAATAAATTTCGTGCTCGGCAATAGGATCAAGAGATGCTGTTGGTTCGTCAAGAATAACGAATGCCGCATCTTTGTATAATGCTCTGGCGATTGCAAGCTTCTGTGCTTCACCGCCTGAAATTTCAACTCCGTCTTCGTCAAAATCCTTGTAAACGGGAGTTTTCAGTTCCTTGGGCATCGCTTTTACCCGTTCAAGCATACCTGCTTTTTCAAGTGATGACCATACTTTATCTTCGTCATAATCAACTTCTGTCGAAACATTTTCTCCTACAGAAAATGAGAAAAGCCTGAAATCCTGAAATACAACCGAAAACAAATCCAGATAGTCCTCATAATCATATTTCTGAATATCTATGCCGTTAAGTGTTATGTATCCTTCTGTGGGATCATAAAGACGGCATAGAAGCTTAATCATTGTTGTTTTACCGCTGCCGTTCATACCTACAACTGCAATTCTGTCACCGACTCTGAATTTAAGATTGAGATTTTTAATGGCATATGTGTCGGTATTCGGATACTTAAAGCTGACATTATGAAACTCAATATCATATTTGTTGTCCATCCGCTTTTCGGTAGGAATAGTGCCATAGTGCATTTCGGTTGGCGTGTCAAGATAATCAAAGAATATTTCAAGATAGTCGTTATTGGTACGCAAAGCGGTAAAGCCGCCTGAAAAGCTTTCTGCCGCTCCGACAATTCGTGCAACGCAGAACTGATATTTAATGAAACCGCCCAGACCAAAAGCCCCGATATATGTTTTTAGAGCAACAAACAGATAAGTTGCTCCGGTTGTCAGTACATAAAACAAATTATATCTGTTGTTTCTTTTTCTTTGAAGTGCAAGGAGCTCTTTGCAGCCTTTTATCCATTTACCGTAAATTTTATCGGAAGAATTTCGGATTAGCTTTTTCTGATTGAAAATATGAATGTCCTTGCACGCCTTACTGTCATCAATATAATCATCAAGAAAGTAGTGCAAAAGTCTTTCAATCATTGAATTGCTTTTAATTTTTTCAACTGAAAGACGGTTATATTTTGACGTGACCTTATATTCACCGACAGCACAAAGAGCAATAAACAGGAAAAAAGCCACGGTAAAGCCCGATGTATCAATGAATTTTTCAAATCCCGATAAAGCATTTTCGGAATGCTTGAAAAACAGCTCCATTGAGATTATTGAACACATAATCAGCAGATTGACACCGTTAAAAAGTGGAATAAGGTTTTCCATAAGCATACCGAGTCCGCCCGTTCCGCGGCTGTCGGTTATCAGCTGACGTTTAGCTCTGATATGCGGGTTTTCCATATTGGGGTAATCCATTGAAAAGCTTTTGCTGTTGAGCAGAACCTCTTCCCATTTTTCTGAAATAATATGAAATGTTCGTATTTTACGCCATGAGTTATCCTGAAAAATGTGAAGGATTATTTCTGCAGCATACATCAAAAGGAGGAAAATTATCTTTTTTATTTCTCTGTTACCTGTTATCTCATCAACAATTGAAGCTGTGATGTAATTTGTGATAACAAAAATAGACGTGCTGAAAAAAGAATAGAGATAGGTGTGCAGAAGAAAATGCGGGGTGTTGGTTTCTATAAGCCTGACAGCTCTCTTTATTATCCGCAAATCTTCCTTGAGAGTACGCTTATGCTTCTTCATTTTCTTCCTTCTCCTCCTTATTATAGTATTTGCTTTGCATTCTAAACATTTCGGCATATTTCCCGGAAATTGCCATCAGCTCTTCGTGGGTACCTTCTTCGGCAATTGAGGCATTGTCGAGAAGCACAATTCTGTCACAAAAACGGGTGGATGAAAGTCGGTGTGAAATATAGATTGAGGTTTTGTTCTTTGAAATTTCGCTGTATTTAAGATAAATCTCATTTTCTGCAATGGGATCAAGTGCCGCAGTAGGTTCATCAAGAATAAGTGTCGGTGCATCCTTGTAAATTGCTCTTGCAAGAAGCAACCTCTGAATTTCACCTCCGGATAATTCAACGGCATTTTCGTTAACGTTTTTAACAAGGAGAGTGCTTTCTTTTTCCGGAAGCTTCTGTATTTTCTCGTATAAGCCTGCCTTGCGGATACAGAAATTGAATTTTTCGGTGTCGCTTTCTTCGGCCGGCAGCATTGAAACATTTTCAAGAATGGAGCAGGGCATAATTCTGGCTTCCTGAAACACAGCAGAAACTGATTTATAATATTCGTCTCTGTTAATTTGAGAAATATCAATACCGTTGATTTTTATTGAGCCGGAGGTAGGCTTATAAAGTCCGCTGAGAAGCTTAACGAGAGTTGTTTTACCGGCTCCGTTCACACCTACGAGTGCAAGCCTTTCGCCTGCCTTTATTGTAAGATTTATGTTGTTAAGTATAATTTTATCTTTTTCGGGATAAGTGAATGAAAGGTTATCAATTTCAATTTTATACGGTTTTTCAGAAGGTAGCGGTTTGCCGTTTTTGTTTTCCATAGAATTTTCGATGTCAAGAAATTCACGCAAATCGTCAATAAGTATATTAGCGGGAATAATACCGGAAAGTGTTTCGCCGATATATTCAACCCAATGTGTGAAATCTGTAACAGAAACAGCATAGAGAACCAATGCGGTTTTTGACATTTCTCCATTGAGAGCTTCATAGGCTATGTAGGCAAAAATGCCGATTTCAATGCCGACATTCAAAAGCAACCTGATTGTATCGGAAATGAAATAATAGAAATACATTTTATTCGTCCAGAACTTGCGTTCGCCGACAAAGTATTCACTCATCTGATTCAGGTATTCTCTTAAATGGAAAAGTCGGATATCCTTCGCTATTGCAAAATCACGGGAGGTCTTTGTGATATAATTCAGCTTTCTGTCAACCGCTGCCATAGGGTTCTTTGTTTTGTTAATAAGCCGGCCTTCAACAGCGGTTGAAACCAGCCCGAGAAGCTGTGCAACGGTCAGAATAAGAATAAGCCACGGGTTTAATGATGCTGTAATAGTGCCAAAGGTGAATATACCGATTATATTTGTAAACATTGATGAAAATTTGCTTACAAAGCCGTAAACACCCTCTGAACCGAGCGAGTTTTTAGCCTTCTGATATTTATTTCTGCCTGTAGGACCTTCTGCAATTTCAAAGTCCATATCCATAACTTTTTCGCCTAAAAGCAAATCAAACTGTCGGTTTATTTCATATTTTTTTACACATATTTTTTCATTAAGTCTGTTTGAAATAAAACTGGTAAACACAGAAAAAGCCGCAAGACCGAGGGCAGCCAGAACTATTGTCACAATCCCTTTTTCGTTTTCGATGCACCAGGTAAGTGCCGTCACAAAATAAGCGACTATCAGGTCCATAAGGATAATAAACGGAGACTGCAAAAGGCTTATCGGAACAACAGCTTTGTCCCATCTTGTAACAGTTTTCAGAATAAAAAACATATTGCTGAAAAATGAATGCTTCTTTCTTTTTGATTTTTTGCTCATTGTATCACCTCATTTCATCGTCATTATACCAAAAAAGCAACCCGTGAAGGTTGCTTTTACACGAACGGTTATTTATTTTGCACGAACGGTAACATAATTTCAGTGCCGAACACTCCGTCCTCAAACTGTCGGTTGACAAAACCGTTATATTTATCTGAAATCCTGTCAACTCTCATAAGTCCGAACCCGTGATTTTCACCCTTTGAGGATTTATATGCTTTGCCCTTTTTAATCGGAGTGCCGATCATTGAGTTGGTGACATTTATGTAAAGCTGCTCTTTGAAAAGCCCGATATAAACACGGATAAAGCTTTTTTGTTTATCCTCAATCTTTTCGCAGGCTTCCATAGCATTATCAAGCAGGTTGCCGATTATAACGCAAAGCTCAACATCATTGACACTGCATTTTTCGGGAATGGTTGCAGTAACCTCATAGGGGATATTTTTTGCCTTGCACAGTGCGAGCTTGCTGTTGAGAATGGCATCTGCCATAACATTGCCGGTTTTGACAACCGTGTCAACCGTATTGAGGTCTACCGAAAGCTCTCCGAGGTAATTTGCAAGCTCGGTGAGGCTTCCCATTTCAAGAGAGGCTCTCATAACCTGAATATGATTTTTATAATCGTGTCGCCAGCCACGCATTGTTTTATAAATATTCTGAACTTCCTCGCAATGCTTTGTGATAAGATCGTTCTGATATTCGGCAATACGCTTGTCCGTTAGTTTAAGGATATATCTTCTCGTGAGAATAACCGCCGAAACTATTGCAAGTAAGACACCTGCAACAACAGCGGCAATAAGCCGGTAATTCATTTATTTATACCTCTGTAAAAATTGATGAACGCTATATTGATGCCGGTATACATTCGTCTTGAAACAGGAATGCTTTTGCCGTTGTCAAAGACAACATCAGTTTTAGTTATTCTTGAAATATGCTGAAGATTTGCGATGTATGAACGGTGGCATTGAGCAAAGCTTTCGTCAAGCATTTTGGCGACATCCGAAATCGGGAGCTTAACACCATATTCGTCGTTTACGCAAACAACATTGCTTGAATGTCCGAAGGCTTCAACATAAATTATATCTTTCAGATTGATTTTGAAACTCTCGTTATCAACGGAAAGAAGAACGAATTTCTCTTCTTTCTTCAGGTTGTCGCAAGCCTTTGAAAGAACCTCAAAAAGCTTATCCTTTTCAACAGGCTTAATCAGATAATGAAGTGCCGAAACATCATATCCCCGTGAAATG
>JAZSJT010000028.1:0-4963 GCA_045534425.1 Acutalibacteraceae bacterium | reverse complement strand
TCGGTTTTTGCCGACACCAAAATTGAATTTATATGGATTTTATGCCGGGTTCTTTGCGTAATATTGTGCCTGAGCGTTCCAGAGTTCGCTGTATTTGCCGTCGGGATTTTTAAGAAGGTATTCGTGTGAGCCGTCCTGAATCAGTTGACCGTTATCAAACACGAGGATTCTGTCGCAGAAACGGCAGGATGACAGACGGTGGGAGATATAAACCGCTGTTTTATCCTTGACCATATCGTTGAAACGGGAATAGATTTCGTGCTCGGCAATGGGGTCGAGCGATGCGGTGGGTTCATCGAGGATTACAAACGCAGCATCTTTATAGAGCGCTCGTGCAATTGCAAGTTTCTGTGCTTCACCGCCGGAGATTTCAACGCCGTCTTCTTCAAAATCCTTGTAAACAGGAGTTTTGAGACCTTTAGGCATAGCCTTTACTCTTTCAAATATACCAGCTTTTTCAAGTGATGACCATACTTTTTCTTCGTCATAGTCAACACTTGCGGCAACATTCTCGCCAACAGAGAAGGAGAACAGTTTGAAATCTTGGAACACAACAGAAAACAGTTTCAGATAATCCTCATAATCGTATTTCTGAATATCTATACCGTTAAGTGTGATGTATCCTTCTGTGGGGTCGTATAGACGACAGAGCAGTTTTATCATTGTTGTTTTACCGCTTCCGTTCATGCCAACAACCGCAATTCTGTCACCGACCTTGAATTTAAGGTTGAGGTTTTTAATCGCATATTTATCGGTACCCGGATATTTGAAGCTGACATTGTGAAATTCAATGTCATATTTATTATCCATTCGTTTTTCGGTGGGAATAGTACCGTAATGCATATCGGTGGGAATGTCAATATACTCAAAAACCTTTTCAAGATAAAGATTATTACTTTTGAGTGAAGCTGTGCTTTCGGCAAAGTGTGTTACACAGTACATCAGTCTTTCAAGAGGCTCAACGTACTTAATAAATCCGCCTAATCCGAATGCACCCACGTATGCTTTGAAAGCAACAAAAAGATAAATTATTGTAACAAGGGAACCGGTAATTATTCTGTTAGTTGCGCCCTTTTTTAAGCCGATTTCAGCAGTCTGTTTGTTGAGTTCACGCCAATTCACAAAGGCATTCTCAAAACTTTTAAGTATCAGATTTTTCTGATTAAAAATGTGAACATCTTTGCAGGATTTGCTGTCATCGAGATAATCATCCGTGTAATATCTCATCATTCTTTCAACTACCGGTATTCTTCTTTGAACCGTGTAGATTTTTTTGCCGTATTTTTCGCTTATGAAATAAGAACCGACAGCCGCCGCAACCATCAAAATGAAAAAGCATACTGCACAGAGAGATGAATCAGCAAAAGCAGAAATGCCCGTTAATATTTTTGGTGAACGCTTAACAAGAAAATCGGAAAGAAGTATTAATCCGCCTATAATCTGAAATATATCGTAAAACAGTTCTATAAAAGTATTGACCAGAATATTCAGTCCGCCGACATCGGCATTTTTTGTAATAGACTGCCGTTCAAGACGGATTTTCGGATCCTCCATATTCTTATAATCCATTGAAAAAGATTTGTTATTAAGATAGACCTCCGTCCATTGTTTTGAAATCAAATCTCCAACTCTCGCTTTATTATAGCAAAACTTACAGAGAACCATTAACACAATCTGCGAAAAAGCAAGAAGACAGAGAAGAATAATCAATCGCTGAAGACTGCGTTCACCTGTGACTTCATCCACCAATTCTGCAGCAAGAAAAATATTTAAGAACCAACTCAGGCTTTCGAAAAAGCTGTAACCTATTGAATACGAAATAAAATGAGGTGTAAAAGTTGAAAACAGTTTTAATCCACGGATAATCAGGTTAATTTCCTGATTCAATGTTCTGCTTTTTTCCGAAGACTTCATCTGCCTGCACCTCCTTTTCGTAATATTTGCTCTGCACACGGAACATTTCAGCATATTTGCCGTCTTTTTTTATCAACTCCTCATGAGTGCCTGTTTCGGCAATAACAGTATTGTCAATAAGCACAATTCTGTCACAAAAACGGGTTGATGAAAGTCTGTGTGAAATATAAATTGAGGTTTTACCCTGGGAAAATTCATTGTATTTTAGGTACATATCATTTTCTGCAATTGGGTCCAGTGCAGCAGTCGGCTCATCAAGAATCAGAATCGTAACATCCTTGTAAATTGCTCTTGCCAGAAGCAACCTTTGAAACTGACCGCCCGAAAGTTCAACCGCATCATCATTGATGTTTTTACCGAGAAGTGTATGTATTCCATCAGGTAAACTGTCTATTTTTTCGGAAAGTCCCGCAAGCTCAATACAATTCAAAACTCTTTCTATGTCGGTCTCTTCTTCGGGAAGCATTGAAATATTGGAAAGAATTGAGCAGGGCATAACGCGGACATCCTGAAAAACAGCGGAAATTGCAGCGTAGTATTCATCACGATTAAATTCGGCAATATCAACACCGTTCACAAGAATCTGACCGCTTGTAGGTCTGTAAAGTCCGCAAATGAGCTTTACGAGAGTTGTTTTACCTGCACCGTTTACACCGACAAAAGCTATGTTTTCACCTGCATTAATTTTCAGATTAATGTTATCAAGAATTTTATTTTCGGCTTCGGGATAGATGAACGAAACATTTTTCAGTTCTATTGAATAAGGCTTTTTGTCAGGCAAAGTTTTACCGTCTATGTTTTTTAACCGGTTTTCAATGTCAAGAAATTCCCGTAAATCGTTGATATAATGGGTGCACCTGTTGACGCATTCAAAATTATAGCCTATGTCACGGCACCATACTCCGAAGGCAATCAAAGCAGAAGAATAAAGCACAAAATCCGCACCGCTCATACCGCTTTTGTACATCTTGTAAATCAGGAAAATATAAACACCGATTTCTGTAGCCGTTGAAATAACAAGACCGATGCTGTCGGTTATAAGATAGTACTTGTATTTCTTTTTTACCCATTTAAATTTTTCAAAAATATAATGCTCGCTTAAGCTCTGTAAAAACGAACGCAAACCGTAAATACGAACATCCTTTGCAACGGCAAAGTCCATTGAAGCCTTAGTAAGATAATTCAAATGTCTGTCTGCCATTGCTTCGGGATCTTTAGTTGTGTCCGTCAGTTTTTCTTCCAGAAATGCAACAAGTAAAGACAGCAACCTCATACCTATAACACAAATCAGAATTAACGGGTTTAGTGTCATAATAATGGCACCGAAGCTTCCGACACTCAGCAGAACAACGAAGAAATTGTAAAACTGCTCAAACACCGTATATATTCCGTAATATGAGAGCGAATTTTTTGCTTTCTGATATTTTGCCTTTCCATCGGGGGACTCCAGAAGCTCAAAATCCATATTCATAATTTTGTTGCTAAGCATCAAATCAAGGTGCTTGATAATCTGAGGACGTCTTTTAAAGTCTTCTTTATAGTAATATTGACGAAGCACACCTATAGCAATATAGGTAAGCTGTATTCCGATTACGGCAGCAGCAATAATTCCAAAGCTTGTTTTTTGTTCTATAAACCATACTAAAAGCGGGGCTAACAGTACGGTTACCATTTCCGAAAAAACCTTCAGCGGTACGTTGATAAGATGCATAAAGATGAAGCCTTTATCCCATCCGTAAAACAGCTTTGCTATAAATTTTAAATTATTGAATGCCGAATATTTTTTTGTTTTGGCTTTTTTCATCCGTTTCACCTCACAGTATGACTATACCAAAAAAGCAACCTCAAAAGGTTGCTTTTGCACGAATGGTTATCTGCTTTGCACGAACGGTAACATAATCTCCGTTCCAAACACTCCGTCTTCAAACTGACGGTTGACAAAGCCGTTGTACTTATCGGCAACCGAGTCAACTCTCATAAGTCCGAAGCCGTGATTCTCACCCTTTGAAGATTTGTACGCCTTACCTCTTTTAATTGGAGTACCCATCATTGAGTTAGTTACATTTATGTAAAGCTGTTCTTTGAAAAGCCCTATATAAACACGGATAAATCTCTTGGTTTTATCCTCAATTTTTTCGCAGGCTTCCATTGCATTGTCGAGCAGATTGCCGATGATAACACAAAGTTCAACATCGTTGACGCTGCATTCTTCGGGGATGGTCGCAGTAACCTCATAGGGGATATTTCTTGCCTTGCAGAGTGCAAGTTTGCTGTTGAGAATGGCATCGGCCATAACATTACCGGTTTTAACAACTGTGTCAACCGTATTCAGGTCAATCGAAAGCTCACCAAGATAGTTTCCAAGTTCAGCAAGATTGCCCATTTCAAGCGATGCTCGCATAACCTGAATGTGATTTTTGTAATCGTGACGCCAGCCACGCATTGTTTTATAAATATTCTGAACTTCCTCGCAATGCTTCGTGATAAGATCGTTCTGATATTCGGCAATACGCTTGTCCGTAAAATTACGTATATATCTTCTTGTGAAAATAACTGCCAGAACTATTACAAGCAAAACACCTGCAACTGCTGCGGCAATAATCCAGTAATTCATTGATTGATACCTCTGTAAAAATTGATGAAAGCCATATTGACATCGTTATACATTCGTCTTGAAACGGGAATACTTTTGCCGTTATCAAAGACTACATCTGTTTTGGAGATTCTTGAAATATGCTGAATATTAGTTATGTACGAACGGTGGCATTGAACAAAACTTTCGTCAAGCATTTTTGCAATATCCGAAATCGGGAGCTTAGCGCTATACTCTCCATTTTTACAAACAACACAGCTTGAATGTCCGAAGGCTTCAACATAAATTATATCTTTCAGATTGATTTTGAAACTTTCGTTATCAACGGAAAGAAGAACGAATTTCTCTTCTTTCTTCAGGTTGTCGCAAGCCTTTGAAAGAACCTCAAAAAGCTTATCCTTTTCAACAGGCTTAATCAGATAATGAAGTGCCGAAACATCATATCCCCGTGAAATG
>JAZSJT010000119.1:0-9230 GCA_045534425.1 Acutalibacteraceae bacterium | reverse complement strand
ATTGGTACTGGTATGATAACCGTCCGTTTCTTGAAAGCTGTCTTAATGACGGTTTTCTTAAAGCAAAAAACAACAGAGACATGAAGTTTTACCTTATGTGGGCAAACCACGATGCAACACATTTATGGGATAAAAGAAATTCCGATAATGACCTTGATACGGTAATCTGGAGCGGTGTTGTAACGCCTCAGATTTTCGAAAATATCTGTGACAGAACCATTGAAAAGTATTTCAAAAAAGAAAATTACTACCAGATAGACGGCTGTCCCGTATATATGATTTTTGATCCCGATAATTTTATCCGTTCCTTCGGCACCACCCAAAAGTGCAAAGAGGGCATCGAGCTTTTCAGAAAAAAGACAGTTGAAGCAGGCTTTAAGGGACTTCATATGCAGTTCGTTCATTGGAACGGCAGAGTTTATAACTGGCTTCCCGACACTGATATCAATAAAGGCATTGATGTTTGCAGTCTTTACAGCTATTTGGGAGTTGACTCAGTTACAAACTACAACTGGGGCGGCTGTGTGCATTTTGACGGAGATTATTCTGACATTACAGCTGACTATTGCGAAAAAATAAGAAGCTTCAGAAAAGAAAACAAAACTCCTTTCTATCCCAACATAACCGTTGGCTGGGACAACAACGTAAGATTCAACAGGTTTATACCCGGAGTGGTTGAAAATAACACTCCCGAAAACTTTGCTGCCGCCTGTGAAAAAATAAAGGACTTTGCAGATAATTCAATAAAAAACGGCATTATGAAAGCTCCTCTTATCACCGTAAACAGCTGGAATGAATGGACAGAAACAAGCTATCTACAGCCCGATGACCTTTACGGATATGGCTATCTTGAGGGTATAAAGAAGGTTTTCACCGAATAATATAAATTTTTCAAATACTGATTATGTTTTTATTAAGAAATTATTATCAGTATTGTTTTATCGACAAAGATATTGTATTATTTACGCGGTGATGAGAAATGAAAATTTTAAGGACAATAAAAATTATAATCGGAGCGGCAGGTTATGTATGGTGCCTTATTCCCGTTATATTCAGCGGTATATTAAATGCGGGAAACGGTGCGGGACTTCTCTTTTTCGGTGTGCTTTTCCTGTGGGGAGCTTTTCAGAACAGACTGAACCGTGCCGCCGCAAATAAAAAATGGGCAAAAATATTAAAAGGGGTTCTCATAGCGGGCTACTGTGCATTTATTCTTCTTTTTACGGTTGAATCCGCACTCATAATAAATGCCTGCAGCACCGCACCCGAAAAGGATGCAACACTTGTAGTGCTGGGCTGTAAGGTGAACGGCACAACTCCGAGTCAGATGCTGAGGCTGCGTCTTGATGCAGCGGAAAAATATCTCAAGGAAAATCCCGAAGCAAAAGCAGTGCTTTCGGGCGGACAAGGTCCCGACGAAGAAATACCGGAGGGCCTGTGTATGTATAATGAGCTCATAAAAAGAGGCATTGACGAAAACAGACTTTTTATTGAAGACCGCTCTACAAGCACACAGGAAAACATTGCTTTCTCTCTTGAAATAATAGAAGAAAACCGTCTCAGCAAAAATCTTGCGGTAGTCTCAAATAATTTCCACCTTTACAGAGCATCTCTTGTTGTAAAAGAACACGGGCTTTCCTTCGGCGGCGTACCTGCGTTTACTCCCTACCCTCTTTTACTGACATATTTTATGAGAGAATATCTGGGAATTTTCGCCCAATGGGTTACAGCATAAATTAAACACAAAATTTTAAGCAAACCTTATTTTCAGGCTTTTCCTGCAAATTTCGGTTTGCTTTTTTTTATTTATATGATATAATTTTATATTGGTGATATTTATGAAAAATATTGTGCTTATCGGTATGCCGGGTGCGGGAAAAAGCACCGTGGGTGTGCTTCTTGCAAAAAATCTTCTTATGGATTTTACGGATACCGACCTTATAATACAACGAAAAACGAAAAAAGCTCTGTGCGATATAATAAATGAAAAGGGAACAGAGTATTTTATCCGTCTTGAAGAAGAAATAATACTCGGTGAAAATTTCACAAACTCGGTTATTGCCACCGGCGGCAGTGCGGTTTACGGCGAAAAGGCTATGAAAAGGCTGAAAGAAAATTCCACGGTAATTTATCTTGAAGTCGCACTTTCCGAGCTTATAAAAAGACTGGGGGACATCACCACAAGAGGAATTGCCATGGATAAAAATAAAGGGATTCCCGAGCTTTTTCTTGAAAGAGCTCCTCTTTATGAAAAATATGCAGATATCTCTCTTGACTGCACGGGATTTTCTCCCGAGGAATGCGTCAAAAAGCTTTATAATCTTATTTCGGAAAAATGGGGATAACAATTATGACAAAAATTTTATTTGTCTGCCACGGAAATATATGCCGCAGTCCCATGGCGGAATTTATTTTTAAGGATATGGTAAAAAAAGCAGGAAAAGAAAAGGATTTTTACATTGAATCCGCCGCAACAAGCGATGATGAAATTTTTTGCGGCAAGGGAAATCCCGTCTATCCCCCTGCCCGTGAGCAGCTTCTTCTTCACGGAATAAATCCCGACGGCAAGAGTGCAAGACGACTGAAAAAGGAAGACTACAATAAATTCGATCTCATAATCGGAATGGATCGGATGAATATGAGAAATATTGCACTTATGCTGGGCGAAGATGCCGACAATAAAGTAAAAAAGCTCCTTGATTACTGTGACGGCGGTGATGTTGATGATCCGTGGTACACAGGAAAATTCAAGGAGGCTTATGAATGTATTTATAAGGGATGTATTGCTCTTTTTGATGCATTAAATTAATGTTCCGTCAAAAAAAGCGGTTCTGAACCATACTTCGTCAACTTCGAAGCTTGCGTCCTTCAGATAATTGAGTATTCCCGCATCGGTTTTAAAGGCAAATGTGGTTTTGTAGGAGCAAAGGCATTGCTTTTTATAGCCGCCGTATTTTTTATTGAGAGCGTTTGTGCCGTATTTTCCGTCACCTAAAAGCGGGCATCCCATTGATGCCATATGTGCTCTTATCTGGTGGGTTCTGCCTGTAAAAAGCTCCACCTCAACAAGTGACAGCTCACCCTTTGACTGAATAACGGTATAGCCTGTCTTTATGCTTTTTCCGCCGGAAACAGGACGGTCAAGCACTGTTACGGTGTTTTTCTTTTCATCCTTCAATAAAAAGCCTTCGGCAACACCTTTCTTTTTAGGCGGGTGTCCTATGGTGATACAAAGATATCTTTTATCAATTTCTCGCAGCTTTATTTTCTCATTGAGAATACGAAGTGCCTCGGCATTTTTTGCCGCCATTACAATACCCGAGGTGTTACGGTCAATGCGGTTTGCAAGAGCGGGAGTGAAGGAAGCCTCATTTTTCGGATCATATTCCCCTTTTTCATAGAGATATCTCTGCACTCTCGTTATAAGCGTATCCGTATATTCCCCCTGTTCGGGATGGGAAAGCAGACCGACCTTTTTATTGAGAAGCAATATGTTTTCGTCTTCATACACAATATGAAGCTCTTTTCCCGCTGAAAGAAAGGAATATTTTTCCTCCTTTTCCTCGAAAAATTCGTCATTTATATACATCTCAACCTTGTCGCCCTCTTTAAGCCTCGTAGAAATTTCCGCTTTTTTTCCGTTGAGCTTTATTCTCTTGAGACGGAGATATTTGTATAAAAGGGATTGAGGCAATAAGGGCACGGTTTTGGTGATAAATTTGTCAAACCTCTGATTTGCATCGTTTTTTGTTATTATAAATTCTTTCATAATCTGTAGTTTACAATATCCTGTAATTTTTTTCAAGGGGTGGCTTTTGTGAAAATAATGACCTTCAACCTTCTCCACTGTATGGATTATCTTACGAAAAAAATTGATTTCCAAAAATTCGCCGAAGAAATAAAGGACTGTGATGCCGATATCATAGGGCTTAACGAGGTGCGAAGCAAAGGCTTTATAAAAGACTATTCCGACCAATTAAAAAAGCTCTCCTCGCTTACGGGATATAACTATTATTTCGGGAAAGCCATTTCGGTTGCGGGACTTGCACCCTACGGCAACGGGCTTATGGCTAAAAATGAGATTATTTCCCCGAAAACCGTAAAAATTCCCGATCCCGTTAAAAAAACAGGCACCGAAATGTATGAGTCACGGTGTGTAATAAAAGCAAAAATAAAGGATTACACGGTTTTAGTCACACATATGGGACTGAATATCGATGAAAGAGAAAATGCGGTAAAGACAATTCTCGGTATTGCACCCGAAGAAAAATGCATAATTACGGGGGATTTCAACTGCACTCCGGAAGCAGATGAGCTGAAGCCCTTATTCAATAAATTTATCTGTTCGGATACCAAAGCTCCCACATTTCCCTCGGATAAGCCGAGAGTAAAAATCGACTACATATTTGTTTCAAAGGATATAAAAATAAAGAGTGTGAAAACCTCCGAAAATGTTGTTTCCGACCATCTTTATCACGCAATAGAAATTGAGGACTGATTATGACAAAAGAAAATGCAAAAAAGAGAATAGATGAGCTTTGCGACACACTTAATCTATATTCATATAAGTATTATGTTGAGAATGAAAGTCCCGTCAGTGACTTTGAATACGATATGCTTCAAAGAGAGCTTCTTTCTCTTGAGGAACAGTTTCCCGAATTTACCCGTTCCGACTCCCCAACCTTGAGAGTTGGCGGTGAAAGAGAAAACACCTTCAGTCCCGTAGCCTTTGAGGTGCGTCTTGAAAGCTTACAGGATGCATTCAGCTATGACGAAATAAATGATTTTGACAGAAGAATAAGTGACACTGTAACAGATTATTCTTATGTTGTGGAACCGAAAATTGACGGTCTTTCCGTAAATCTTGAATATGAAAACGGCATATTTGTCCGCGGTGCCACAAGAGGTGACGGCAATGTGGGCGAGGATATAACGGAAAACCTTAAAACAGTAAAAAGCATTCCCTTAAAGCTTCAAAAGCCTGTAAATATCACCGTAAGAGGCGAAGTCTATATGTCCAAGGCGGTGTTTCTTGACATTGTGACAAAGCAGGAGGAAAACGGAGAAGCACCCTTCAAAAATCCCCGTAATGCGGCGGCAGGCTCTTTAAGACAGAAAAATCCGAAAATCACGGCATCAAGAAAGCTCGATATATTTGTTTTCAATGTTCAGAAATACGAGGGCAGTGAATTTTCCGACCACAAAAATTCCCTTGATTTTCTTAAAAGCCTCGGTTTCGTAACAGTTCCTTTTTATATTCCCTGTAAAGACATTGAAGAAGCAAAAAAAGAACTCACCGCTATAGGTGAAAAGAGATTTTCTCTCCCCTTTGATATTGACGGGGCTGTAATAAAGGTCAACGATTTTTCACAAAGAAAGCTGCTTGGCAGCACAGCAAAATTCCCCCGCTGGGCAGTGGCCTTCAAATATCCCCCCGAAGAAAAGGACACCGTGCTGCGTGACATTGAAATAAGCGTGGGAAGAACGGGTGTTCTCACCCCCACTGCAATTTTTGACAGTGTTCTTCTTGCAGGCTCCACCGTATCCCGTGCAACTCTTCATAATGAAGACAGAATAAATGAATTCAATCTGGCAATAGGTGACACTGTAACAGTCAGAAAAGCGGGGGACATCATTCCCGAAATTGTCGGTGTAAAAATTCATTCGGGAAATGAAAAATTCACATATCCGCAAATTTGTCCCTCCTGCGGTGAAAAGGTTTTCAGAGATGAGGGCACGGCGGCACACCGCTGCACAAATCCGTCCTGTCCCGCACAGGTTTTAAGGCTTCTCATTCACTTCTGTTCAAGAGATGCTATGGATATTGAGGGCCTGGGCGAAGCACTTCTTGAGGTTTTCTATAATATAGGGCTAATAAAGGATATTGCCGACATATACTGTCTTAAAGCAGAGGATATTTCTTCTCTTGAGGGACTTGGTGAAAAATCTGCAAGCAACATCCTTTCGGCAATTGAAAAATCAAAGAAAAACGACCTTTCAAAGCTGATTTTTGCCCTTGGCATAAATCACATCGGTGAAAAAGCCGCAAAGCTACTCAGTGTTCATTTCGGAAATATTGAAGCCATTGAAAATGCCTGTGTTGAAGATATACTTGAAATTGAAGGCTTCGGCAGAGTTATGGCAGAGGCTGTAGTGAAATATTTCGCTCTTGACAGCACAAAAGCACTTACAGAAAAGCTTAAAATGTTCGAAGTGAACACAAAAAATCTTTCTGAAATAAAGGATGAAAGATTTAAAGGAATGACCTTTGTTCTCACAGGAACTCTCTCACAGTTCACAAGAGACGAAGCCTCTGCAATTATAGAGCAGTTTGGCGGAAAAACCTCCTCCTCCGTTTCAAAGAAAACAAGTATTGTCCTTGCAGGTGAAGAGGCAGGCAGAAAACTCCGTAAAGCAAATGAACTGGGGATAAAAGTTATAAACGAAGAAGAATTTGCACAAATGCTTTCATAAAAGGTGATATAAATGAAAAACAGAATTTCAGCATATATTGATTTACAAAAGGATGCTTTTCTTAAAGACCTTAAAAGTCTTGTTGATATAAAAAGTGTGCGTGAAGACGCGAAAGAGGGTATGCCCTTCGGTGAAGGGCCTGCAAAGGCACTTGAAGAAGCCATAAAAATTTCTGCTTCCCACGGTTTTGAAGCTCTTAATTTTGATAACTTCGCAGGGGAAATTACCTTTGGTGAAAATCCCGTTCTGATGCTTTTAGCTCACCTTGACGTTGTTGATGAGGGAGATTTCTGGACAAAAGAGCCCTATAATATGATAATAGAAAACGGTAAAGCCTACGGCAGAGGCACAACCGACGACAAGGGTGCGGCTCTTTGCTGTCTTTATGCCATAAAAGCCGTGAGAGAGCTTTTCGGAGAACCGAAAAGAGGTGTGCGGCTGGTTATGGGCTGCGGCGAAGAAACAGGCAGTGAGGATATGGAATATTATTTCACTAAACGCGAATTTCTTCCCTACACCCTGTCTCCCGATGCGGATTATCCCCTTATAAATCTTGAAAAGGGCAGATTTGCTCCCGATTTTACAAAAAAATGCGATAACAAGGGTGAAAAAGCAGTAGCTTCCTTTACCGGCGGCAACACAAAAAACATAGTCCCCTGCAAAGCATCAGCTGTTATTTCGGGTATTACATCAAATGAAATTTCCGATATAATAAAAAAATGCGAGCAGGAAACGGGTGTTTCTTTCAGTGTTGAAGAAAAAGACGGAAGTATTATTATTTCAGCTCTGGGTATTTCCTCCCACGCGGCACATCCCGAAAACGGCAACAATGCGGGAACGGCTCTCGTTTATCTTATAAACCGTCTTCCTTTAACAGAAAACGAAGCATCAGCGTCTTTCAAAGCACTTGAAAAACTCTTCCCCCATAAGGAAACCGACGGAAAAGCCGTTGGTGTTAAGATGAGTGAAGAAAAATCAGGTGCACTCACTCTTAATTTCGGTGTTCTTCATTTTCGTGACGGCATTTTCACGGGAGCTCTTGATTTACGCTGTCCTTTGGGAGCCACAGAAGAAAACGTAAAAGAAGTAATTAAAAAAGCTCTTTCAGAACACGGCTTTGCTTTTTCAGGCGACACGGAAATGATTCCCGTTCATTTTGTTCCCGAGGATGCTCCAATTATAAAAACGGCACTTAAAGTCTATGAAGAATATACCGGACTTAAAGGTGAGTGCCTTTCAATCGGCGGCGGTACATATGTCCACGGAATTGAGGGCGGTGTGGCCTTCGGTATTGAATTTTCGGGAACGGATTACAGAATACACGGTGCCGACGAATTTGCGGTTATTGATGAATTACTTCTCACTGCAAAAATGTATGCCGCAATTATATATGAACTTTGCTATTGAGGTAGAATAAAATGAATGTTGAACTTTTAGCTCCCGCAGGCTCCTTTGAAAGCCTTAAAACCGCCCTTTATTTCGGAGCGGATGCCGTTTATTGCGGAGGACCTATGCTGCAGCTTCGTGCATCGGGTGCGGGATTTTCCTTTGAGGAGCTTAAAAATGCCGTGGAATATACCCACGAAAGGAATAAAAAGATTTATGTCACTGTAAACTGCTTTGCGGAAAATGAAGAAATTGAAATGCTCGGTGACTATGCAAGCACCCTCTATAATATGGGGGTAGATGCGGTTATTGTTTCAGACCTCGGTGCAGTTGCCGAGATAAGAGAAAAATGCCCCGCCCTTCCCGTACATATTTCCACACAGGCAAATACACAGAATTTCAAGACCATTGAAATATATCATAAAATGGGTGTTGAAAGAGTGGTTCTCGGAAGAGAAATGACAATGGCACAGATTGAAGACCTTAAAGGCAGAATCCCGGAGGATATGGAAATTGAGGTTTTCGTTCACGGTGCTATGTGTATGGCATATTCGGGACGCTGTCTTTTAAGCTCCTTCCTTTCAAACCGTTCGGGCAACCGCGGTGAATGCTCACAGCCCTGCCGCTGGAACTATTATCTTATGGAAGAAAAAAGACAGAATATGTTTTTGCCCGTAATTGAAGAGGACGGTGCCACGGCGGTGCTCAGCTCCACAGACCTTAAAGCCATAGAATTTCTCGACCGCCTTGAAAAAGCAGGGGTAAAATCCTTCAAAATTGAGGGAAGAATGAAATCTCCCTATTATGTGGCAACGGTTATTAATGCCTACCGTCATTTTATGGACGGCAAAGCCACCTTGGAAGAATGCGAAAGAGAGCTTGACTGTGCTTCTCACCGCCCCTTTGCTTCAGGCTTTTATTTCGGTGAAGCAAAAGCCGATCCCAATAACGACGGGCTTTATCATCAGACCTGTTCATTTATGGGAATTGTCCTTGAAGACAAGGGCGACGGAAGATATATTGTTGAACAGAGAAACCGTTTTGATGTGGGTGACACTCTGGAAATTCTATCCCCCTCAAAAATAGGAATGTCCTTTGAGGTTACCTCAATAAGAGATAAAAACGGCAACGAAAGAGACAGTGCACATCTCGTTCAGGAAAAAGTTGACATATACTGTCCCGTAAAGCTTCACGAGGGAGATATACTAAGAAAACGCATTGTTTAATTACGTAAATTCCCAAAGTAAGTTCCACAGTAGTACACCAGTAGATTTTACACTGAGAAACAAGTAGAAATAACTATGGGAAACATGAAGAAAATCATAGAAAACAAGCAAAAAACAAAGCAAAAAAAGACAAAAGGGCAACCC
>JAZSJT010000026.1:0-2112 GCA_045534425.1 Acutalibacteraceae bacterium | reverse complement strand
GCATACAAAATCCCGCGGGGTACTACACCTCACCTCATGGACTACGCAGGCGGAACATATCTCGCCCACTTTGAATGGTCTCAGATTGATAACCCTGTGCTCAACTGGAGCCTCTTTACCAGTGATGAGGATAATGAGGTGAAGGATGAAAAAGAATTAAAAGAAAAAGAATTAAAGGAATTGACACAAAGGGTAGTTGAGGAGATATTTAATACAGAACTGTCTAATGGAAATAATATTGTTTATTATAAAACAGAAAGCCAGTATAATGAAGAAAACAATAATGAAAACAAGGAAGTTGAGGGTTTAGTAGGTGGAGAAAGTAAAACAAACACACAAATTTTTGTCAAGTATGTGCCTGGTAAAATTGAACTAAACGCAGGGGGTATTCAAACTTTATCATTCAATGACTTTTATAACACAAAAAGCCTTGTCCATTCAGTCGAATCCGATTTTAAACTCATAGAACCGATCTCTGATATAAATCTTAATGCTGAATTTATATGCTTTAAGTGGAATGGTGAAATTTATTATTGTTATATGCCACCTGTGGAAGGTGAGGCTCTTGGAGCTTCCTTAGTAAAACATGTTGAAGATAATTGGCAGAATTGTGCAGCACCAACATCGACAGAGCAGGAAGATGAACAACAAATTAAATCCACATTAAATGCCCTCGCTCAACAATTCAGAAGCACACAGGGGGTGGAATATTCTGTCAATGGTGTCGCCTACAGACTGAATGAAAATGGAGATTTGGAGAAATCCACACTTAGCAATGAAGACATTAACAAAGGTCAGTTCAGTGGTGTGGATGAAATTTATCGTTTCGAGAAAAACGGAAAAGGAATCTTCCAGCTTTCTGCATACGGAATTAATCAGAATCTGACAAATAATCAAGGGAAAAATATTGATAAAGAGGCACTTGCAAAATACATTAAAGAACGTGCAAATAAATTCTTTACGGAAAATAATGTTTCATCTCCAGAGCAAAAACCAATAAAAAGTCTTGACAGTGACGAATTCCCTGACGGGGACAAGGTGACGATTGACAAGAATGCATTCTTCACAAAAATCATTTCAGAAGCTGGTGGAATAGGCATAACGTTCCTGAAAACATCAGAGGTTGAACCGCAGGTATATTATAAAGACGCAAAAAACCTGACAGGAGAAACAAGGAAAGACCCGATTATACATGCACCAGCTGTTGTAACTGGAGTAACAGAAGGCGCAGGTCAGAAAGTGACAGACATCACGAGCATGTGCAGTATGATCTATGGTGTCATTGTGGATAAGGAGGAACGACAGAAAACTATCGGTGGATTTGTGGCTCTTACGAATCAGGTGGCAGATAATCCTAAGAAGCTTTTTCCTCTGCTTGGCGACGTTATACTTGCTTCTGTGTCATCTTCCACGTCGGCTGACTTTGAGGAAATGATGGACAAAAATACCGATGGCGGACGAAGTGGACACTTGAAAACCAGGACGGTAGCTGGAACTACAATCACAACGGTGGAAACAGTTGTGGGCGGAGGTACCACTATGTTGCCGTCAATTTCAAAGAAACTGGCACAGAAAATACGTCTGCAGAAGTGGTTGAAGAAGATAGACCTGCCGGATAAAACTGTCACAGAGGCGTTTACAAAGGCCTTTGACAATCTTAAAGACGGTAGCGAAGCCTTCTTGAAGGATTTTGAGAATGCATCAAGTGATGTTATTGAACGCTTGGTGAAGAATCCTGACTTGGTTGATGCGTGGAAGATTCTATCCGATATAAAAAACGACCTACGTAAGAATGTTAATAAGCTTGAAGAATTAGGAAGTGTTATCAAAAAGAACAATTTAAGAGTTGGGAAGGATGCAAATGTTGGAAAGGATGCAATTGCAAACTTTATAACAAATAACAAATGGGATGATATTGATGGGGTTATCACAGCCATGAAACGAGCTTCTGATTATAATATAGAAGGTCTTGTTTTAAAATACAAAAAGTTCCCTGTATCTCAAACAGGAAGTTCATGGGTGTTGGATAACGCTAAGAAATATCAAGGCACCCCAATACGTAATGCAGATGGCAAGCTGATTTCGGGCAGTGGCGATGCTAACCTCAGCTTC
>JAZSJT010000103.1:0-21950 GCA_045534425.1 Acutalibacteraceae bacterium | reverse complement strand
CGCTTGGCCTCCGACTTCGATCATGGCGTAGATCGCTCCTACGCTCAATCCGCTTATAAGTACGTCTATAACTGTGCTCATAAATTTTATTTGCCTTTCAATTCCTGATTTTCCACCTACGGGAAGGAAGGCCATCCTTCCGAGGCAGTACCTCGAAGCCGCGTCAGCGAAAGCTGTCGGCGGCAAAAAACTCTTTCATTAATGGTCAATTGGCACGATGACCTCGGCATTTAGCCGAGGACATCGTGCTCATTAAAATCACTATTTGATTATTCTAAGTAACAAATTACTCAGCGGTATCTACCTTAACGACCTTAGGAGGCTTGGTAGCGGCGCCGCTCTCAGCCCAGGTCATCTCACCTGTAACACCCTTATACTTGAAGTCGCCCTTGATAACGCCTGTGATAGCGTCGCAAAGATCGGAGGGATCGATAGAAGGATCGGTAATCTCAGCCTTCTTCATTGCCTCATAGATAACGTATATAGCATCATATGCGTCAGCCGCGAACTGGTCGGGAGTCTCGTTGTACTTTGCCTTGTATGCGTCAACGAAGTGCTTTACCTTCTCGTCTGTGTCGTTAACGTCAAAGGGAGTAAGGTAGGTAAGGCCGTTGATAGCAGCGGTCATATCCTCATCGGTTGCATTGTGCTTAACAATACCGTCCATACCGTCGCATCCGAAGTATGCGGGGTTCCATGCGCTGTCCTTGGAGATCTCCTTGATGATGAGAGAAGCCTCCTGATAGTAGATGGGAAGGAAGATAACGTCGCAATCCTTGAGAGCTTCAACCTGAGTTGAGAAGTCACGGTTGTTTTCAGCATCGAAGGACTGTTCAATGTATGTTACATTAAGCTCAGCCATCTTTGCCTTGAAAGCAGCATAGATTCCTTCGGAATAAGCATCGGATGAATCATAGATAGCACCGATTTTTTCATATTCCTTTGCAAGCTTTTCAGCGGACATAATGCCGTTGTCGGGATCACCGAAGCAAACTCTGAAAGCGTTGTTGCTTGCGTTGATTACGTTGTCAGCAGATGCTGAGGGAGTGAGAGCGAATACGCCGTCTTCATCAGCTCTTGTTACGAAAGATTCGGCAGAACCTGATGTAACTGAACCGAGAGAAGCCTGCATACCTGCTTCATAAAGAGCATCGTAGCCTGTTGATGCATCAGGAGCTGTAGCCTTGTCGTCCTTCATATCAAACTTGAAGTTTACGCCGTTAAGACCGCCTGCCTTGTTGATTTCTTCAACTGCAAGCTGAGCACCCTGCTGTACGGAAATACCGTAGGAAGCTGCATCGCCTGTGAGGGGACCTGTTGCACCGATAACATATTCGGTGTTGTCTGCTGTGTAGTCGCCTTCTTTTGTGAGGTCATATGCTACATCGGCAACTGTTGTTTCTTCTCCGCCTGCAACTGTGGTTTCTTCTGTGTTGCCGCCGCAAGCAGCAAAAGCGAGAACCATAGAAAGAGCAAGAAGAAGAGCCATTACTTTTGTGAACTTTTTCATTTCTTTTTCCTCCGTTCGGATTTTGTTATGACATATAATATAATTATTTATTATATGCCCGATTAACATTAGAAATAATATTATATTGATATTAAAAAGTCAAGAAAAATTTTTTCTTTGTAATAATCAGTTTAATTCAACTTTTTCAAACACATCATTATTTTTTTTAATTGATTTTATCATATTGACATTCAATATCCTTTGATGATAACATAATTTCAGAAAACATAAGGAGAGAAAATTATGTCAGCAAAAATAATTGACGGCAAAAAAATTTCCGAGGAATTGAGAACGGAGATAGCCGAAGCGGTTAAAAACAAGGAAGAAGGCAAGCGTGCCCCCGGTCTTGCGGTAATTATTGTCGGCAACAACCCCGCATCAAGAATATATGTAAATAACAAGAAAAAGGCCTGTGAAAGCTGCGGCTTCAATTCCTTTGAATATGCCCTCCCTGAAAATGCAGAGGAAAGGGAGCTTCTTGGCCTTATAGAAAAGCTCAACAATGACGAATGTGTTGACGGAATTCTCTGTCAGCTGCCTCTCCCCTCTCATATGGATGAAAACAAGGTTATTGATGCAATCTGCCCCGAAAAGGATGTTGACGGCTTTTCCCCCGTAAACACGGGAAATCTTCTTGCCGGAAAGCCCTGCTTCGCTCCCTGCACACCTGCAGGTGTTGTTGAAATGCTCAAGCACGAAAATATTGAAATCAGCGGCAAGCACTGTGTTATTGTGGGAAGAAGCAATATTGTGGGAAAGCCCGCCGCACTTTTAATGCTTCAGGAAAATGCAACCGTCACAGTCTGCCATTCAAGAACCAAAAATCTCGCTGAAGAAATTAAAAGAGCAGATATAGTTATTGCAGCCATAGGAAAGCCGAATTTCATAACGGCAGATATGATAAAAGAGGGTGCAGTTGTGGTTGATGTGGGAATAAACCGCCTTGAAAGCGGAAAGGTTACGGGCGATGTAGACTTCGAAGCAGTAAAGGAAAAAGCAGCAGCCATCACCCCCGTTCCCGGAGGAGTGGGCCCCATGACAATAACAATGCTGATGAAAAACACCCTCACTGCGTGGGAAAGAAAAATTTAAGAGCCTTCTGAAATCGGCTTTAATTTCGAAAGTCAGCCTTGAAGCGGAAAATCGCAGGTCAGAGAAAGTATGATTTTTCTCTTTTCCGCCTTTAATATCTTATGACAATATCAGATAAAAGTAAGACTACCCGAGAGATTTTATTCTCTCAGGTAGTTTTTTGTTTTCTGCGAAATTTCTTGGAATTAATAAAAAGCAGCCGGAAATAAAACAGATACAGGTAAATCGAAAAAATCAAGCACTCCGACCTTTAAGTCGTCCTCTTATGCAAACATTCCCTTTACTGCTTCAATAAGCATATTGAAGAGATTTTTGAAGAGGGCTATGAGCTTTTCAAAGAGATTCATTTCGGGTTCCTTTTCTTCCTCCGCGAGAGGAACTATTGCATCGCCTGTGTTCACTACGAACTGAGGTAGTGTTTCTGATGTGAACACATTAAGATCTTCATAGAGAATACGGTTGATTACCTGATAATAATAATCGGGCTTTTCTCCGTGTGCAAGGTCCTTTATAAACCATGTATTTTCGGGAAGAAGACAGGTGGAAGCGTCAATAACTCTGTCGGGAGACATATAATTCTTCTCGGGGAATTTTGCCTGTGTATAGTCCTCGGGAAGAGCCTCTCCGTTCATGGCAGCTGTTGCACCGAGACTTGCATTTTCAAGGTCAACAAAGCCGTCGCCTGTGAAGTTACCGTCCTCGGAGAAGGGGAAGGGAGCCTTGTTGTATTTTGATATAATATTGAAATGAAGGCCGTCGTTGACTGCGTTCTGAATGATTTCACGGTCCTTTGTCTTGATTTCTTCGTGGAAAAATATGACCTTGTCAATGAGCTCGTGATATTCTTCCGTGTCTTCATTCCAGTCGTCACCGTAAACATTTTCCAGTGCATCATAGAAATATTTGTCTTCAACGAATGCCCACATAGCGGGGTGAGTTGCGAAAATATCGTGAATAATATCCTCAAGTGCATTCATAACCGCAATATTAAGCACAGGCTCAACAACAAGGGCGAGAAGCACATCAAGCATACCGAGGTCATTCATAACATCAAGAAGGAGCTGAATTGTTTCGTCTGCAATCATTCCTGATACAAAGGCTTCAACTGCATCGGGATCAAAATTGAAGGAGCCGGAGAAAAGCTCGCCGACAAAATTAACACCTTCAAGGGAGGGAACACAAAGAACAACAGAGTCAAATTCTTCCCAACCGTAAAGATAGAGGTATGCAACAACAACAGATGTGCCGTAGCTTGAACCCACAAGCTCAAACTTTGTCTGTCCCGAATGCTGCTTTACCCAACCGATATACTCGTGAAGCGTGTGAGCAACATCAACGGGATCAAGACGGGCATCGTATTTAAAGGTATATTCTCCGTCGGAACGGCTGAAATTGAGAACATCGGGATCAACTGTAACCTCATCCTGCATTGTGACACCGTCAGGCTTGAGGGCAGTGGGGCCGAAGCTGTCCCACAATGCACCGTACACAATATTATAAACAAGTCTGGGATCCCTCTTTGCAAGTGCATCGCCGGCATACTTTGAATAATTCATAAAATTGCCTAAAAGTCTATCGGTATCAACAGGGAAAAGAAGAGAATTATGGTCGGGATCATCCTTGAAATATACCCACTTGGATTCAAAGCCCTGAACATAAATCTGGGGAAGATGGTCGTAATTCCAATCAATAGATTCTTCGGGGTTTACTACTTCTGCTCCGGCAAAAACCAAGCCGAAGCAAGAGGAAAGCATAAGTGCCGCAAGTAAAACGCTGATAATTTTTCTGAGCTTCTGCATAATAAAAATCCTCCTGTTTTATTGTTATATAAATATTAACACCAAACCCGCCGTTTGTAAATGAAAAATCTCAAATAGAAGAATTAATCGGTATTTTTACGGCATTAAAACAAAAAAGCGGCAAAAAAACTGCAAAAAAATACCCGCAATTTACTCCCGACTTATAAAAAAATCTTACGATTTATCAACCCGCGACCATCAATCTGAAAAAAACTGACTGTGACGAAGCACAGTCAGTTTTTCATTAATATTTACCTTTGATATTATCAAAATAGAAATCAAAGAAGCCTTTGGGACCAAATACGAGGTATGTAAGATCATTAAGCCCTTTAAGACCTGCATTAAGAACCTTATCCATAAATCCGGGCTCTTTTTCGGGCTCATAAACACCGATTTCAATAAGTCTTTCATTAACCTCGGCAAGAACTGCATCGTCCTTTGCAGGATCATTAACTGTGTTTGACTTCATAGCATATGCCTTTGCGAAAACAGCTTCATCTTCCGCTTTTACGACATAGCCTGTTTCTTTACAGAATCTTTCAAGATCTTCCTCATACCACTTGAGAGGCTTGAGGTTTCTTGCACCGTTGAACTGAGGATAGTAATATTCACCGTTAGGATCGGAGCAGCTGTCAACATCTGTTACGTGACCTGTTGCAAGGTTAAGAGCAAGAGAAAGAGCTGTGTTATTGTATTCGAGCTCGTGTTTCTGCTGATAGAAATACCATGTGGTTTCCTTATAATAGCAGGTTGAAGCATCAATTGAACCGTCGGGAGAAAGTATTCTGCCTTCTGTGTCTTCGAATTTTTCATTGTAGGGAACATATGATGTTCCGGGAGCAGTTGAATCAATATTGATTATTTCGTCGGAATTTGTTATGGGGCCGTTTTCCATAAAGCCGAAGAGGCTGTAGTCACTTGTGCAAGCACCGAAAGGAAGACCGTAACCTGCAATGAAGGAGAATTCTACACCTTCATCCTGAAGATTGGGAATAGTTTCGGTGTGAAGTCTTGCTTTTGCTTCATAGAAAGCATCAACCTCTGCTCTTACAACATCGGAGGTAATGAAGCCTGTTGCCATAACCTCTTCATATCTGTCAAGGGGAGCCATATTTGCAAGTGAGGGTGTGGGGCCGAAAAGGTCTGTTGCAAGACCGCGAAGAGCCATATCAATGAAATCACGAAGAACCTGCTTGGGGAAAAGACGAAGAGCAATGTTTACAACATAGCCCCAGGGCTCGCCTACAAGGTCGGAAATAAGTCCGTTATAGAAAAGATCTGCGGACATAGGCTCACAGTATTTCTGGGTGAGCATATCTGCAATAATTTCAGTTCCGTCCCATGCACCTACGATGCCGACAACTCTCTTTACGTGGTTTTCGGCTCTTGTGGGATATTTGTCAAGATATGCGGTTGTTACGGATGCACCCATACTCATGGGAACAAGAATAACCTCTGTTGCACCAACCTTGTTATTTGCAAGAATTGTTTCAATGAAATCGTGAAGTCCTTCAACATTCTTTGAGGTATAGGAGAATGCACCGTAGTTGAAAACATAGAGATAATCCTCATAGCCTTCACCGAACTTTTCTTTTGCTATATCTTCACAGGGAATAGCGGAGAAGAAGCGTTCTCTTGCTTCACTACGCATTTCGCCGTCTTCACCCTCTGCCCAGGGATATTCGGAAACGGGCATAGCGTATCTGGGAGTTACAACTCTGGGATGTGAATTGCCTTCTTCGTCAACAAGGTTGAACTTGAAAAGGTTGCGAACGATTGTCTTTACATCTTCTTCGCTGATAGAGCAGTTTCTTGTAAAGGCGGAAACAAGAAGGTCAATAACAACATTTATTATTGCACGGATTGTTTCAGCATCGGAAAATGCTTCATCAAAGGAATTGAAAAGATTCCATCTTGTCATATGCTTGCCTTGGGCAATGAGAGGAGCATAGTTTTCATAATCCTGAAGTGTGCCGTTTTCAAAAGCACCTTCAGCAGTATAGCTTTCATCAAAAAGATAGGAAAAGCTCTGGCCGATACCAGTTACGAAAACGATAAGAGCATCTTCCCCGTCCTTGAAAGCGTCTTCAATACCGGCAGCAGTGTTGAGAGTTGCAGGAGTTGCTTCCTTTGCAGATGCGGGAATTAAAGCCATAGGCAAAACCATTGCAAATGCAAGAAGAACTGCGATAAACTTTTTCATTTTTTTATCCCCTTTCGGATACTTTTTCTAATATATACTATCACTTATTATTTTTCATTTCAATCTTAATTTAAATTTTCGGCTTTTTTGCCAAAATACGCCTTAATTTTTCTGTTTTTTAAACAATAATTTTTTTATTTTCCGTTTACGATTGAAAACAAGATGAATAAAGAGTAATATAATACCGTAATTTTTTTGACAGGAGGTCATATTTATGGCAACACTTTATGCAGTATTTCAGTTAATTATGGCATTTTTCCTTGCCATCCCCCAGATTCTCGGTCCTATTCCCGCACTTCTCAATGAGGCATCCTATTTTGAAGACTGGTCAAAGGATCAGGCATACACCTCGGAATATGCGGTTGTTCTTGAAAAAGAAGAGGGTGAGGATTTCGTTGTTCTCAACCTCGCTGATATTCAGATTTCGGATGATGAAAATTTCTATCCCGAATATGAATATGCAAAGGATATGATCACAAAGCTCGTGAACGACACACAGCCCGACCTTATCACTCTCACGGGTGACAATGCATGGGACACGGTTTCTTATGTAACCCTCGTAAACTTTATGGATTCCTTCGGTATTCCCTGGGCACCCGTAATGGGTAACCACGACGGACAGGGCTGCATCAGTGAATTCTGGTGTGCATATCTCTTCGATAAAGCAGAAAACTGCGTATGGAAGTTCGGTCCCAAGGATATGGGTTACGGCAACTATATCATCAACATCACTGAAAACGGTGAGGTTGTTCACACTCTCTTTATGATGGATACACACGATGACGGCACATGGACAGTTGACGGCAAAGAGGTCAGCGGTTATGACCACCTCTGGCAGAATCAGATTGAATGGTATGAATGGGCAGTCAAGGGTATTGAAGAAAAAGCCGGAAAGACAGTTGAAAGCTCCGTATTTATGCATATCCCCGTTTACGAAGTAAAAGAGATATGGGCTGAATATTACGATATTGAAAATGACAAATGGACAGGTGAATATGCGGATAAGGCAACAGGTGTTATCCACGAAACTCCCTGCCCCGGTGCAGTTAATAATCACTTCACAGACAAAATGCTTGAACTGGGAAGCACAAAGAATGTTATCGTCGGTCACGACCATGTTTGCAACGCATCCATAAACTATGAAGGAATTCAGCTCACATACGGCCTCAAGCTCGGCTATGGCTGCTACTATGAAGAAGGACTTATGGGCGGCACAACTCTCACAATCGGCTCCGACGGCACAGCACAGTATGAACACCATTTTTATGGTTGATTTTTTGCAAAATCACCATAAAATCCTGAATTCGGAGAAAGAGGATTTCTCTTTTCCGTGCACATTATAATTATAACCTTTTCCCAAGCGGCTTTTACCGCTTGGTTTTTTTAATACCTGATAGTCAACCCGAAAACAAATCCTCCGGCTTCTGCCCTAAACTCCGAATTCCGAATTATTCTCCGTCTCAATTATTCCCGTTATCCTGAAATTTTGTATTTACTTTTATTATCTGTTGTTATATAATTATTTTGTATATCTTTAAATAAAGGATGAATAATTATGAGTGATTTTGAAAAACTGGCGGAGCTTTTGTTTCCGCATATTGACAAGTCAATTGCAGATTATGAAGAAATGTATCCCCAAAGAAAGCTTTCCGAAGGTGCAAAGGTTACAAGATTTGCGCCCAGCCCCACGGGATATATGCATATAGGAAATATGTTCTCCTGTCTTATTGACCGCCTTGCCGCCTCCACTCCCGACAGTGTTTTCTATCTTCGAATTGAAGACACCGACAAAAAGAGAGAGGTTCACGATGCCATTGACAAGATAATCGAAGGACTTTCAGCATTCGGAATTGCTCCCACAGAGGGTGCAACGGGCACCGGCACAGAAAAGGGTGCATACGGTCCCTATAAGCAGAGTCTCAGAAAAGACATTTATCAGGCTTTCGCAAAGGAGCTTGTTATAAAAGGCTTTGCATACCCCTGCTTCTGCACGGAGGATGAGCTTTCGGCTCTTCGTGAAAATCAGGAAAAAGAGGGTGCAAATCCCGGCTATTACGGAAAATATGCCGCCTGCAGAAATCTCACTGTTGAACAGCAGGAAGAAAAAATAAAAGCAGGTGTTCCCTATACTGTCCGTCTTCGTTCCGACGGCGACGAAAACAAAAAGATAATTGTTGAAGACCAGATAAAGGGTAAAATCGAAATGCCCGAAAACATTCAGGATCTTGTTCTTCTCAAAACTGACGGCATCCCCACATATCATTTTGCACACGCAGTTGACGATCACCTTATGAGAACCACACATGTTGTCCGCGGTGACGAATGGATTTCATCTCTCCCCTTACACATTCAGCTCTTTAAGCTTTTAGGTTATAAGCCTCCGAAATTTGCCCACATCTCCCCCATTATGAAGCTTGACGAGGGCAACAAGAGAAAGCTTTCAAAGAGAAAGGATCCGGAAGCCAGCGTCAGCTTCTATGTTGAACAGGGCTTCCCCGCAGACGGTGTTATTGAATATCTTATGACACTTGCAAACTCCAACTTTGAAGACTGGAGAAAGGCTAATCCCACTGCGGATAAGTATTCCTTCCCCTTCTCCTTCAAAAAAATGAGTTCATCAGGTGCACTTTTCGACATATTAAAGCTCAACGATATCTGTAAGAATGTTATCTCTCTTATGAAAGCGGATGAGGTTTACGAAAACACCGTAAACTGGGCAAAGGACTTCGACAAAGAGCTTTATGACCTGTTTACTGCCGATCCCGATTATGCAAAATTCATTCTCAACATTGACCGTGAAACACCCAAGCCCAGAAAGGACATTATCTGCTGGTCCGATGTCAAGGGCTATGTTGAATATTTCTATGACAGTCTCTTCAAAAATGAAGCCGCACTTCCCGAAAATATAAAAGCAGAAGATGCAAAAGCTGTTATTGATGCATATAAGAATGTTTTCGACGAAAACGACGACAAGGATACATGGTTTAATAAAATCAAAAACCTTTGCGAGCCTTTGGGCTTCACCCCCAACGTCAAGGAATATAAGAAAAATCCCGATGCCTTCAAGGGACACGTTGGTGACGTTTCAACGGTTATAAGAGTTGCCGTAACAGGCAGAACCAACACACCCGATCTTCATGCGATTCTCAAGGCTCTGGGCAAGGAAAGAGTTTTCAAGAGACTTGAAAGCTTTAAGGAAACATTATAAAAATTCGGAATTCGGAATGCGGAATTCCCAGATATTAATTTAAGGAGAATTCACAATGGCTGAAATTGAAGCTTCTGCTCTTTCGAGCAATTTTATACACGACTTTATTGATGAAGACCTTGCTGCGGGGGTTAATACCCGTGTGCAGACACGCTTCCCCCCGGAGCCCAACGGCTATCTTCATATAGGCCACGCGAAAGCTATATGCATTGACTTTGCAACGGCTGAAAAATACGGAGGAATATGCAATCTCCGTCTTGACGACACCAACCCCTCAAAGGAAGATGTTGAATATGTTGAGTCCATCAAGGAAGACATCAAGTGGCTGGGCTTTAACTGGGAAAATGTTTACTATGCATCGGAATATTTCGATTTTATCTATGAATGTGCCGTAAAGCTCATTGAAAACGGCAAGGCATATGTTGATGACCTTACCGCGGATGAAATGAGAGAATACAGAGGCACTCTCACCGAGCCCGGAAAGAACAGTCCCTACAGAGACAGAAGCATTGAAGAAAATCTGCGTCTTTTCAAGGAAATGACCGACGGCAAATATCAGAACGGCGAAAAGGTGCTCCGTGCAAAAATTGATATGGCTTCTCCCAATCTCAACATGAGAGATCCCGTAATCTACAGAATTATGCACGTTAGTCACCATCAGACAGGCGACAAATGGTGCGTCTACCCCATGTATGACTTTGCACATCCTTTGTCCGATGCGAAGGAAAACGTCACATATTCCCTGTGCTCACTTGAATTTGAGAACCACAGACCTCTTTATGACTGGTTCATTAAAGAAATCGGCTTCAAGGAGCCTCCGAGACAGATTGAATTTGCACGTCTTAACATCAACTACTGCATTACAAGTAAGCGTAGAAACATCCGTCTTGTAACAGATAAGCTCGTAAGCGGATGGGACGATCCCAGAATGGCAACAATCTGCGGTATGAGAAGAAGAGGCTATCCAGCAAAGGCAATAAGAGCCTTCATTGAAAAGGTAGGCGTTTCAAAGGCATACAGTGTTGTTGACTACGGTCTTCTTGAAAGCTGTGTCAGAGACGAGCTCAACGCCAATGCACCGAGAATTATGGCTGTGCTTGAGCCTCTCAAGGTTATCATTGATAACTATCCCGAAGGACGGACGGAAAAAATCCTTGTTGACCGCCACCCCGACCATCCCGAAATGGGCAAATCCGAGGTTACCTTCGGAAAAGAAATATATATTGAAAAAAGCGACTTTATGATAGATCCCCCGAAGAAATATTTCAGAATGTTCCCCGGTAATGAGGTACGCTTCAAGGGTGCATATTTCCTTACCTGCACTTCATATGAAACAGACGAAAAGGGGGACATCACCTGTATTCACTGCACATATGATCCCGAAACAAAGGGCGGCGATGCAAAGGACGGAAGAAAGGTAAAGGGTACAATACACTGGGCAGGGCCCGATTCTATAAAGGCAGAGGTCCGTCTTTACGACAAGCTCTTTGATGTTGAGGACCCCGCATCAATCCCCGACGAAGAATTTGTTGATGCTATCAACAAAGATTCTCTTATTGTGCTTCACGACTGCCTTGTTGAGCCCTGTCTTAAAGATGCAAAAGCTGAAGACTCCTTCCAGTTTGTGAGAAACGGTTATTTTGCACTTGATAAGGACAGCACTGGCGGAAAGCTTATTTTCAACAGAACCGTTCAGCTCAATTCTTCATACAAAAAGTAAGAGGTAACTAATATGAGAACAATCAACAGAATTCTTACCCCCATTCTGACATTTTTAATTTTTCCTGCGGTTATATTCCTTCCCATGTTCAGAATTTATATCGCTTCGGGCCTTGCCGCAGCAAAAACAAATCTTCTTGACAACTTCGGTCTCAGTGAGTTTATAAGCATTAAAGATATTTACACCGTTTATAAAAGCGGTTCTGCAGACTCTATGGGCATCTTCAAAAACTTATGGGATGCCTTTGCCAGTGACAAAAAAGAGGAAATAATTGATATGCTTCCCGGACTTCACTGGGGTGTTATCGCCCTCGTTTTCCTTGCGATTGTCCTTGTTATTGCCCTTGCACTTTTAATTATTTCCGCCGCAACAAAGAAGCCTGCTCTCACTATATGGCTTTCTATCGGCGGAATTGCGAGTGCTCTCATAATGAACGCATCCTTCAACGGCTTTGCAAAGCCCTTCCTTAACGGTGCATTCAATCTCAATTCAATTTTAGGAAACACAAACCAGCTTTTAGGTGCACTTTTAGGCAATGTTGCCACCTTCGAGTATATGAAGCTGGGAATTGCTTATTCCGCAATTATTCTTATTTTTATCTGCACGCTCATTTTGGGTATATGTGCGGTTATGGAACAAAAAAACGAGGATAAATAATATGAATGCTCTTATTAAAGTTTTTGATATGTTCTGGAACAAGTTCGTAAAAGCGGATGACGACAAAAGAATTGCAACGCTTTCACTTCCGGACGGTATAAAAGAAATTAATAACATTCCCTACACCGATTCAGGAAGCGAATATCATTTATTTGACGTATATTATCCCGAAAACACGGATAAAAGGCTTCCCGTGATAATTGAAATCCACGGCGGCGGCTGGATGTACGGCACAAAGGACCTTAATAAGATTTACAGTGAATATCTTGCAAAAAGAGGCTTTGTTGTATTCAACATAAGCTATCGCCTTGTGCCTGAGGTTACCGTCACCGAGCAGCTTCAGGACATAAGCCGTGCCATTGAAAAAGCCAAAAGTCTTTTCGGGGAGCTTCCCTGTGACACGGATAAAATCATTCTCACGGGTGACTCTGCAGGCGGTCAGCTGGCTTCCTTCACTGCAGCACTTTCCGAATCGGAAGCACTGCGTGAGCATTTTGATACGGTTGACCACGGACTTCACTTTAACTGTGCCGTTCTCACCTCTCCCGTAGCATATATGAACGATGCTCTTCCCATGGGGCTTTACTGCCGTATGATGTGGGGAGAAAAGGGACTTCGCAGAAGCACAAGAAAGTATATGAACATTGATGAGCTTTTAAGAGAAGCTCCCGCTTTCCCGCCCACTCTTCTCATAACAAGCTCAGGCGACACTCTCGCACACGACCAGACAAGAAGACTTTATAAGGATATGCTGTCAAAATCCATTGATGCAAAGCTTCTGGATTTCCCGAAATTTAACGGAAAAAATCTTCCTCACGTGTTTGCCTGTCTTGAACCCTATTCCGAAGAAGGAAAGCTCTGCATAGATAAATTCTGCGAATTTACAAATAAATATACGGAGGATTAATATGGCAAACGAAATATTAAAAAATCTCGGCTTTCACCATATCGCATTGAGATGCTCTAACATAGAAAAAAGCCTTACAATGTATAAGGCACTCGGTATGACAGAAAAGGTACGCTGGGGTGAAAATGAAAAGCTTATCGTTATGCTCGACATCGGAAACGGTGATATAATTGAGCTTTTTGCAGACGGCGGAGATAAATATGCCGAAGAAGGCAAATGGCAGCACTTTGCCATGACAACGGATAATGTTGAAAAAGCCTATGAAACAGCATTGAAGGCGGGCTTTACTCCCTTAACGGCTCCGAAAACCGTCCCTCTCAACTCATCCCCCGAAAAAATGGAAATCACCGTGGCTTTCGTAAAGGGACCGGACGGTGAGCAGGTCGAATTTTTCAAGGAAAATTAAAACACGATAATCAAAATAAGCCTTCCCGAGCGGATAATTCTCCGCTCGGGATTTTTCTGTGTGTGAATTGTAATTTTCTCTTTGTCATTTACATTTTATATTTTAGGGTAATTTATTATTGAATTGAGCATCCTTATACTGTAAAATATACATAAGAAAAACAGAGAGGAATTTGATTATGGAAACAAAAATTCTGCTTGAAAGAAGAAGCATAAGAAAATATAAGGATATTCCCGTTGAAGAGGAAAAGCTCGACAAAATCCTTGAGGCAGGCACATATGCCCCGACGGGAATGAACCGTCAGACACCTGTTATGGTTGCGGTGCGAGACAAAGAAATAAGAGATTTACTTGAAAAAGAGAACGCAAAGGTTATGGGAGACGAAACGAGAAAGCCTTTCTACGGTGCTCCCGTTGTTATCGTTGTTTTTTATAATCCCGACATTTACACAAGCTTAGAGGACGGCTGTCTTGTTATGGGAAATCTGATGAATGCCGCCCACGCAGTGGGGCTGGGCAGCTGCTGGATTCACCGTGCAAAGGAAGTTTTTATGACAGAGACGGGAAAAGAGCTTATGAAAAAATGGGGCATCCCCGAAAGCTACATAGGAGTGGGCAACTGCATAATAGGCTATGCCGACGAAAAACCGGAAGCAAAGCCGAGGAAAAACGATTACATCGTCAAATCATAATTTATAAGTCCTTGATTACTGAATTATGATTTACGGAGGTTTTATGGTTCCTGTAGCTTTTATTTATACCGACTTTCACGGGAAGTTCGGAATTCCGCGGCAAAGCGGACTGGTGAATTCCGTAGGGAAAATCGTTTTTGAAAAAGAATTCCGTTCTCCTGATGCCATAAGGGGCCTTGAGAACTTTTCCCACCTGTGGCTTATATGGGAATTCTCCGAAAACCGTGACAGAAATAAATCTCTCACCGTCCGCCCGCCGAGACTGGGGGGCAATAAGAGAATGGGGGTTTTTGCGACCCGTTCATCTTTTCGTCCCAATAATTTAGGGCTTTCCTGTGTAAAAATCGAAAAAATTGACCTTGAATGTGAAAATGCACCCGTTATATACATTACGGGTGCGGATATGCTTGACGGCACTCCCGTCTTTGACATTAAGCCTTATCTGCCTTTCACAGATTCAAAGCCCGATGCGAAAGGCGGTTTTGCAGATGAGGTTTTCGGCGACAGTCTCACGGTTGCTTTTGAAAACGGCACCGAGGATATTCTGACGGCAGCAGAAAAGAAAATCCTCACGGAAATTCTTGCACAGGATCCCCGTCCTCACTATCACAGAGACGAAAACAGAATATATGCCTTTGAGTATTCTCATTTAAAAATAAAATTCAGGGTGCAAAATGACACCCTGAAGGTTGTTGAAATAACGGATTATTAATTTACACTTACGGTTTCTTTCTGTGCTGCAGCTTTCTTTTCCTCTTTCTTTTTGAGGAAAAAGAAAAGTATAACGGCACACACGGCACAGCCTATAACTGCATAGAACATATCAACATTCGTATCGTACACGGGAGCCTGTTCAGGCAGATTTTTTCCGAAACCGAATATCTTTACAAAAAAGTCTGTTTCTCCGGGAGAGCCGAGATAATTCTGATTATAGGACTCGTTTATGAACCAGTCGGCGAAAAATTCCATAAGCTCCCAGGCTACTATTATTATAAATGAAAAGCCGATTCCGCAGAAGGTTTTTATTCCCGAAGTCAGATTTTCATAGCCTTTGAAGGCTTTTATAATTTCCGCTCCGATGAAAACCACCACACCGCCTGCAATTACGTGCATAAATTTATCGTATTCGTGTATTTCACCGAGGAATTTAAGTCCGTGTCCGCAAAAAGAACCGAGAAGAACAAAAATATCTATGTATGACTGTGTGCGGAAGGATATTTTTGAGGTAAAATTCTTTCGGGGAGAAATAAATCTGAGAATGGGAATTGCAAATGTGGCAAGAGTGTTGAGAAGAATAAGATTCCGCTGATAAGCGGCCTCTCCCCTGACTTCAAATATTACGGCAGTGGCAAGCATTGCAATACGAAGAACCCACCAGCCGATATATTCGATAACAGGAAGCTCTTTTCTCATTTCGGAAAACTCATACAAAAATCGTTTTTTCAGTTTCAATTTCTAAAGACCTCTCTATAATATATGTTTTTCCCTTAATCAAGAGGGAATGATACTCTCATAATAAGGAAAAATCAACAAATATTGCTAAACTGTAATATTTCCTTAATATATGTAACAAAAAATTAAAGAAGTAACACTTTATCTTAAAAAGCTTTTAACTTTCCCGGAAAAAGGAGACAGATTTTATGATAAAAACAGCAAAAGATGCGGGTGCAGATAACCTGACACCCTCCGTTCCGCAGTATTTTTCTTGGATAAATAACACCAACGAGGGCTCAACCGAGAAGCATACCCTCGTAAATCTTGACTTTTTCAGATATCTAAAGGACACCTACGGTATGGAAATTAAAATCTATGCCTGGGATGCAGGCAATTTTGACGGAGCAAGCGAGGGCTACGGAAATGTGAACGGAGAAAAATTCCGTTCACAGTATCCCGACGAATATAATAAGGTAGTTGAAAAGGCACGGGAAATCGGCATCAGAATGGGGCTGTGGGGCAGTCCCGACGGCTACGGGGATGATGAAAAAACCGAAAAAGAGAGATTTGAATTTTTCGTCCACCTGTGCCGCGACCATAATTTTGCTCTTTTCAAGCTTGACGGAGTGTGCGGACACCTGCGTCCCGAAAAAGCAGAGCTTTTTGCAAAGATGCTCAAGGAATGCCGTGAATATTCCCCCGACCTCATTGTTCTTAACCACCGTCTTAATCTTTTTGAAGCCGAAAAGCATATCACTACATATTTATGGAACGGCGACGAAACTTATGTTGACGTTCTTTCTCACAATAAAAACACCTGTATGCATCACCGAGGCTTTATGTTTACCCGAGGTCACACGGATAACCTTGAAAGACTTGCGGAGGATCACGGTGTATGTATTTCTTCCTGCATAGATTATTTTGAGGACGAGCTTATTTATCAGGCCTTCAACCGCTCCCTTATTTTAGCCCCCGAAACCTACGGCAATCCGTGGCTTATGAGTGACGGTGAGCTTCCGAAATTCGCCCACGTTTATAATCTCCACAAAAGAAATGCCGCAATTTTAGTAAACGGCAAGCTTCTTGGTGAAGAATACGGGGATAATGCCTGTGTGAGAGGAACAGAAACAAAACGCTTCATTTCAACAGGCAATAACAGCTGGGATATAAAAACAATAAAAATAAATATCGGTGAAGAAACAGGCATAAAAACAGAAAAAAAGGTGGAAATCAATATTCATCATCCATATAAAAAGCATATCGGCGTTTTCAATGTGGGTGATACGGTTGAAATTACCCTGATGCCTTTCAGAGCAACACTTATAGAGCTTGCAACAAGCGAAACGGCAGAACCGATGCTCAAAGGTGCGGAATATGAAATAATCAAGGACAGTGCCGACGGTACTCCCGTGGAAATAAAAATTCTCTATAGTAACGGAAATGATATTCTTCTTCGTAAAAACGGCACGGAAACTTTCTTTATGAAAGGAACAAAAACGGATATAAAGGAAAAAGCACCGAGATACATCGGAGCACTCACCGAAAAAACCGAAAATCCGGAAAACGGCGAATTCCTTTATGAAAATGCCATGTTCGCCATAGATAACGATTGCCTTGAAAAGAGAAGTCTTGTCCGTTCGGGAGAAACAAAAATTCCCGAAGTGAAGGCCGCAAGAGCTGCATTTTTCAATCAAAAGCTTTATAAGCTGAGAGGTCTTGAAGCAAAAAATATGTTTGACGGCAAAACTGACACCTTCTTCGATTCCCAGTCGAAAACCTACTGCGACAGCAATCTTCGCATTGAAAACGGCTGTCTTCGTGTGGATTTCGGTGAAGCTTTCCTTGCCGATACAGTTGAAATTGAATTTTTTGAAGCCGACACTCCCACAAGAGAGGTTGAAATTCAGTCTGTTCCCTTAATTGCAGAATATTCCTCTGACCTTAAAGAATGGAAAAACAGCAAAACAGTAAGGCTCACAGAAAAAGAAAAATACACCGAAGAAATTATCCGCTTCACCGTTCACACAACCTATCCCCTTGAGGGAAAGAAAATGATTTCTTCTTATGAAATTGGTGATAACATAAGATATCTTCGCATTGCCCACCCCGTTGACAGAATTTTCAGCATAAGGCTTATAAAAGACGGCAGGGAAATCAAGCTCACAAATCCTGCGGCAAGCAATATGCAGGCACACTACCGCTATAAAAAGACAAGAGCGGTACATTCGGGTGAATTCATTCTCCCCGATTATAAGTCACTGCCCCGTCTTACGGTTGCCGTTGAAGGAGAACACGGCACGGAGGGTGTTTACTGCATTCTTGAAATTGACGGAAACATGGAGGGCTTCCCCGAAAGAGCACCCGAATATAAAGCAAATCAGTGGGAACACCGCGTTTGCGACAGCGACAAAAACAATACCTTCTATTTCACTCTTCCCGAAGGACTTGTTGGAAAAAAGATAAAAATCCACGCAATTTTCTCCGACAGAAGAAGAGCCCAAAACTGCAGATGCAACATTTACCTTTCACCCCGTCATATTTAATTTTTATATAATATTGAAATTTTGTTTTCCTTACTGTATAATAATTCTGATTTTAGATAAAAGGAAGAATTCTGATGAAAAAGGTTTCTAAATTATTGGCTCTTGTGCTTGCTCTGATTACATTCATTGCTCCTGCAGGCGGTCTTTTCGGGCTTAAAGTCGAGGCGGCAAGCAGCTGGGTTTGTTCGTGGGCAACAAGTATTGTTGACTCCGCAATTGAAGTGGCTGTTTTAAGCGTTCAGGACATCATTCCCGCAAAAAGCACCATAAGAATTGAACTCAAGGTTACAACTGGCGGAGAAAAGCTTCGTTTCAAGTTTTCGAATGAATACGGCTCTGCTCCCATTATAATAAATGATGCAACCGTCGCAAAAACGGTGGGAGAAGGAAAGGCAGATATTGATGCCGCGACGGCTACTGCAATTACCTTTAACGGCGGAAGCCGATCTGTTTCCGTTCCCGCCGGTGAAACCTTATGGTCAGATCCCGTGGATTTTAAAACACAGGCTCTTGATGCTCTCAGTGTCAGTCTTTATTTTGAAAATACCACATATATCACCTCTGCAGGTCTTTCCAATGCAAGAACATTTTTAGGTCTTCGTTCTATCTTCAGAGAAGAAGTTTCCCAATGCTACGCCTCTGATATCTATTCTTCAAGAGAAGTCAATATCGGTTCAGGCACAATAACCTATCACACAACACCCTTCCTTGCAGAAATTGATACACTTGTTCCCGCAGGTTCAACGGATGTTGCCGTATTTATCGGTGACTCAACACTTGTAAATGACACATATTACTATTTTGCTGAAAAGCTGATTAAAGCAGGGGTAAAAAACATCAGTGTCGTAAATGAAGCTGTTGTAGGCAACAAGCTTTTAAGCGACGGAACGGGTATCATCGGCAATCTCTACGGTGATGCTATGATAGACAGATTTGAAAGAGATGCCCTGAGCATTTCCGGTGTAAAATATATTTTTGTAAAAATCGGTCTCAACGATATTCTTCATCAGTTCTCAAAATCAATGGGTGCGGACGTTCCCCAGCATTCGGCAAAGACTATTATAAACGGCTATAAAGAGCTCATTGAAAGAGCACACGAAAAAGGTATTAAGATTTATTTCTTCACAAAGTCCCCCTGGAAGGGCTATGAAAGAGAATTTTTAGGTCAGACGGGCGACATTGTGTGGAATGAAGAAATGCAGGAAATGTGCGATGAGCTTACACGCTGGATAAAGAAAAATATCTATGCAGACGGCTATATTGACTGTTCAGCACTTGCAAATCCTGCAGACGAACACGCACTGTGCCCCTCCTTCACTCCCGACGGAGCACATCTGACAGACCTTGCCGCAATTGCTCTTGCTGACCTTATTCCCACATCCTTCGTGGGTGTTGACAAGAAAATAAAAACAGCGGCAAGCATACATAAGGTGGATCCCTATAAAGAGAAAAAGCAGATAATCTACGATATGGAGCATCCCACCGAAAAGGAAACCGAGCCCAAGGAAGAGCCCACAACAAAGAAGCCTGAGGAAGCAACTACAAAGCGAGAGGAAGCAACAACAGGAAGCTCCTCTGTTCCCACAACCGCTCCCTCACAGGAAAGCACCACCTTTCCCCAGTATATCCCCCCCGAAACGGTAACCGTTCCCGTGATTTCAAATCAGGGGAATAAACCGAATGCAGGTGTCACTCCCGATTATAATATTTCCGACACCGTTCCCGAAAGCATCGGCAACGGTGCTCCCATAGCCTTCCTGCTTGTTCTTTTTGCAGTTCTTGTGGTTGCAGGTGCCGTTGTTTTCCTTACCGTCTCAAGAAAAAAAGAGGAAGAATTTCAATAATTACTTGACGGATATTATTTCATAAAGTAAACTAAAGTCATAGGCATAGGCATATGTCTATGGCTTTAATTTTTTCCTACGGGAGGTAAACTTATGAAAATAACCTTTATGGGTGCAGGAAGCACCGTATTTGCGAAGAATGTTTTAGGTGACGTTTTACTCACACCCGCACTTCGCGAATGTGAAATTGCTCTTTATGATATTGATGCACAGAGACTTGAAGAATCATATATAATGATATGTGCTCTTAATAAAAATACAAACGAGTCAAGAGCGGTTGTTACAAAGCACCTCGGTGTTGAAAACAGAAAAGATGCTTTAAGAGGAGCAAATTTCGTTGTTAATGCAATTCAGGTAGGTCTTTATGATCCCTGCACGATAATTGACTTTGAAGTCCCCAAGAAATACGGTCTTCGTCAGACAATTGCCGATTCAAACGGCATCGGCGGTATTTTCAGAGCACTCAGAACCATTCCCGTATTAAAGGATTTTGCAGACGATATGGCAGAGGTCTGTCCCAATGCATATTTCCTTAACTATACAAATCCCATGGCTCAGCTTGCAGGCTTTATGCAGAGATTTACTCCCATTAAGACTGTAGGTCTTTGCCACAGCGTTCAGGGCTGCTCAAGAGGACTTCTTGACGGTCTCGGAATGGAATATAAAGAGCCCATAAGAGAAAAAATTGCAGGCATCAACCATATGGGCTGGCTTCTTGAAATTGAGGATGCAGACGGAAACGACCTTTATCCCGAAATCAGAAGAAGAGCCATTGATGTTCTTAACGGCGATCACACCGATAAATATGACCTTGTAAGATATGAATATATCCGCCGTTTCGGTCACTACTGCACAGAATCTTCTGAACACAATGCAGAATACAATAACCTTTTCATCAAATCAAAGTATCCCGAGCTTATCGAAAGATATAACATTCCGCTTGATGAATATCCCCGTCGCTGCATTAATCAGATTGCACGCTGGCAGGATGAAAGAAAAATTTATCTTACCGACGACGTGAAGCACGAAAGAACACACGAATATGCTTCATACATAATGGAAGCCATTACAACCGACAAGCCCTATAAAATCGGAGGTAACGTAATCAATAACGGTGTTATTGAAAATCTTCCCAAGGAAGCCTGTGTTGAAGTTGCCTGTCTTGTAAATAAATACGGTATTCAGCCTTGCTATCAGGGCAGACTTCCCGAACAGCTTGCAGCTATGAACAGACTTATGATAAACGTGCATCTTCTCACCATAGAAGCTGCGGTAACTCTCAAGAAGGATGCAATTTATCAGGCAGCCCTTTTAGATCCTCACACCTCGTCAGAGCTTTCAATTGATGAAATTATTTCTCTTTGCGACGACCTCATTGAAGCACACGGCAGCTACCTCCCCAAATACAACTAAATCATAATTTACAGGGCAAAGCCCTGTAAATTATGAGAATTCGGAATTCGGAATTATGAATTCGGAATTGCGGAAGACACTTCGTGTCTTGTTCCGCTTACGCTCTATGCTCGTGCTTCGCACATCGCTTCTTACAGGATCGTGCGAAGCACCTACAATGCCGACCGCAGGTCCCGAAATTCCGAATTATGGGAGACACTGACGCATCTTGCTCCGCTTACACTCTATGCTCGTGCTTTACACATCGCTTTTTACAGGATCGTGCGAAGCACCTACAATGCCGACCGCAGGTCCCGAAATTCCGAATTCCGAATTCCGAATTCTAAAATATCATGGTGATTTTATGTGTTTATTAAAATTAAAAAGTGGTACTGATATACGTGGTACTGCTGTGGGGGAGAATGTTGAGCTTACCGATGATGCGGTAAAAAAAATTGCCTCGGCTTTTTTAACATATCTCTCCGAAAAAACAGGTGTCCCGAAAGAAAAAATCTCTCTTGCCGTGGGGCACGATTCGAGAATT
>JAZSJT010000022.1:0-1549 GCA_045534425.1 Acutalibacteraceae bacterium | reverse complement strand
TTTATATCACGCAGACCGCGCTTTACGTCGTGCTGTGCGTACATATCGGGGACGATGTGATTGCTTGTATCCGAAAGAGCCGCGAGCTCCTTGATATACGGTGTGATTTCTGAATAGTTCATTTGTTACCTCCTTGTAGGTATAAAATAGTATGTGCGATCCGGCAAATCGGTATCTCAATTGTTATAGATGTCAAAGGAAGAATACTATAATGGTACAGATGAATATAAATGCTGCCGTTCCGATACTGAAATAAGCGACCTTGCGGCTATTATTCCATTGCATATAGCTTTGGCAAAGCATTGTTACACCCATCAAAGGCATATAGATATTTATAGCCTGCTCCCAAATATCAAATATCTGCAATACTGCCAATACCACGACGGATAGGCTTGCAAGAATTGATATTATAGTGACGACCTTTTGTAATAATGGCGCATTTTTCCAATTTGTTTTCATAATTAAAACTCCAATCTGAACTTGGTCGGTTTATCTGTCCGATATATCACCGCCACCTGTTCATTCACGCTCGGTGGAGTGACAAAGGATTTAAGCCATTTTTTCTTGACGATCTCGTTTCCGTTCACGATATATTTCACCGTAACAATATGAGGAAAGGTCGCACCGTCAAAAGCGTGCTTTCTGATGGGCTTGGTATTGACCTTCAACCACCACTGTTTTTTTACAGATAGGATTGTGCCAATCGCTGTGTTTTCCGAAAATGGATTTCCGCTTTTATCAAAAGTATTTTTCAATGCTCGCTCTGTAAGAATAACCGAGAGGATTATTAGTAAAAGCGGAAATACCAACATTGACGCGCCCACATATCCCACGGTTTTAGTGTCTGCCCCAATGAAGCACAGCATAATACCTGCTACGATAGGAATGAGTGCCAAACCACAGATAAGCCATATTTTGCCACAGTAACGGTGTGCAAATTCCCAAGTATCTCTGTTTTTCATTGACCTTGAGGTACGGTATCCGAAAACATAATTGATTTCTTTCGGTGCTTTTTTAAGAAATGCTCTCCCGAACAATACCATTACGGTCGGTATTAGCAAATCCATAATGAGCATATAAATCCAAAAGCCCATTTCTTATCTCTCCCACTTTTCCATCAACGCTCTGATCTGCGCTGCGAACTTAGCGTTTTCCTTATTCGGACGGCTCGCACAACGCTTTGCAAGAGCGAGAAGCGCTTCTGCCTGCGAGACGAGATCACGGTGAATATTATTCTTTCTGGAGCGTGCTTTGGCAACGTCGGCTGCCGTAACGCGCTTCTTTTCGGTATAAGCGGTCATAATACCTTTTACAAGGTCATACTCGGTTCCGCTGTACGGTGCTTCTACGGCATACCCGTGCTCCTTCAGCTCATCGGAAAGGACAGCGATAGACTCCTCGTTTCCGTGGTTAAGAAATACGGTACGAGGCTTCTTTTCAAAGCTTTCAAGCCACGAAATAAGTCCCTGCTGATCGGCATGTCCGCTTGTACCCTTGAGCGACTTGATCTGCGCTCTTACGGCAATATCCTCACCGAACAGGCGCACAT
>JAZSJT010000098.1:0-14729 GCA_045534425.1 Acutalibacteraceae bacterium | reverse complement strand
AAATGACAGAGGGAGTTTTTGTGGTTGTGGGCGGTTGAGAATGTTGGTGATGTGTGGTACAATATCGTTAAGGTATTGCTGTAAAAGTTGATATTTTTATGATATGGATAATTTGTGCTGACAGAAAATAGCCGAGGCATTTGCTATAATAAAAAATGCTCAAAAAAGGGGGTATATTAATGAAGAAAGGAATATATGACTCATATTACTATGACGGCAGGAAAAAAAGATGGAAAACTGAAAATTTCCGGGATGGATGTCCCCCCAAACCTTCGCCTGAAGTTATTGAGGAATGGAAAATAAATTGGGAAAATACAGAAGGTAATATAGAACAGGAACATGCACTGAAAAAATTATTTACGGAATTACTTCCTCAAAACAGTGATTTAGAAGATGTTCTTATTAAAGTTTGTGCCATTAATGCTTTCTACAATACAAATATTTATAATGTTTTATCTGTTGCGAAGGTTATTAAAGGTATGAATTTTGATAATATATTTAATTCTGATGAAGCACTCCCGAAACGTGTAGACGAGCTTAATGCTAAAGTTTATAAAGCAACTAAAAAACATATTTACTCTTTTGCTTCTAAGTTTTTTAGCCATCATCGTCCTGATATTTATCCCATTTATGATTCGTATGTCGACAAGCTGTTGCGGTATTATCGTGATGAGTATCAGTTTTTCTCTTTTAAGGATGAGAATCTTTTAGAATATGAAGGCTTTTACGAGGTGTATATTAAATTCAAGGAATATTTTGGTTTAACACAATTCACGGCCAAGGATATTGATAAATTTTTATGGCAAGCAGGAAAACATCATTTTCCTAAATATAAAGAAGAAAAATAAGATTATATTCAGCGTTTTTAGGTGTCCGCACATTCGACAAAATGCAGACTTCCTTAAAAAATGGCATTGCCAAATACAAGGAGGTCTTTTTATGAATAATCTGAAAACCAAGCTGGAGCTCACGGATTTTGAGTATAACCTGTTAATCAACGGAATGAATGAGCTTCGCAACAAAGCTTGCTCGAACGGTATTCCCACAGATGATGTTGATGAACTGCTCATTAAAATTATCGACCAATCTGAATGGTAAGCAGTGTTGCTATGTCAGACTTTATTGTGCAACAACAAGGTTCCGGGGTACCCGACCGCAATCTTTGATTGCTCGTCGGGTCGGGTTCTTATTGAAGATTTCTTCCGCGGAAATATTGAACCGCGGATAGTACCACCGCTATGACAGCAAAGATGAAAAAGAGCCTCAGTGAGCTTGCCGGTAAAGAGGAGCAGCTGGCATCACTTTTTTCTTTTAAACCGAAAGAGAAATTTACTTTGATTTTTTTTGAAAAATGATTACTGTAAGCTTTCCTGACAGAATGAAGACGGGTTATCTGTTTATAATAAACCGTGTTTTGATAAATTTCCGATTTTTTTCGGAAAAACTGTTGACTCTTCCCTTGGGGAATATTGTATCATAAGGCTAAAGGAGGCGGTTTTTGTGAAAATTAAAGAGGTTTCAGAAAAAACAAACCTTACGGAAAAAGCTATCAGACTGTATATTGAAAATGGACTGGTTACACCGTCTTTCAATGAAACCTACACGGGAAGGCGAAATGTGGAATTTTCAGAGGAAAATGTTGAAGCATTAAAATGTATTTCAATTTTGAGAAAAGCAGGTTTTTCAATCGGGGAGATTAAGCTTATGCAAAGTGAACCTGAAAAAAGCAAGGATATTCTCACTGATTTTATAGATAAAACAAACAAGAGGATTTCGACAGAGACGGAAATCGTGTCTCTTCTTAACCCTTTGCTTTCAAAGGACAATATCACCCCTGAGTTAATAAGCGAGAGTCTTAATAAGCCGACGGTGAATGAAAAGACTGTCCCCGTTGAGGACAGTGAAATTCCGTATTGGCAGAGGTTTATAAAAAAACTGTTCTTTGTTTTCGGAATTATAGGCTTTATTTTCTCTGTTCTGTGTATTTTTCTGATTTTAAGAGTGGAAATAAGGGATATAAATAATTATCTTTATCCGTATTATGATTTAAATTCTAATGATGCGTTCTTAATGCTTTGTGCTATTCTGTCTCTTATTCTTCCTGTGCTTATTATATTTTTTAACCGAAAAAATGAAGCTTCTGCAAGAAAAAAGCAGAGAATAAATGCTTTTATATCCGTTTTTCTTATCGGTTTTTATATAGTCAGCTCATTATTCACTTCTTCTCTTGCCTTTCTTGCGAGCATAGCAAATCCTGAAAGCTATGTAATATCATATACCGAGGATATCGAAAATTATATGGTCTTTGATGATGAGGATGCAAAGAAGGCTATGTCGGAATTTCTCCCGGAAAAGCTTTCGGAGGTAAACGGTGTAAAATATGAGTATTATTATAAAAATTACGGAGTGTGGCATCAGCCGCCCCGCACAAGAGTGAGTCTGGAAATTCCCTTGGGTGAAGAAAATTTTGAAAAAAACGTTGAGCATTACAAAAGCTTCCGTCCTGCTGACAGTGTAACTGAGCCTTCCTGTGAAAGCAAAAACGGCTGGACTCTCATTTATTACCGTTATAAAGGAGAAAATTCTCCTTCAAATTATACACCGATTTTTGCCTTTAACGAAAATGAAAACAAGGTGAGATTTATTTGCGAATACGGACAGGTTTATACTAAAGGTGCAATTAACGGTATTTATGATTTTATATGGTGACAAAATAGAATAAACCCCGTCGGACTGTATAAGATTTTGTTCGACGGGGTTTGTTTTTGCGGGAAATTGGGAATTACGCTTATATCAAAAACACCTGCAGCCCCGGATGGGGGGAGGGTATCAAAATATTTTTCTTAATTGCAAATACGGGGAAGATATAGTAAAATGTATTTCATAATGATGAATTTGATTTTTGTGAGGTGAACGGATGAAATTTTCTTTTTCGGGAAAAATGAAATTTTTTCTTCTTTTATCCGTATGTATTATCTTTTCTTTATTTCTTATAACAGTTTCGGCTGCGGAGGTTTTTGAGGTAAAAAACAGCTCCGTTCTTCTGGTTTCCGATGATAACTGGTGGGACAGAGGTGTTCAGTACGGGCGGATTTTGTGCTTGTCTGAAAAAGAAGGACAGGATGAGGTTTTATTGGCAACTCACTGTATTCTGAATGCAGGATTAACCGATGCTTCACCGGGCTATCCGATATATAAAAGCACTGACGGCGGATATAATTGGGAAAAAATCAATTTTGTAGCTGATACGCTTACGGGGCTTAATTCCGAATGGAATCCCTGTCTTTTTGAGCTTAAAAAGCCTTGCGGGCAATATCCGTCAGGCACTGTTGTTCTTGCCGCCTGTTCTGTTGATGCGGAGCATAAGGAAAAATCCCATATCCGTCTTTATTTCAGTGCCGACGGCGGACATACCTTCAGCCGGGGAGTTATTGCAGCCTCGGGCGGCGGTCTTGATGAAGGTGTGTGGGAGCCGTTTTTAATTCAGCTTGATGACGGACGGCTTGTATGCTTTTATTCTGATGAATCTGACCCCTTCTGTTCGCAGAAAATTGTATATAAGGTATCTTCTGACGGGGAAAACTGGGGTGAAGCGGAGGATGCTGTTGCAAGTGAGTTTTCGGAAGAGCGTCCCGGAATGCCTGTTGTTACAAGGCTTGGAGACGGAAGCTATTTTATGGTATATGAAGTTGTTGATAAAATTGGAGTTGACGGCAATCCCGTATACTTCCGCCGTTCTGACGACGGACTGAATTGGGGAGAGGCTTCTTTTATCGGTGAGGAGCTTCTGAGTAAAAACGGTAAAAAAGCATTGGGTTCAGCTCCGTACTGCGGCTGGACACCTGAAGGCAGTGAAAACGGCACACTTATAATCAGCGGTACTTTTATGAGAAAGGGTGAAAGCGACACAGGTACGGATTATTTTATCAGTTACGATTACGGCAAAAGCTGGAAAACAGTGCCGCATATTATTCCGTACACAGCAACAGGAAATGCAGGCTACAGTAATTCATTTGCTTTTTCAGCAGACGGAAAAACAATGTATTCGATAAATAATCCTGCGAATCCTGAAAATCCTGAAAAATCAAAAATTGTTGTTGCTGCAGCACATATTTCTGAAAAACCGTCAGAGATAGCTGAAAATCCGATTGCTTTTATTGCTTTTCCGGTTGTTGCAGTTTTTTTGATTGTGCTGTTTTTCTGTGTTAAAAGAAAGAAAAAGAATTAAGGAGTTTTTATTGTGAATAATATTGATTTCGGAAAAAGCGGAATGAAGGTGCCTGCGGTTGCTGTCGGCTGTATGAGAATAAGCGATATGTCGGAAAAAGAGGTTTCGGCGTTTATTGACACCGCACTTCGGAATGGTGCAAGCTTTTTCGACCATGCGGATATTTACGGCGGCGGAAGAAGCGAGGAGGTGTTCGGGACTGCTCTGACACCCTCAATGCGTGAAAATATCATAATTCAGACGAAATGCGGAATAAGAAGCGGTATGTTTGATTTTTCATATGAGCATATTGTAAATTCCGTAGACGGCAGTCTTAAAAGACTGGGTACGGAATATATTGACGTGCTTCTTTTGCACCGTCCTGATGCACTTATGGAGCCCGAAGAGGTGGCAAGTGCCTTCGATTATCTTAAAAAATCGGGAAAGGTCCGTCATTTCGGTGTTTCCAATCAGAATTCATATCAGATTCAGCTTCTCCAAAATGCACTTTCTGAACCCCTTTGTGCAAATCAGCTGCAGCTGAGCATTATGCACACACCGATGCTTCAGTCCGGGATAAATGTGAATATGTTTAATGAATCGGGAATAAACCGTGACGGCGGTGTGCTGGACTTCTGCCGTCTCAATAAAATAACAATTCAGGCTTGGTCTCCCATGCAGTACGGCTTTTTTGAGGGCTGCTTTGTTGATAATGAAAAATTCCCCGAACTCAACGCTGTAATGGAAAAAATCGGGGATAAATACGGTGTTTCAAAAACAACCGTCGCAATAGCCTGGATATTAAGACATCCCGCAAGAATTCAACCCGTCACGGGCACCACAAATCTCAAAAGACTTGAAGACTCACTCAAAGCCGCAGACATAACACTTACCCGTGAAGAATGGTATGAAATTTATAGAGGTGCAGGAAATATTCTGCCGTAAAAAACTCCCGCCCGAAATTTTACGGACGGGAAAAATGCTTTTATTCTTATTTATTTGAAACTATGCTCAGTGATATTCTGCCTACGGCAGAGTGATATTTTCACTATAGTGAAAGTGATATTGAAACCGAAGGTTTCAGTGATATTATATTCGCCTCTAAAACTTGCGAAGCGAATATCACTTGGACAAAGTCAAAAAACAACTGCTAAGCAATATCACTCGCCGTGAGGCGAATATAACTGAAAAAAGCACTTGCGAAAGCAAGTGCTTTTTTCTGGAGCTGGTGACGGGAATCGAACCTGCAACCTGCTCATTACGAATGAGCTGCTCTGCCATTGAGCCACACCAGCGGATATGTTGTTTACATATTATATTATATCTTGCGGAAAATATCAAGTGTTTTTTTGATAATTAAGGGCTCAAGCCATTTGACTCGAGCCCTTTTTTTGATTGGTTTTTATTTTCAACTGAAAAGACCTTTTAACCATTCAATAAATGCATTGAAGAAGTCTGCGATTTTCTGGAAGAAGGTTTTTTGAGTTTGTGAGGGGGTATTATTTTTAATTTCTGCTTTGCAGACATCGCAAGCATTGTCTGCGTTTTCGTCTGTGTGACCGAGGGCGGGGATATTTGTTGTGTTTGTATCATCACAGATTTTGCAGATTTCATCTTTATAACCTGTGCCTGTGCAGGAGGGATTTTTTGCAGAAACCACAATATAAGAATGTCCTGTTGCGGGAATAATTGTATTTACGGATTCTTTGCATACTGAACATTCACCTTTGAAATAACCGTCTTCAGTGCAGGAAGCCTCTTTTTCATCGGGAGCTATGAAGGTGTGATAAGAAATGCTTTTGAGCAGGGGATATGAAGCGTGGATTTCATTGATGGTCCATACATTTGTGAAGTCGAGCTCTGAAAGTGCGGCTTCTGAAGTCAATTGAGCCTCGCTTACCGCAGCAGCCTGTGCATTTCCTGTCGCTGTAGCTTTTGACATAGTGTTGATGTAATAACAGTTTTTGATTTGTGCCTGCGAAACACCGCCGATGGCTCCGTCTGTGGAATTATTTGCAGATACATTGCTTGTAACCACACAGCCTGAAATGCTACTGTTCATAGAGAAGCCGAAAATACCGCCTGCGAAGCTTCCTGAATTGGAAACCGTACCTGTTGTAAGGCAGTTTTCTATTTTACTGTCTGAAACATAACCTGCAATACCGCCTGCAAAGTTATTTCTTGCAGAAACTGCAGCTGAACTTAAACATTCTGTGATTTCAGCATTTTTCTGAACACCTGCAATGCCGCCGACATTACCTGTTGCTGAACTTAAAGGCATAATTCTGCCTGAATTTTCAGAGTAACGGATGTTGCCTTCGGAAAGACCTGCAATACCGCCGAGATTTGAGTCTTCGGAATAAACGGCAACAAGGTTTGAAGAATAGAGAATATCCCCTGTTGAAACGCCTGCAATACCGCCGACATTTTTTATGCCTGTAACATAAGCTTTGTTTTCACAGCTGCTGATGGTTGCACCGCTGTAGCCTGCAATACCGCCTGTTGCATTTTCATATCCGCCTACTGCCAGGAGAGAAGAGCAGTTTTCTATTTTACCTGAAGCAATGTAGCCTACGATACCGCCTGCAAATTCATCAGCATATACACCTGATGAACAGCTGCAGTCTGTGAAGATACTGTTTACCGCATATGCTGCTACGGCACCCGCATAATTTACTGCTGCAAATTCACCGGAAACAGTGAGATTTCTGATGTGAGCATCCTTTACGTATGCGAAAAGTCCGGCATAATCACCGTCAAGGTCAAGGTATATGTCAGAAATAGTTTTTCCGTTACCGTCAAAATTACCCGAAAAAGCGTTTTCTGCACTGCCTATGGGAGAAAAGTCTGCCGATACAGAAATATCATCGGAAAGCTTTATGTATTTTCCTAAGAAGCTTTCGCCGCCGTTTACTTGCTCGGCAAATGCATCAAGCTCATCAGCTGTTGTTATAACTATCGGATTGTTTTTTGTTCCTTCTTCTGCTGCAAATGCTACAATACCCATTGAGAGCATCATAATAATTGCAATGCAAAGGCTTGTGAATTTTATAAATTTTCTGCTCATTTTATTTCCTCCGTTTCAGGACTTGTTTCAATTTTTAATTGAATATACAGATACACAATAATTATATAACAAAAAATAATACAGTGCAAGAGGAATTTACTGTTTATTGAGCCCCCAGCATGGTTCTTCCGCCGTAAAAATAAGATTGTGCAAGAAATTTTGCCATTTCTTCCGGTAAAACCTTCATTTCGTCATACATCCACTGAATAATTGATTGCCATATGGCAGATACCGCAAAGGTTGTGAGATAGTGTCTCGGATCATTTTTCGGAAAAACCTTTGTGGAGTCGGGAATCTGGGTGAGAAGTGAATTTTTGATTTTGTTTGAAAGGAAGTTGCTGGGATCGTTGCTTATTACAAATTTGCAGATGTGCTCATATTCCTTGCAGAAGTTGAGGAAACGAAGCACATATTCCTGAAAATCCTCAACGGTAACAAATTTTGCACTTTTGGTCATAACCGTTTCCTCGAATACCTCGAATATTTCGTTCTGCAGCTGTTGCATCATATCGTTTATGTCGTTATAGTAGAAATAAAAGGTGGAGCGATTTATATCTGCCGCTTCCGTCAGCTCCTTCACGGTTATTTCATCAATGGTTTTTGTTTCGAGTAAACCGAAAAGGCATTCTCTTAATACTCTTTTTGTTCTTTTAACGCGTCTGTCTTCAGCTCTCACTGATTTGTTTTCAGCCATAATAATCCTCCGAAGTATGATATCATACATATGTTTAATATTAAACTATGTGTGTATTTTATCAGACGAAAATAACAAAAGCAACGGATTTTGATAAAAAAACAGATTTTATGTATAAAAAAACAGGGGTAAATTTAGTGCATATAGCATAAAAAACAAATATTGAAAAAATTGTCGGTGCAAAGTATAATTAAGAAAAAGTATAAAAGAGGTTAATTTATGAGCTCTCTTAAAATGTATAATTTTAATCCCGAAGTAAAAGGAAAAACTCTTCCCGAGGGATTTTCGGTTGTGAAATTTTCTTCTGAAAAGGATATTGATGCCTGGGTGGAAATATGCTCCGACGGGCTTATTGATCCCAACACCGCTTATGAGAGATTTCGTTGTGAGCTTATTGATATAGACGGTCCCGATCCTTACAGGGACACATATTTCATTGAAAAGGACGGCAAAAAAATTGCAACTTATACCGTAGTTCCCGATATGTGGAGCACGGGTATGGGTTATATTCATATGGTTGCCGTTAAATCGGAATACAGAGGTCTGGGGCTTGGCAGCTTCATTGCCGACGATTCCTTGAGAAAGCTTGTTGATATGGGAAAAAAGAAAATTTTCCTTCTCACAGGTGACGGGAGGCTTCCTGCCCTTTCAACCTATCTCAAGGCCGGTTTCCTCCCTGTCAATTACATAGACGACGAAGGAAAGGATATGACAGAACGCTGGAAAAGGGTTGCAGAAACCCTGAAAATTGATAATATGAAGCTGCTCGATAATGACGGTAATTTTTTGATGACAATAAAAGCTGAGTAAAAATTAGTTTTTTTATTATAAAATAACTGTCGGAACGTGAAAATGAAAATGTTGTTTTCCGACCTCCGATATTTCAATCGGCGGCAGCCGAGACCTATGAGGTGATGTGATAAATGAAGAATATTATTTTCGGTACCGATTGGTGGACGGATTGTGATGATTTAGCGGCTTTGCGGCTGCTTCTCAATGCTCACAAAAGGGGAGAAATTAATCTTCTCGGTGTAGGAATAAATGCCTGTATGGAATATTCCGTTGCATCCGTTGACGGCTTTATCAATCTTGACGGAATAAATAGTATTCCTCTGGGAATTGACCTTAACGGAATTGATTTTTCGGGTACACATGTGAAATATCAGAAAAATCTTGCTCCCTTTGCGGTGAATTATAAAAAGAATGAGGATGCCGAGGATGCCGTGAAGCTTTACAGAAGGCTTCTCTCTTCAAGTGAAGAAAAGGCAGAGATTATTGAAGTGGGCTTTCTGCAGGTGTTTGCGGATTTGCTTGAAAGTCAACCTGATGAATTTTCTCCTCTTACGGGAATTGAGCTTGTCCGTGAAAAGGTGAAAAAGGTTTGGGTTATGGCAGGAAAATGGGATGAGGAAGGCCAAAAAGAGCATAATTTCTGCAATAATTCCCGTTCAATAAGGGGCGGACAGTCTTTTCTTGAGCATTGCCCGGTTTCCGTGACCTTTCTCGGCTTTGAGGTGGGAGTGAATATAATTTCGGGAAGCAAGCTCGAAAGTGATGACCACCTGTATAAAGGCTTTTGTGATCACGGCAGTGCCAAGGGCAGATGCTCGTGGGACCCGCTGACAGCATATCTTGCCGTTATCGGTGATGAGGAAAAAGCGGGCTTTTCTGTAGTTACGGGAAAAGCAAGTCTTGACGGTGAGGGCAGAAATTATTTTACCCGAGACGAAAATGGGCTTCATAAATATGTCGTTCCCCGTTTTACAAACGAATATTATGCCGATGAAATTGATAAAAGATTGGAAAGAATTGTTTTATGAAAAAAGCAAGTAAAATTTTTGCGGGGATTTTTATTTCTTTTGTTGTTATTGCAGTTTCACTTCTTATTGCGATACAGATGATATCCGTGCCTGTGATTACGGTTGATTTTTCTTCAAGGAGTGAGCTAACCGGCAGAGCATCGGGCTTTTTATACGGCTTTGCCGAAGATAACATCCCCACAAAGGAAATTGCCGAAAGCATCGGAATAAACTCTCTTGCAACAAAAACAGCAGGGGGACTTCAGCACCCCATAGGTGACGTGAGGGATGTTTCTGAAACTTTTCTCGGTGCAGGCGGAGAAATGCTTATGGTTTATACACAGGATATGTATGACACCTGGTATTATCAGCTTGATTCTCTTCCCGAATATAACGAAAAGGTGAGAAAAACCGTCACGGAAATGGAAAGCTCTCCCTATAAGGACAGCCTCGTTTATTGTATATATAACGAAATGGATAACGGTGCGTGGCTCGGAAGCTTCTGGGAAGAGGAAAACAGATATAAGTTTTATGATGCGTGGAAGGAGACCTTTAATCTCGTTAAAAGCATAAATCCCGATGCAAAAATTGCAGGCCCCGGTCACTGCGGATATAACTATGATTTTATAAAGGAATTTCTTTTATATTGCAAGGAAAATGAATGTCTTCCCGAAATGGTTGTGTGGCACGAATTAAGTGATCAGTCGATTTATTGGATGGAAAGCAATTTCAACGGCTATTATTCAATATGCGATGACCTCGGCATTGAAAGACTTCCCGTTTGCATTTCCGAATACGGTCTTATGAGGACAAACGGTATCCCCGGAGAAAGCGTCAAGTGGATATCCCGTCTTGAAAAACAGGATGCATACGGCTGTGTGGCATACTGGAGACTTGCAAACAATCTCTCCGATGCCGTGGCTGACGATGTAACCCCCAACGGAAATTACTGGGTTTATAATTTCTATGCCAAAATGAAAGGTGAAGAGCTCACAACAAGCGAATGGGATATGTTCCATTCAAATATCGGAAATTATATAAAGGGTAAATATCCCCTTATGAATAAAGGCTTTATCGCACTTTCTTCTTATGATGAAGGTGAGAATAAATTCTATATTCTCACAGGCGGAAGTGACAGAACAAGTAAAATTAAAATCGAAAATCTTGACGATACTTTTATAAGCGGAGACAAATATACGGTTACCGTCACTATGGCGGATTATAAGGGACTTGGCGGTGCGGTAAATTCCCCCGTTACTGTTGAAAAAAAGAATATATCGGTAAAAGGCAGCTCACTGACCTTTACAATCCCCTGTGAAAGAGAATCTGCGGCATATTTTATTGAGATTACAAGGGGTGAATGTGAAGAATATGAAAATCCCGTAAAGACAGTGAGATATGAAGCAGAGACAGCAGAGCTTTCGGGTGAGCTGTTCGGTACGGATGCGGTTGCCTATTCCGTAAGCGGCGGAAAATGTGTTAAGGGAATTTCAAAGGACACCCCCGTGAGCTTTGATGTGAAGGTCCCCGAAGACGGCACGTATTCACTTGATATGGTATATTCCAATGCCAATACGGGAGAATCGGGCAGAAAGAGTATCAATGTAAAAATCACAGTGAACGGCGAAGAACAAGGTGTCAAGTGCCCCTCTACAATAAAAGAGGACTGTATGGAATGTGTGTCTGTGCAAGTTGAACTCAAAAAAGGAAGGAATACCGTCGCAATATGTCCTGAAAACGAGGATATCATCGGCCTTGACTTTATAGATGTAACAAACGGCAATAATATTTATGATGTTTATTTTGAAAAGCTTACATCCCGCAACACGAAGGAAGAAAATGCATATTTTCTTATTGCTCCCTTTGACAGTTACTATAAGCTAAACGGTTATTCGGACACAAGGACAGTTTTTGTAAACGGCTATGAAATAAACGGTAATTTAGCCGGTATTTTCTATCTGGGCAGAGGCTATAACAAAATAGTTCTCCCCGACGGTGTGTCTGTAGAAGATGTTCAGATGTGTGCTAATGATGAAGACGGTGTTGTTTTCTCTCCCGATGATGTAACAGCTTCAGGAGCTGCTACCATTGAAGAAAACGAAAATACCTCTTCCGGTAAGCATATAGGCTGGATTTCCTCCGACAGAGAAAGCGGAACGGAGCTTACATATTGTGCAGATGAAGAAGGATATTATGCTTTCACTGTTGAATACGCCAACAATGAAGAGGGCGGATATCACGACTATAATGTTGACCTTGTTGAAAGATATATAAGTATTTCCGTAAACGGCATAAAGCAGGGCAATTACTTCTTCCGCAGCACCTACAGCTGGGATAATTATAAGACTAAAACCGTAGTACTGAAGCTTTCCGAGGGTGAAAACAGAATAGCTTTTTTAAATGACGGAAGCTACAGCTTCAATAATAAGGTGACATACGCACCGAATATAGGAAGCATTACGGTAAATCCCGTAGCGTAAAGGAGAAAATTATGATGGATTTCAATAAATCACTTTTTGAAAATGCACAGGACGGCACTCTTGTGTGTGCTCACCGCGGTGTGTCGGGTGCGGACATTCCCTGTAACACAATGGCTTCTTTTAAAGCGGCACTGGAGCAGGGAGCAGACATTATTGAGCTTGATGTTTCAAAAAGCCGTGACGGAAAATTCTATGTTTTTCATCCCGGTATGGAAAAAGCACATCTGGGAATACCGATGCTTTTATCGGCTTTACCCGAAAGAATTATAAAGAGACTTCATTTTCTCAATCAGGATAATGTGCCTACCGTAAATAAAATAAATACCCTCGAAGAGGTTCTCACCTTCTTAAAGGGTAAATGTTATATAAATATTGATAAATTCTGGATTGATATTCCCGGAATTTCGGAAATTATAAGAAAAACGGGTGTTGAAAAGCAGGTTATCGTAAAAACCGATACCTCTGAAAAATATCTGAAGCAGGTGGCAAGGTATGCTCCCGATTTTATGTTTATGCCCATTGTTAAGAGCGAGGACACCGTTACAGATAAGCTGGTGTCTGACGGTGTGAACTGCATAGGTGCCGAGGTGCTTTTCAAAACAGAAAACGAAGCCGTGTGCAGTGATGAATATATTAAGTCAATGCACGAAAAGGGCAGAATTGTCTGGGTTAATTCCATCGTTTATAACTACCGTGCGGTTTTAAGTGCGGGGCACACGGACAATATTGCCGTTCAGGGTGAAAAGGACAGAGGCTGGGGCTGGCTTATTGACAAGGGTTTTGATATAATACAGACCGACTGGTGCCTGATGCTTAAAAACTATATTGATGAAAGAAAGAATAAATAATATGAAGAAAATAATTTCCGTAATGATGATATTCTGCGTTGCTTTCCTTTGCTCTTGCAGGGGAAATACGGATACCGAAACTACACTCGGGAACGGTGAAAATACAGAAGAAACCACCGAAACAGTCGAAATTACAACTGTTGAAAGTCTCACGGTTGAAGAATATGAGCCCGCAAAAGCTCTTATTGTGAGCTTTTCTCATAATGATCCCGTGGGTGCCGTGGCACAGTATATAAGTGAAAAAACCGAGAGCTCCGTTCATAATATCGAAACCCTTACAGTATATCCCGAAAATGAAGAGGAGCTTATAAAAAAAGCGGCTGACGAACACAAGAATAATGTTCGTCCCGCACTTAAAAATGCTCCCGATTCTTTATGGGATTATGATATTGTATTTTTATGCTTCCCCATATGGGACAACACAATGCCCATGGCTCTTTTTACCTTTATTGAAGATTACGATATGAGAGACAAGGCAGTTATCCCCGTGGTATACGGAAGCAAAACGGGAATGGACAACGCAATAAAAGATATAAACTCCATTTTTCCCTCGATGATGATAGCAAACGGCTACAGCTTTACCTCGGACTTCACCGAAGAACAGGAAGCCTTCGATATATGGCTTAACACCGTACTATACGGATAAAAAATCCGAATTGGCAGAAATAATATTTTACTTTTCGTCTTTCAATTATTTGTTATCGTAATTTTTTGATAGGACATATAAATCATATCTTTTATGATACTGCTTTGAATTCCGAGAGCCGGATTCCGAATTATCATAATTTAGCAGTCAAAGACTGCTAAACTATGATTTACGTGTCTGTTACGTTGGTGTAGTCGGTTCTGGGGGCGGAGGGTTTCTTTTCTGAAAGGGTTACGCTTACCGTGATGCTCTCACCGTTTCTGTAATAGGTGAGGTTAATTTTGTCTCCTGCCTTTTTGCCCGACAGAAATTCGGTTACTTCTTCAACGGAAGCTACTGTTTTTGAACCGAGCTTTGTTATTACATCAGAGCTTCTCAGTCCCGCTTCAAAGGCGGGGCTGTTTTTATCAAGTGCCACAACATAACAGCCCTTAGGGATGCCGTATCTTGAGGACATTGAGGAAGAAACTGTCTGCAATGTCACCTGAAGCGACGGTTTTCCCTTTATATAACCGTAAATTATGATGTCCGTCATCATATTCTTTACATCGTCAATGGGAATACAAAAGCCCAAGCCCTCAATTTTGTCGGAAGCGTATTTTGCACTGGCAATTCCCACCACTTCACCGTCCATATTATATGCGGGCCCGCCGGAATTACCGTTATTTATGGCGGCATTTGTTTGGAACATATTTATGGTTTTTCCGTTTTCAAGGGTAACGGTACGGCTTAAATGGCTTATGATGCCGTCAGTGAAGGTATAGGAAAGCTCGCCCAAAGCATTACCTATAACCATAATGTCGTCACCCACATTGAGGTCGGAAGAATTTCCCAGAGCTACGGGAACGGTTTTTGCATCAATTTTTATTACCGCAAAATCGTTTTCGGGTGCAGTGCCTATAACCTGTGCTTTGTATTCCTTGCCGTTATAGTCTGTAACGGTCAGCTCCTCTGCTTTTTCAATTACGTGATTGTTTGTAACAATATA
>JAZSJT010000070.1:0-34376 GCA_045534425.1 Acutalibacteraceae bacterium | reverse complement strand
CTTATATATCAAGGATTATTTGCTTGCTTCTTCGATAGCAACTGCGCATGCAACGGTCATACCAACCATGGGGTTGTTACCTGCACCGATAAGTCCCATCATCTCGACGTGAGCGGGAACGGAGGAGGAGCCTGCGAACTGGGCGTCGGAGTGCATTCTTCCCATTGTGTCTGTCATACCGTAGGAAGCGGGGCCTGCTGCCATATTGTCGGGATGAAGTGTACGGCCTGTGCCGCCGCCGGAAGCAACGGAGAAATACTTCTTGCCGATTTCATTGCATTCCTTCTTATATGTGCCTGCAACGGGATGCTGGAAGCGTGTGGGGTTAGTGGAGTTACCTGTGATGGAAACGTCAACGCCTTCGTGATGCATAATTGCAACACCTTCACGTACATCGTCTGCACCGAAGCAACGAACCTTTGCTCTGGGGCCGTTGGAGTAAGCCTTTTCACTTACGATTTCAAGCTTACCTGTCATATAATCGAACTTTGTTTCAACGAATGTGAAGCCGTTGATTCTGGAGATAATCTGTGCAGCATCTTTTCCGAGACCGTTAAGGATAACCTGAAGGGGTTCTTTTCTTACCTTATTAGCGGAATTAGCGATACCGATTGCACCTTCAGCAGCAGCGAAGGATTCGTGACCTGCAAGGAATGCAAAGCACTTTGTTTCTTCTCTTAAAAGCATAGCTGCGAGGTTACCGTGGCCAAGACCTACCTTTCTGTCATCAGCAACTGAGCCGGGGATACAGAAAGCCTGAAGGCCTTCACCGATTGCTTCAGCAGCGTCAGCCGCCTTCACACAACCCTTCTTTATAGCGATAGCTGTACCTGTGATATATGCCCAGCAAGCGTTTTCAAAGCAGATGGGCTGGATACCCTTGATGAGATTGTATACATCGATACCCTTATCGTCGCAAATCTTCTTTGCTTCTTCAAGAGAGGCAATGCCGTACTTTTCGAGAGCAACATTGATCTGATTTATTCTTCTTTCGTAGCTTTCAAATAATGCCATTGTTATTTCCTCCCTCAATTATTCTTCACGGGGATCGATGACCTTTGCTGCATCATCGAATCTGCCGTACTGACCTGTTGCCTTAACGAGTGCTTCGTTAGCGTCCATACCCTTGCGGATGTTTTCCATCATCTTTCCGAGGTGAACGAATTTATAACCGATAACCTGATCATCCTCATCAAGAGCCATCTTTGTGATATAGCCTTCTGCAAGCTCGAGGTATCTTACGCCCTTTGCCTTTGTGCTGAAGAGAGTACCGACCTGGCTGCGAAGTCCCTTGCCGAGGTCTTCAAGACCTGCACCTACGGGAAGTCCGCCTTCGGAGAAAGCTGTCTGAGTTCTTCCGTAAACAATCTGGAGGAAGAGCTCTCTCATAGCTGTGTTGATAGCATCACAAACGAGGTCTGTGTTGAGTGCTTCAAGAATAGTCTTTCCGGGGAGAATTTCAGAAGCCATAGCTGCTGAATGAGTCATACCGGAGCAACCGAGTGTTTCAACAAGTGCTTCTTCAATGACACCGTTCTTTACATTGAGTGTGAGCTTGCAGGCACCCTGCTGAGGAGCACACCAGCCGACACCGTGTGTAAGACCGTTGATATCAGTGATCTGAGTTGAATGAGTCCATGCGCCTTCCTGAGGAATGGGAGCACATTTGTGTCCTACGCCCTTGGCAACAACGCACATATTCTGTACTTCATGTGAATAGTTCATTGGAATTATCTCCTTTCAATTTTCATACCTATACAATTATACAAGCCTTTAACAACATTTTCAAGTATTTTATATTTGAATTATGCTCATTTTTCGGGCTTTGTATTTACAAATTGTGTGAGAATGTGCTAATATGAACAGGATTTTTAATCGGGAGTTGAAAAATATGCTTGGCGTAATAGTAAATACCGTTACGGTAATACTGGGAAGTTCACTGGGACTTCTTATGAAAAAAGGCATATCAGAAAAAATTTCAAAGGCGGCTATGACGGCTATAGGTCTTTGCACTCTTTATATCGGAATTGACGGAGCTTTGCAGGGAGATAACACCATTGTACTTATTCTTTCAATGGTTTTCGGTGTAATTATCGGCACTGCCCTTGACATTGACGGCAAAATCGGGAAGCTGGGAAGCTTTATTGAAAATAAAACAAAAGCAAAAGGTGAAAAAGGCACGGTGGCACAGGGCTTTATCACCGCTTCCCTTCTTTTCTGCGTGGGGGCTATGACAATTGTAGGTTCACTCAATGCGGGCCTGAAAGGCGATAACGAGCTTCTTTTTACAAAATCAATTCTTGACCTTATTTCCTCTTGTATGCTTGCAAGCTCCCTTGGTATCGGAGTTATATTTGCCGCCGCTTTCGTGCTTATCTATCAGGGCGGTCTTGTGCTTTTAGCCTCTCTTTTGCAGAATATTCTCACAGACACCGCACTTATAAACGAAATCACCTCGGCAGGTTCAGTTATGATTATCGGTCTCGGACTTAATCTTCTTAACATAACAAAAATCAAGGTTGCCGATTTTCTCCCCGCACTTCTTTTAGTTCCTCTTTTCTACTGTATTATCGGCTTATTACCCATATAATTTTTACCCGAAAGGCACCCTGTCTTTCGGGCTCATTTATTATTCACAAAATTTACCTTTACTTCTAAATTTTTTTATTATATAATTTTTGTAGAATATTTTTTGGAGGAAACGGCTATGAATAAAAGAATAACCGTGAAAATTTTATCACTTATTATGAGTGTACTTCTGATTTTTTCCTGTCTTCCTGTGTCCCTTGCATCAGAAGAACAGGCAGATACATTCACAATTGCAACCGTGAATGACACTCATTATTATGCTGAAAGCCTTGCAGGCAATAAGGGTGAGGCTTTTTATACCTATCTCAAGGGACACAACTGTATTTATAAGGACCTTGATGCAATTATTGACGCGTTATTCGGCTCTCTTGAATATGAGGTTGAAAACAACGGTGTAAAGCATATAGTTCTTGTAGGTGACCTTACCACCAACGGTGAATATGAGGGACACAAGGCTTTAAGCGAAAAGCTTCTTGCTTTTGAAGAAAAAACGGGAGCATCAGTTTTCGTAACCCCCGGCAATCACGACATAAATAATCCCAGAGCATCACAGTTTATAAATGACATAAAAGAGCCCGCAAAAATGACAACGAAGAATGACTTTTATGAAATTTATAAGGACCTCGGATTTTCCGATGCTTATCACATTTTTTCCGATTTCACTAAAGAAGCCGCAGGAAGCCTTTCCTATTCCGTAAAAGCAGACGGCTACAGACTCATTCTTGCTGACGGCGGAAAGTTCACAAGTGACATAACAGAATCCGGTGAAGATAAGCAGGAAACTGCGGGTGCATTCACCTCGGAGCTTGTTGAATGGATACTCCGTGAAGCCGAGGATGCAAAGAAGGACGGAGAAACACCCCTACTTTTCACTCACTGGAATATGTCGGGAATGAACTATTTCCACGAATTTTTAATGCAGGGCTTTGTAATTGACGACTGTTATAAATTACAGGAGCTTTTCGCGGATGCGGGAATAAACTATTCCTTTGGCGGACATCAGCACGTAAGTGATGTCAGCATTACATATTCCGACGCGGGCAATCCTATGTATTCAGTTATCACTCCCACCGTCACACAGTTCCCCTTCTCATACAGAACCACGGATTTCACAAAGAACAGCAACGGCGGTCTTGACGTTACCTTCAATCAGAAGGAATGTGACGAATATTCGGGAGTTGTCACCACAAGAGGCGACGGAGTGTACCCTGCCCCCTACAGAAAAACAGGCTTTATCAAGCAGTTCGGCTCAAATGCTGATGCAACGGAATATATTTTCGGTATTCTCAAAAGCACTCTGGACAAATACGTAAACGGCTTCCGTAAAGAGGGCAGTATCGTCAAATATCTTGAAAAGGAGCTTGATATTGACATTGAAGAGCTGATAAACGGTTATCTCTTCGGCGGTATATATTTTGAGGGCTCAAGCATACTTTCGGGCAAAAATGCCATGAATTTCCTCAATGACCTTGACCGTCAGCTTATGGAGCTGCTCATCTATCCCAAAGAACAGACATATCAGCTTATAAAAGACACATTAAGAAAGCTTCTTGATGCAGAAATTTCTGACGTTCCCTGCACAAAGTATATTGATATATACGGCTTCGGCGATACCGAAAAGGGCGGAACACTGGGAGATGCGGTATTATCCGTTCTTGCAACTATGTATTACGGCAACGAGGATATTTCAGACGATTTATTCCTACAGGATATCGTTGAATTTTCAGGCAAGCCCGAATTTTTGGACCTTCTCATTTCTCTTATAAAAGAACACGTTGTTGACGGCCTTCTTGTTGACACCATACTTGCAAATGTTGACTTTAACATAAACAAGCTTTTCGTTGACAAAACCGCAACAATAGGTGAATATGTGCAGATGATTTACACAATCATTCTCAGTATTCTTGATTCAGGCATTTTCAACGAGCTTTCTATAGATAATTTCGTAAAGGCATTTATGAAAATACAGAAAAATTTCACTGATGTATCACTTAAAAGACTTGTTGAAGCGGTGCTTGGCACAGGACTTATCCCCTACGGCTCCACAATCGATGAGCTTGTAAATTCACTTCTCGATATGTTCTTACCCGTTGGTGCCCGTGAAACAGCAGTTTATCAGGCAAAAATCGTCATAGGCGGTATGGTTCAGGACGATACAAAGGACCACGGTGTAACATATACAAATAACGGACCTGTTGAGGTTATCCCCACAAAAGAGGATATGCAGCTTCCCGTAAATGTCACAATGTCTATGACAGACGACAACAGTACATCATTCACCGTTTCTTGGTTTACAAAATACTCTGTTACAGGTACGGATATTGAAATTGTGAAAGAGAACGAAAATTTCACAGGTATTGCAACAACTGACGGTATTACCGCCGCTTATGAAGCTTCAACTTATTCAGCTCCGGGCTTTGATGTAGGTGAATTTTCAATTCTTCCCTATGAAAGAGAAGTTATAAAACACACCGTAACAGTAACGGGACTTACACCCGACACCGATTACAAATTCACTATCGGTGATTTCAATAAAGGCTTTACTTCAGAAGGAAAAGTCAGCACCGCACCCGATGAAGGAGGAAAATTTACCTTTATTCACGTTTCCGAAAGTGCGGGATATGTCCCCTCTCACTATGAGAATTTCGGGGATACTCTTCACACCGCAAACACACTTTATCCCGAAAGTGACTTCATTGTTCACACAGGCTCCATAGTCAAAAAGCCCGTAAATGACGACCAGTGGTCCTTTGCAATAGAAAGTGCGGAAGACATTTTCAGCAGCAAAAGATTTGTTTACTCTGCAGGCGAAAACGACAAGGAAGGCAATTTCGAAATCAGCAAATATTTCTCCGTAAAAAATGCTCCCGAACAGCTTTCCGACAGCGGTGTTTACTATTCCTATGATTATGCGGATGCACACTTTATTGTTCTTAATACAAATAATCTGACATCAGGTGAAGCACTTTCACTTGAACAGTCTAATTGGTTAAGACAGGACCTTTCCGACAGCACAAAGATATGGAACATTCTCGTGATGCATCAGAGCATTTACGGAGGTGAGGCTTCCGAAGCTCTCAAGACACAGCTTCTTTCACTTATGGAAGAATTTGACATCGACCTTATTCTTCAGGGCAGTGAAAATATCTATGTGAGAACCGATTATATAAACGGTGACAAAAAGGCAGATTACAGCACAAAGGAAATAACTGTTGACGGCGAAGCTTATGAAGCTTTCTGTGACACCAAAGGCACGGTTGCAATAATCAGCGGTGCCACAGGCACAGAATTCGGTGGCACTCTTCCCGAGGGTGACATTTTTGAAGAAGCAGAGAATTATAACTATCCGATGTTCAGTGCAATAACCGTTGACGGAAATATTCTTGCTGTCAAAGCCTTCACCGTTGAAAATGAAAGTGCATATGAAATTGATGCTTTCGCTATTGTGAAGGACGAAACCGAAATTATGCTGGGCGACACCGACCTTAACGGCACAATCTCTGCAGCCGATGCAAGACTTGCATTAAGATATTCCGTTGGTCTTGAGGAGTTTACTCCCGTTCAGAAAGCGGCGGCAGACGTAAACTCCGACAAAACAGTTTCAGCCGCAGATGCAAGAATTATTTTAAGAGCATCAGTAAACCTTGAAGAAATCTCCCCCGAATTTGTAACCTTCACAAAAAGCGAGCTTGATAATATCACATTTTAACTAAAAAAAGGTTCAGATTTACTTTTTGCGGTAAATCTGAACCTATTTTACTGTTCTTTTAGAGTTTTATAAACTGCTTTACTTATTCTTTCTTGCTTCGATTTCTGTTACCATTTCTCTCTGTCTTTTTTCTGTGACAGTGTAGAAGAACATGGGAACTGCGCAGGCGAACATACTTATAACACCTGAAAGGATAAGCACATTCCAGAGTGATTCGGGGGATTCAACATAGCCTGTTTCTGCATTGATGCCTGCAATTGCCATCGACATAACACCGATAAATGCACCGACTGCCATACCGATTTTATTAATAAGCGTCTGCATTGCGAAGCATATGCCCTCACCTCTCTCGCCTGTTTTCCATTCGAGATAGTCAACGGTGTCACCAATCATAGCATAGGTCATAATGTTATTGACACCCTGAGGAATACCGAGAAGGATAAGTCCGATTGCGGCAACAATAAGCTTCCACGGTGCATCATATCCTACGAAATACATAATCGCCATAACGATACCGCCGAAGAGGTGAACGAAAATATATGTATATTTCTTTGTAAATTTCTTTGTAAGGTAAGGAACAAGAAGAGAAGCTACGAGACCGCCGGGAACAACGAGAAGAGTTATAATTCCGTAAAGGCCTTCGTTTTTGAGAACATACTTGGCAAAATAAAGACCGCCTGTGTAGGTATAAACCATTCTTGCGCCGCCGAGAACACCTGAAAGAACAATAAGAAGAAGTTCCTTATTCTTGAAAAGGAGCTTGAGATTGTGTCCGAATGAGGGGGGCTCGCCTTCTGCTGTAAATCTTTCCTTTGTATTGTTGAAGCCGTAGAAGAACATAGGCATTGCAATAACAACAAATACAACAGCGAAAATGAAGTATGCCCACTTGAGAGTGTTGGCATTATCGTTTACAAATTGCGGCATAACAGTACCGACAAAGGAATTGATTGCTTCTTCTGCGGTAAGTCCCTGATTAGCAACGATGCTTGCGATTTCTGAAGCCTTATCTGTTGCAATCTGTGCTGCCATATCGGCTGTGTACTTGAACTTTGAAGTAATGGCATCTGTTACAATAGGCACACCGACTGTAACAACACCTGCACCGACTGTACATGCAAGACGGGCAACGGTGAGAATGTTACCTCTGACTGTTGTGTCATTTGTAAGACAGGTGGAAAGTCCCCAGTAGGGAACGTCTGCAATTGTGTAAACAACGCTCCAGATAACATAAAGAGCAGAAATAACTGCAAAGGATGCAACGGACTTTGCAGAGAAAACGGGAAGGAAGCAAAGCACGGTACAAATACCTATAGGAAAAGCCATCCATTTGAGATAGGGACGGCATTTACCCCATTTTGTTCTTGTCTTATCAACAACACTGCCCATAATGGGGTCATTGAAAGCATCGAATACACGGGTAACAAGCATAAGAATTGCAACGGCAATAGCACCGTCAACGATACCGATTTTAACACCGCTTGCACCGAAAAGAAGTGCGTCGGTCATAAAGATTGTGAGGTATGAGCCTATAATGGTACAGATAAAGTTCTGTCCTATACCTGTAACTGAATAGGCAACAGCCTCTTTCGGCTGAACACCCTGACCGGGAGTTGTGCCGAAAATTTTGTGAAGAAAGTTATTCATACACAAATTCTCCTTTTTTTAGCATTACATATATAATAACACATCGGTTCGTAAAATAAAAGTACGAATATTAGGTAAAATTGTACTAAAATTATTTATTTTTCTTTAAATCGGCAAAAAATTGTGGACATGCAAAGGAAATAATAGTAAAATTATTTTGTCAAGGAGATGATAATTATGAAAAAATTAACCGCTCTTTTAATATGCTTATTAATACTTCTGAGCTTTTCATTTACGGTATTTGCCGCAAATCCCGTCACTGCAACAGAGGAATGGCTGGAGGACTGGGATACAAGAACAGCTGTTTCGGGTAAAATATGGCAAAGCCCGGGAGAAAACGAAAGCGACCGGGTTTTCAACTGGCTTTCAGGCTCATTTAAAGAGGAGTTTACATACTCCAACGGTCTTGAAAGCTACACTGCAAATGTGAAATGCACGATTGCCGTTAATGGAATTTTGCACAGAGCTGAGCTTTGTGACCTTGATGACGGTGAATATACCTTCACATACACTGCAGACGGCAAGGTTTACGAGGGCAGCTTTTCCGTTGAAGCGGAAGACAAAGCCTTCACCGCTGTTTTCTGTTCCGATCCTCAGCTGGGACGTTCGGGAGATAACAGCGAAAAGGCTGTTCAGGATGACACATACGGCTGGGAAAGAACACTTAACAGTGCTATGGAAAACGGTGCCGAACTGATATTATGTGCAGGCGATCAGGTAAACGACGGTTTTTCATTAGGTCAGTATAACGCTTTATTCTCCCCCGAAGCATTAGGCTCAATTCCCTTTGCACCGTCTGCGGGAAATCACGATTTCTACTCTCCTCTGTTCCCTCTTTATTTCTCCGCAAACGGAGTGAACAGTATCGGGAATAACTATTATTTCTCTTTCGGCAACGCGGTTTTTGTTGTTCTTGATTCAAACAACATCATCACCCCCGTGCACAAGAAAACAATAAGCGATGCACTGAACGCTTATCCTGAAGCTATTTGGAGAGTTGTTATGCTTCACCACGGTGCATATTCATCCTGTGCGGATGAATTTACGAATAAAATCTGTGCGGGAACACTTAAAAACACCTTTGACGAATATGAAATTGACCTTGTTTTAAGCGGTCACAATCATTTTTATTCGAGAACATATCCAATTTATAACGAAGGCATTTCTTCCGTTGGTACTGTTTATTTTGAAGCAGGCTCCGCTTCGGGAGGCAAATGCTCAAGCTATGACACCTCTGAAGATGAGTTCATCGTTCATTCCGTAAATCTTAATGAAGCATCTTATTCTCTTCTGACTTTCGGTGAAGACACAATAACTGTGAACTCCTATCTCACGGATTCAGGTGAAATCTTCGATTCATTCACTGTTGTAAACACAGACAACAGTAAGGAAATTCCCCGCTTCGGACTTTTTGCAAAAATCGTGGATTTCTTCAAAAACCTCATTTCCTATATTCCGATACTCTATTAAAACAAAAAGCAATCCTGACCGCGGGATTGCTTTTTTAGCTTATTTCTTTCTTTTGACAACCGTAACTTTTACAGGTTGGGGGGCTTGTTCTTCTTCGGGAGCATCTGTGTATTTTTCATGGAAATCCGCCTCTAAGGAGGCTTCAATTATATCTTTAAGCTCCTGTATACCCTCACCATTCTGTGCGGAGACTTCAATAACCTTTATAGCAGAGGAAAGGTATTCATTTTCAGCGAATGCCTTTCTTCTCGCTTCCTTTTCGGTTTTATTGAGCTTGTCGCTTTTTGTGAGAACGCAGATAAAGGGATAGCCCGCTTCGCTTAAAAAGCCGAGCATTGTTCTGTCGTCTTCGGTGGGCTCGTGACGCATATCAAGAAGCTGGACTATGAGCTTTATATTTCGCTCACTGCCGAAATATGCTTCCATAAGGTCTCCCCAGCGGCGTCTTTCGTTGTCTGCTCTTTTTGCATAGCCGTAGCCGGGAAGGTCAGCAATTCTAACACCGTCAACAAGAAAGAAATTTATTGTTGTGGTTTTTCCCGGCTGAGAGGAAACTCTTGCAAGGTTTTTGCGATTGAAAAACTTATTTATCAGTGAAGATTTGCCCACATTGGATTTGCCCGAAAAAACAATTTCGGGCAAATCGGAGGCTTTTAACTGAGAAGAAGTTCCGAATGATGCTTCAAACTTAACATTATTAATATTCATTTCCGCTTCTCCTTATCTTCTTTCTTCACAGGACAGTCCTATCTGTGAATTTTGCTGCGGAACGGGGCAGTCTTTGCCTTTTATTTCAGTCCTTCCCGATTTTTTTACACTGTGTCTCACTTCGGGATAAAGAGCAAGCTCAAGAACCTCTTCAACGGTCTTCACGGGAACAAAGCTCACCTTTTGCTTTACTGCTTCATCAACCTCTTCTATATCGGCAGTGTTGCCCCACGGAATAATTACCGTTGAAATGCCCTCACGGTATGCTGCCATTGACTTTTCACGAAGACCGCCTATGGGAAGAACTCTTCCGGTGAGAGTAACTTCACCCGTCATGGCAATATTTCCTCTGACCTTTCTTCCTGTCAGAGCGGAAACAAGAGCCGTTGTAACCGTCACACCTGCACTGGGACCGTCTTTCGGTACTGCACCCTCCGGAAAATGCACATGAATATCGTTTTCCTTATAAAAAACGGGATTGACGTTATATTTGTCTGCACGGCTTCTTACAAAGCTTATTGCGGTTTTTACGGATTCCTTCATAACGTCACCGAGAGAGCCCGTAAATTCAATTTTGCCCGTTCCCTGTAATATAAGGGCTTCGGCTTTAAGAAGCTCACCGCCCACGGCAGTCCAGGCAAGTCCGTTTACAACACCCACAATATCCTCAAGAACATTTTCCTCGGGGCGGTATTTTTTTACACCCAGATATTCTTCAATATTCTTATCTGTTATTTCAAGCCTTTCTTCGATTCCCGAAGCCAGTCTCACGCTTTCCTTTCTCATAAGGGAAGCGATTTTTCTTTCGAGGATTCTGACACCGGCTTCTCTTGTATAGCCGTCAATTATAGCTCTTAAAGCACTGTCACTGATTTTTATATTGTCCTTTGTCAGTGAATGCTCCTTCATCTGCTTGGGAATAAGATGTTTTTTTGCTATGTGGAATTTTTCTTCATATGTATAGCTGGGAAGGTCAATAACCTCCATACGGTCCTTGAGTGCAGGGGGAATCATATTTTTATCGTTGGCTGTTGTTATAAAAAGCACCTTACTCAAATCAACAGGAAGCTCAATATAGTGATCACGGAAGGAGAAATTCTGCTCGGCATCAAGCACCTCAAGAAGTGCGGAAGCGGGATCACCCTTGATATCCGAACCTAATTTATCAATTTCATCAAGAAGCACAAGACAGTTCATACTGCCTGCTTCAATAAGAGCATTTATAATACGCCCCGGCATTGAACCGATATAGGTTTTTCTGTGGCCTCTGATTTCGGCTTCGTCTCTCACACCGCCCAGAGAAATTCTTACATATTTTCTGTCCGTAGCCCTTGCGATGCTTCTTGCGACACTTGTTTTACCCACGCCGGGAGGACCTGCAAGGCAGATAATCTGTCCTTTAATGTCGGGAGAAATCATAAGGGCTGCCAGCATCTCCGTTACGCGGTCTTTCACGTCACGAAGCCCGAAGTGGTCTTTTTCAAGAACCCTTTTAGCTTTTATGAGAGAGTTATTTTCTTTCGTATATTTTCCCCACGGAATTTCAAGGCATTTTTCTATGTATGAACGAAGAACGTTTGCATCTGCGGATGAGGGCGACATTTTTTTAAGCCTTTCGGCATCGGAAAGAAGCTTTGCCTTGTTATCGTCATTCATAAGGCTTTCTCTTATTTTAACTGCAAGCTCGGAGGAATCGTCACCCTCAAGCTCACCCAGCTCCTCCGTAATTGCCTTCATTTCTTCACGCAGATAATATTCTCTCTGGTTTTTATCCATCTGCTCCTGAACCTTATCCTGTAAAAGAGCATCGACCTTCATAATCTCTGTTTCTTTTGAAAGAACACAGCACAGCTCCTCACTTCTTTCAAAAACATTGAGCTTTCCCAGCACCTGCTGTTTTTCCTCAAGGGGAATCATAATATTTCCCGCAATATAGTCTGTGAGCTTTCCGAGGTCCTTGCTTTCATAAATATTCTGGAACATTTCGGGAGTCATATGGCGGATAAATTCCGCATAATCATCGAAATAGTTCTTTACACTGAAAAGTGCCGCCGCTTCTAAAAGAGAGGGATTTTCACCAAATTCCTTGGGAGGCGTTCTGTCATCCTCTAAAGGATTTACCGTAACCTTATAATAAAGCCTTTTTGTAACAAGCTCGTCAATTTCGGCTCTGTATTTTCCCTCAACCACAACTCTCACAACGGAATTGTGTTCGGGAAGTCTTATTATCTGACGGACAGTGCCCACAACTCCCACGGGGTAAAGGTCTGAAAGCTCAGGCTTTTCAACCATGGCATCCTTTTGTGAAACAAAAAATACATCCTGTCCGTTTGCGTTTTTCAGTGCCTGCAGAGAAGAGCGTCTGCCCACATCGAAATGAAGCGTCATTCCGGGGAACAAGGCAACGCCCCTTAAAGGCACCATCGGCATTACTGTTTTTTTATCCATATCTTTATCGTACTCCGAAAATTTTCTGATTAATTTGCACCCGAAACGGTTATACCGCCGAATGCCATATAGGGCATAATGCAGGTTCCGTAATTAACACTGTCGGAGGACACGGCTTCAATATTTTTAAGCATATCAGCCATATTCCCGCTTATCATGGTTTCTGTTACGGGACACTCGATTTTTCCGTCCTTTATAAGGAAGCTGTTTTTTGCAACACCGGAAAAGTCACCGTTGTTTGCAGGCTCACCGCCTGAAAAACGGCAGACGAGAATTCCTTCCTTTATTCCGGAAATGATTTTATCAAGACCTTCACTGCCGCCACACACCTTCACGCAGCTGCTTGTGCTTTTTGCCCTTTTAAGTCCTGTTTTTCTTGCGGCATACTCTGAAAGGCTGAAGCTTTCTAAAATGCCGTTTTTTATAATGTCATAATTTTCTGATTTATAGCCGTCAGCGGTTATTCTCTCACCGCATACGATTTCCTTGCTTAAAGGAATTACACTGAGAGTGAATGATGAATCGGCAACCTGTTTTCCGAGACTGTCCTTCCAGGGAGATGTACCTTCAATGAGAGCAAGGTCGCCCGTGAAGGAATCCGCAATATTGGAAACAAAGTCGCAAAGACAAGCAGGGGAAAATACCGCCGTACCCGTAAATTTACCTGAAAAAGGAACACTTTTAAGCTCTTTCACTGCTCTTTCAAGCATAGTTTTCACATCTGCAATTTCAAGAATATCCTGCGTCGGATCAAGATAGTCCACCGAAACACTGTTGAACGAGGTGGTTTCCTCGTCATTATGTGCGGAATACATAATGCTTACGGAATAAGAGCCGTCCTCTTCAGTGAATTCAACACCGTTACTGTTCATAAAAACGTGCTTACCGTAGGAATATGAAGCAATAACCTGTTCAAGCATAATTTCGGGAAAAAGTGCTTTTACGTCGCCGGTGAATTTAAGAAGCGACTTAAAGAAGGCTTCCTTGTCACAGGAAAGTGCACCCGAAATGAAATCTGCATTTTCTTCCTTTTCGGCTATTGAAAGAGCTTCGTCCGCAACACCCGTCCCGGCTGCAGCCATACATTCAGCAACTGCATTGTCAATAGCTTCCTTATCAAGCTGATTTACTGCAGCAGTGCCTTTTTTCATATCCTTTATGACCTTCATTGATGCACCGGAATTGAAAACACTTCTTATAAGTGAAAATTCACCTGCATCCACATTAAACTCTTCTACTCTGCCCTCGGAAACACTTGCCTGTGCCGAGTGCCCTCCTGAAGACAAAAGAGAATCTATAATATATTTTGCCGCTTTTTTAAGCTTTTCCATTTTATCTTCCTCCGATATTGACTTTACATCTGATTGAGGGACCGCCCATTGAAACCGCCATAGGCTGTTTTTTACCGCAGTAGCCCGCAAAATCCCACGAAACGGTATCTGAAAGCATATCAACTGTTTTAAGCATATTGAAGGCAACACCCGAAATGGTGGTGTCTCTTAATGCCCGTCCAAGCTTACCGTTCTTTATTTCATAGCCCATTGTTATACCGAACATAAATTCACCCGTAGTGTCTGCCTGACCGTTCTGGGTTCTTGTGAGATAATAGCCCTTGTCAACGCTGGCTATCATATCCTCCAGCTTATCCTTGCCGGGGTGGATTGCCGTGTTTCTCATTCTTATAAGAGGCTCATCGGAAAATGCATATGCACGGGCATTTCCGAGAGGCTCAACACCGAAATACTGTGCACTTTCAAGATTATTCATATACCCCTGAAGAACACCGTCTTTTATGATTACAGTGTCCTGACAGAGTGTTCCTTCGTCATCCACATACACGGGAAGAGGTGCTTTTTCACCGAAGGCAGTATGTGCGAAGTCCGTGAGACTGACTAAAGGTGAAGCCACCTCTTTGCCGATATTTCCCATAGCAACACTGCCCGCAAGCACAAGGTCTGCTTCAACGGTGTGTCCTATAGCCTCATGTGCCACCATACCTGAAATTGATGAATCTATAATACACAAAGCCTCGCCCGCATCGGGGAAAATTCCCTCTTTTTTCTTCATAAGCTCCTCATATAAGGAGTCAACAAGGGGGAATAATAATTCGGGATCGGAATAGTGGTCGGCAAAATATCCTTCACCGCCGCCCAATACGTCAAAAAGCTCCACTGTTGTACCGTCAGCGGTTTCAGCGGACATTGAAACTATCATATAAGTTCTCGGAAAAAGCTGATATGCAAATGTGCCCTCGGAGGTTGTGAGAGTTTTTTCAATACAGCCTGTTGAAAGCCCCACGTGACGGGAGGTCAGCGAGGGATATTTCTTTTCTATATATGCATCCACTTCTTTAGCGAAATCTACGAGAGTTTTCTGTGAAACCTCCTGAAAAGGTCTTTTTTCGCAGTATTCCACAGGGCAAGCGGTAACTAAAGGTCCTTTGTTTTTAGGACAGCCACCGTGAAGAAGAAGTGCATTTTCATTTGCACTGTCAAGCACCTGTGCAATACTTTCCTTATCACAGGTACTCTTTGAAGCAAATCCCCAAACACCGTCTTTATATACTCTTGCTCCGATACCTTTTGAAACAGACGAGCTGTTTCCCACAAGTGAGCCCGAAACTATTGACACTCTCCTTGTTCTTGAAACCTGTGAACGAAGCTCAGCGTGACTGTCTATTGAATTCAATGCATTTTTCATATATTCTCTCATTTTTATCAGCCTCCGTAATTTGTTATAATAGCATAAAAGAAAAAATATTGCAAGTTTTATTATTATGTTAAAATAGTACTTTACTTTTCAAAATATATTTGTTAAAATAATATGCAAAAAATTTCCGCACGGAGGTTATGTTATGAATTACACATCCACAAGAAACGATTCCCTTTCAGTTTCTTCAGCCTATGCCATAGCAAACGGCATTTCCGCAGAAGGCGGTCTCTTCGTGCCCACCGATATTCCCAAGGTGAATGAGGAATTCATTGATTCCCTTGTACCTTTGACTTATATTGAGCGGGCTCGCAAGGTCCTCTCCCTTTATCTCACTGATTTTACCGATGAAGAAATTGATGCCGATACACTTGGTGCATATTCCACGGGCTTTACACACGAAAAGGTGGCTCCTCTGGTAAAGCTTCACGGCAACATCAATATTCTTGAGCTGTGGCACGGTCCCACCTGTGCATTCAAGGATATGGCTTTACAGCTTCTCCCCTATCTTCTCACCTCAAGCTCAAAGAAGATGGGAGACGGCAAGGAAACGGTTATTCTCGTTGCCACATCAGGCGATACGGGAAAAGCCGCTCTTGAAGGCTTCAAGGATGTTGAAGGCACAAAGATTCTCGTTTTCTATCCCAGTGAAGGCGTCAGTGCAATGCAGAAGCTGCAGATGACAACACAGGCCGGAGGAAATGTCGGCGTATGTGCAATAAAGGGTAATTTCGACGATGCACAGACAGGGGTTAAAACCATTTTCACGGATGAAAAGGTCAAGGCAATACTTTCCGAAAATAATATGGCTTTCTCCTCGGCAAACTCCATAAACTGGGGCAGACTTGTTCCTCAGATAGTATATTATTTCTCCGCTTATGCAGATATGATTTCTTCGGGACAGATTGCAAACGGCGAAAAAATCAATTTCACCGTCCCCACAGGCAATTTCGGCAACATTCTTGCCGCATACTATGCTATGGAAATGGGACTTCCCGTAAATAAGCTCATATGTGCTTCAAACGAAAACAATGTTCTCACGGAATTTATCAACACAGGACGCTATAACCGTGTAAGACAGTTCCATACAACCGTTTCTCCCTCAATGGATATTCTCGTTTCAAGCAATCTTGAAAGACTTATCTATCATTTAAGTGAAACCGGAAGCGAAGAAACAAAAGCACTTTTCAGTGAGCTTTCAAGGAACGGCGAATATACCGTTACAAAGGAAATGCTCGCAAAAATTCAGGCTGTTTTTGCTGCAGGCTGCTGTAACGACTGCGAGACCAAGAAGACAATCGGTGAAACATTCTCTTCACACAACTATCTTCTTGATCCCCACACTGCAGTTGCAGTAAACGTTTATAACGCTTACCGTGAAAATACGGGCGATAACACCCCCACTGTTATTGTGTCCACAGCCTCACCCTACAAGTTCTCTCCCGCTGTTCTTACCGGTCTCGGACAAAAAATCAGCTCATCCGATGAATTCGATATGATGTCAGCCCTTGATTCTTACACCGGTGTTCCGGCCCCTGCAAAGCTTACCGAACTCTGGGGTGCAAAGCCTCGCTTTACCGAAATATGCGACAAGTCTGAAATGGAAAGCGTTGTATTTTCAATGCTTGAAATCTGAGGCGGTTAAGTCCCGAAATAATGCTTCCTCAGAATGCAGAAGTTACATCGTCACGCATTTTGAATGTGTCGCAGCAGGTATCACTGCACGAACAGGCATTACAGCTTCCCACCTTGATTGAAGAAGCGGTACACCTGCTGTCCTTACTGTGATAAACGCAGTTTTTTGCTTCACATACGATGTTACTTTTTTCATTGCAGTTTTTGTGCATTTTCTCATCTCCCGAAAAATTGAAAGCCGCCTTTTCAAGAGCGAAGGAAATATCTATGAAAAAACAAAAAAAACACAAAGCGGCTTTCACAAATATCTTGGACAGACAAAGAAATTTTATAACAAGAATATTCTGACAAAAAAATCAGAAAAGCTCCCCTGTGTACAGAATATTTCAATCTGCACATCTCCGACCTACTCTTAATGCGAGGTAAAAAGTTATAGTGAAGAGTGAAGCTGTCCCCTGTCGGAAGACACTGTCGTGTCTTGCTTAAATCTTTATTCTACTTATTTACCGACGATCTCCGACTTTAAAAATTGTGGTGTTTTATGTCAATTTACGTTATTGCCGATCCCCATCTTTCTTTAGGGACAGACAAACCGATGGATATATTCAGAGGCTGGCAGGATTATACCCTGCGGCTTCAGAAGAACTGGGAAAATCTTGTATCCGAAAACGATACCGTTATTATTCCCGGCGATATCTCATGGGCTATGTCACTGGAGGAAGCCGAAAAGGACCTTTCCTTTCTCAATTCTCTCCCCGGAAGAAAGATTATCGGCAAGGGCAATCACGACTATTGGTGGTGCACCATGAGAAAAATGAATACCTTTCTCGAGGAAAAGAAATTCGATACACTGAATTTTCTTTTTAATAATGCATATGAAGCGGAAGATATTGCGGTGTGCGGAACAAGAGGATGGTTTTTTGACGACAAGTCGGACAATGCCGAAAAGGTTATTTTAAGAGAAGCGGGAAGACTGCGTACCTCTATAGAAGCCGCTCTCATAACGGGCAAAGAGCCCGTGGCGTTTCTTCACTATCCCGTGGTATACGATTCGGGTGTTTGCGAAGAGCTCCTCGCTGTCCTCAAGGAATACGGTATAAAAAGATGCTATTTCGGTCACATTCACGGAGAAAAAACGGGACGGTATGAGAAATATACCTGTGACGGAATAACATTTTCTTTGATTTCAGCGGATTTTCTCGCATTCTGCCCAAAAAAGATTATGCTTTAAGATTATTATTCTTATATTTTTTTATAAAAAACAGTGGAAATTTAAAAAAGTTTCTGCTATAATGTTGTGGTTATTAATGTAAAAACATAAGTCAGGAGGACTTCGAAATGTTAAAATCAGCAGAAAAAACAGGCACAAATGAATTTACCGTTGCCCTTTCCATCCCCGGTGATGTTTTTGAAAAGGCAATAAACAAGGCTTACAACAAAGAAAAGGGCAATATCAATCTTCCCGGTTTCAGAAAAGGTAAAGCTCCCAGAGCTATGATTGAAAAGGTATACGGCGAAGGTGTTTTCTATGATGATGCACTTGACATCGCATTCCCCGAAATTTATGAAGCAGCTATCGTTGAAGCAGGCATCGAACCCGTTGCAAATCCCTTTGATTTCGACATCAAGGAAATCGGCAAAAACGGTGTTGAACTCGTTTGCAAGGTTGTTGTTAAGCCCGAAATCACAGTTGAAGGCTATAAAGAGCTTTGTGCAGTAAAGGCAGCAGTTGAAGTTACCGACGAAGAAATCGATGCTGACATTGCAAAGAAGCTTGAGCAGAATGCAAGAATTATCTCCGTTGAAGACAAGGCAGTTGAAAACGGCAACATAGCTGTTATCGACTTTGAAGGCTTCACAGACGGTGAAGCATTTGAAGGCGGCAAGGCAGAAGAATATGAGCTCGAAATCGGTTCAGGCTCCTTCATTCCCGGCTTTGAAGAGCAGATTATCGGTCACAGCATCGGTGATGAATTTGATGTAAACGTTACATTCCCCGAGGAATATGCCGAAAATCTTGCAGGTAAGCCCGCAGTATTCAAAATCAAGCTTCACGCAATAAAGGCAAAGGAGCTTCCCGCACTTGACGATGATTTCGTTAAGGATGTTTCCGAATTTGACACTGTTGACGAATATAAAGCAGATATCAGAAAGACTCTTGAAGAAAGCAAGGCTAAATCCGCCGAAGCTTCTTTCAAGAACGAAATCTATGACAAGCTTTCTGACCTCGTTAAGGAAGAAATTCCCGAAGCTATGGTTGACAGAGCCGTTGAAAATATGGTTAATGAGTTCAAATACAATGTTGAATCTCAGGGCATTCCCTTCGAGCAGTATCTTTCATATCTCGGTATGACAGTTGATTCCATCAAGGAAAACTACCGTGAAAGAGCTCTCAAGGATACTAAGATTGAGCTTGCTCTTGAAAAGATTGCCGAGCTTGAAGGCGTTGAAATCACTGACGAAGATGTTGATGCAGAAATGTCAGCTATGGCTGAAAAATACGGCGTTGACCTTGATGTTGTAAAGAAGGCTGTTCTTCCCGAAACAGTTAAAAAGGAGCTCAAGGCAAGAAAGGCAGACGAAATAATCTTTGCAAATGCAAAGGAAGAAGCACCTGAAAAGAAAAAGGCTGCAAAAAAGCCCGCTGCAAAGAAAACAACAAAGAAAAAGGCTGAAGAAGCAGAAGCTCCCGCTGAAGAAGCATCAGCTGAATAATTCCGGAGAATCGGTCAAGCATTTAAAAAGAAATTCTTCCCCCGTTAAAAAAGTGTATTGCAAAACATATATACTGAAAACAACATACAGAGTTTCATAAGATGTTTCCCGAACGGACATTCCGTAACACACGACGGTCGGGATATATATTCCGACCGTCTTTTCAAAAAAATACAACAGGAGGATATTCAGTATGTTACCTAATCCTTATATGTCACTTGTGCCCACAGTAATAGAACAGACAAACCGCGGTGAAAGAGCATATGATATTTATTCCCGTCTTCTCAACGACAGAATTATCGTTCTTTCCGAAGAAGTAAATGACGTTACCGCAAGTCTTGTTGTGGCTCAGCTTCTTTTCCTTGAAGGTCAGGATCCCGAAAAGGATATCTCTCTTTACATCAACTCCCCCGGCGGCTCCGTTTCCGCAGGCTTCGCAATTTTTGATACAATGAATTACATCAAATGCGATGTTTCCACCATTTGTATGGGTATGGCGGCAAGTATGGGTGCTTTCCTTCTTGCAGCAGGTGCTCCCGGCAAGAGATATGCTCTTCCCAATGCTGAAATTATGATTCATCAGCCTTTAGGCGGTGCAAGAGGTCAGGCTTCCGATATCAAGATTGCCGCAGACCACATTCTTAAAACAAGACAGAAGCTCAATGAAATTCTGGCAAAAGAAACAGGCAAGCCCATTGAGGTTATAGAAAAGGACACAGACCGTGATAACTTTATGAGTGCCGAAGAGGCTCTCGAATACGGTCTTATTGACAAGGTTCTTTACAACAGATAAGGCGGGAGGAAAATCCATTGGCTAAATATGACGATCCTAAGGACAGGATCCGCTGTTCGTTCTGCGGAAGAGCACAGGAACAGGTTTCAATGCTCATTCAGGGCCCCGATGCATTTATCTGTGATGAATGTATTGAAAACTGTGTCAGCATAATCACACAGGGTGACACTGACACAAAGAAGAGCACGAAGAAGAAAGCCTCATCACCGAGAATTCTTCCCAAGCCCGAAGAGCTGAAGGCAAAGCTTGATGAATATGTTATCGGTCAGGACGAAGCAAAAATTGCTCTCTCGGTAGCTGTATATAACCACTATAAGAGAATTTACAGAAAAGCAAAGACCGATGTTGAAATAACAAAGTCGAACGTTCTTCTTCTGGGACCTACGGGTGTGGGAAAAACCTTCCTTGCACAGACACTTGCAAAAACTCTTGATGTGCCCTTTGCAATTGCGGATGCCACCACACTCACAGAGGCAGGTTATGTTGGTGAAGATGTTGAAAACATTCTTTTAAGACTTATTCAGGCGGCTGATTTTGACATTGAAAAGGCTGAACGCGGAATAATTTATGTGGATGAAATCGATAAAATAGCAAGAAAAAGCGAAAACACCTCAATCACCCGTGATGTCAGCGGTGAGGGTGTTCAGCAGGCACTTCTTAAAATTCTTGAAGGCACCGTTGCAAACGTTCCCCCGCAGGGCGGAAGAAAGCATCCCCAGCAGGAATTTTTACAGATTGATACCACAAATATTCTCTTTATCTGCGGCGGTGCATTTGACGGCATCGAAAAAATAGTAGAAAAGAGAATGGGCAATTCAGTGCTGGGCTTCGGCTCTGAAATTCTTGTAAAATCAGAGCTTGACGAAAATGCAATTATGAGTAAGGTAATCCCGCAGGACCTTGTAAAATTCGGACTTATCCCCGAGCTTGTGGGCAGACTTCCCGTTCTCACAGCACTTCGCAATCTCGATGAAGATGCACTTGTGAGAATACTCAAAGAACCTAAAAACTCACTTTATAAACAGTATCAGGGTCTTTTCGGAATTGACAATGTAGAGCTTGAATTTACTCCCGATGCATTCAGCGAAATTGCAAAATCCGCTCTCGAAAAGAAAACGGGAGCAAGAGGTCTTCGTGCAATAATGGAAAAGGTGCTTCTCCCCATTATGTATACAGCCCCCTCGGATGCTGCAATTGAAAAAATCACGGTAACAAAGGAATGTGTAACCGAGGGTGAGCTTCCCATAATCCAAAGAAACCCCGCCCGTTTACAAAAGAACGAAAGCAATGCATTAAAACCCACAATAGCATAAAAAATTACTCTCCCGAAATGATCGGGGTTACAAAGGACAGAAATAAGTAGTCATAGGTTTTGAGACACTTTTTACAAGGTGTCTCAAAATTTTTTTGATAATAAAACTGACACTTTCAGTCTGAAAGTGTCATAATAGGTTATATACTTTGAAAAGCAATCAAGCCAATCTGAAAACATTTTTCCGGTATGTATAAGTGATATTGCAAATTAAAATTTGCAGTGATATTTTTGATAAATCAAAAGTGATATTGAAGCCTTGCGGCTTCAGTGTTATTTTATTCGCATAAAACTGTCCGAAGGACAATATAACTATGCACGGCATAATATCACTGCGAAGCAATATAACTCGCCGCAAGGCGAATAAAACTGCCGAGTGTCCTTACGAACACTCGGCTAAAACGGGAGAGTTTCTTCACTCTGTGAGCATATAGTAGTTATTGATTTTTTCTAATTTGTAAAATTCGTGCTTTACAGTTTTGAAGCCGAATTTTTCATAGAAGCCGACATTTTCGGGATTCTGGGTTTCAAGTCCTACCTTGTATCCCTTGGAACGCATATCCTCAAGTCCCATATTGATAAGCTTTGTGGCAATACCTTTTCCCTGATGCTCTTTTCCGACAAAAACAGGTGAAATAATATATGTTTTATCATCGAAAATTTCGGAATTGTCAAGATGGGAATACGCCAAAAGTGTTTTTATTGTAATGGGCCAGTAAAGCACAAGAAATACCCAGTTGGGGCATTTGAGAAACTGGAGCATTGTATAATCATAATGGGCTTCACGAAGAATCAGAAGTCCTCTTTTTTCTTCATCGAAATAAAAAATATCCTTTTTCCTCGAAGAATTAAGTCGCAAGAGAATCCAATGATAGATAAATCTCTTCCTTATCTTTTCATTTTTACAGGCGAAGCAATAAACAGGATCGTTTATATATGCCTCGCTTGCCATTTTTGCATAATAACGAAGTTCTTTAAGAGATACCTTATCAGCCACAACAATTCTCCTTTTTCTTTAATATAAATATTTTATCATAAAACAAATTATAAATCAACCGTACCTCCTGAGAAGTACGGTTTTTTTCTACGGATTATTTACAATTCCGGCAAAGAGCGGTGTTTCGTTATCGAGAGTTATTACAAAAGCAAAGGGGCGGTCAAGGACGAAATCTACTTCTTCGTCGGGGGGAGCTGCAGCTCCTGCTCCTCTGATTACAGTATAGGCGGCAGCAGAAACGCCTTCCTCGTCTATTTTTACTCTCACACCGTGAGAAACCTTATCAATAAATATTCCTTCGGGATTTGTTGCAAGAGGAGAGAAATCTGATTTTTGTTCATCCGCAATATCCGTCACGCCCAGCTTTTTGAGATTTGAAAGCAAATCTTTTTCACTTGATGCATCAAACCTTGGTATTGCCATATTTACTTTGATATATTTTGAATTTTCATATGAACCGTATATATCTTTTTCGGCAACAAGACTTAAAAGCTGTTCTTCCTTGAATATATCGTCAACGTCAACGCCCTCGTCGGGGAGAATAAACCACATTTTTCCGCCTATATCAAGGGGAAGATTTATTGCGGCAAATTTTTCACCCCAGAAATAGTCCGTATTCTCTGTTTTTTTCATAAAATCAATATTTATTTCTTTGTCAGGCGAACGGAAAATTCCCTTTTCGGTTTTTGAAGAGGCAAATTTATTTGTCCATTTCGTCTGAAAAAGAATTGTGGAAGCAATTGACATCACATCGTCATAATTCATTGAAATATCGGGTGAAATAAGCCCGTCCGTGTTGTCCTCAAGCCAACCTTTAAGCATCTTATCATATTTCTGTGAACCCATAGTACCGCTGAATACCGAAGCGTAATATTTCTCGGCAATAGTTGTAACTGCACTTTTCTTATACATTACGCTGTCGTTAAGCCACAGAGAGTTTGACATTATGCTCTTCATATAGCCGTCATCCCGATAGTTTTTCTGCCAGACTTTATTAGCCTGTTCACGCAGCTCATCCATTGAAGACGCACCGAGAAGCGACAATATCTGCTGTCTCGAATTTCCGTCACAGGTCTCCGATAAAATACACAAAGCCATATAGATATTAAGAGGCGAAACGATATTGTTTTTATCCTCACTGTCTGTTAAAACCTCACTCATAAGTGTTTTTGAAAATGACAGGATATTATCTGTTTCCACTTCAATTCTTCTGAGTTTAGAAATATCTTCACGCCAGCTGTCATAAAGAGGGCTCATTTCTCCTAAAAGAGCGGGATAGGCTGACATTTTGGGATATGCGGCATCAGCGAGAACCGTAGGCTTTATTTCTTTTTTATTGGTTGACGTGTGGGGATTGCTGAAATCCTCGAAAAACACATCCGTTGAGGACAATGCTTCTGAGGTTGTCCTTTCTTCATTCTCCGATGCAGCATTTTCATGCTCTGTCTGCTGTTCAGGTGCGGGTGGTTTAAAGGAACCGGGAGCAAAGGTCTGTTGAACTTCTTGCGTAATCTGTGTCGTATCTTCTGTGTTATTATCGGGCAGAGTATTGTGAGTTTCGGGAATACCTGTCAGCACTCCCAGATTATAAAGTGCATTTGCAGCAAACACTATTACAAACACGGCGGCAAAGGAGAGAATTACGGGAAGAATTTTTCTTTTTTTACGAAAAGTAAATTTATCTGCCTCTTCAATAAGCTCAGGCTCAATGTTTGTCATTGCATTATAAATATCTTCTTTTTTCACACTGAAACACCTTCCTTTTCAAGTTCATTTTTCAGTTGCTTTCTTAAAGAAAAGAGGAGAGAGGAAATTTTTGAGGGGGAACAGAAAGCCTCTGCGGCGATATCCTTTACGGGGACACCGTACCAATAGCGTTTTATAAAAACGACTCTGTTTTCTTCGGACAAGGCTTTTAACCAGTTGTTGATAATTTCCGTCAAAGCCTTTCCGAAATATTCATCTTCCGTATTAATGGATGACGGAACACATTCTTCAAGCTCATCCAAAAGAACAGTTATACCGCAATTTCTTTTACTTGCGGTATTTTTTCTGTATAAGCTCAAAGCACAGTTACGCACCAGAGTTCCGATATATGCTTTAAGAAGCTGAGGTCTTTCGGGCGGAATTGAATTCCAGAGCTTGAGATAGGTGTCATTTTCACATTCCTCGGTCTCCGTTTCGTCACCCGTAATATTGAAGGCAATAAAGCGTATGAATTTTCCGTATTTCAGAGAGGTTTCTTTAATTGCACTTTCCTTTCTTTCGAAAAACAAATTTATTATGTTGATATCATCCATATTTTTCCCTCCTCACCTACTATGACGCAAAAAAAGATGTAATATTTATTATATTATATAATTTTTATCAGAAAATTGCAAAAAAAAGAAAAACGCCCGAAAAAAACGGACGTCATTCTTTAATACAGATCTGTGTTAAGTAAAAAGTTAAACTTTTTGCTTATGCATTTTCTTCAGGAGTTTCTTCAGCTGAACCACCTAAACCGCTGAAAAGCTTCATAATAATTTCGATGATTCTTTCAAGGAAATCGATGAAAAGATCGATGTAAGCGTAATCGCTGTCGTATGTACCATTACCTGCTTTAAGTAACATTGTTTTCACCTCACAATATAATTTCCGATATAAAATCGCACTTTTATACTAACACAATAAAAAAATAATTTCAACACTTAAAACAAAATTTTTATATTTTTTATACGATTTTTCAATATTTGTATATAAATTTATGCAAACGGATTAATTTCTGCTTGACAAAAAGTGAAAAAACCGACGGGGATTCCGTCGGCTTTTTAGCTTACGCTATTTTTCATCCCGTTTATAACGGGTTATTCTTTTGACTAAAATTATTCAGCAGCACCGCCGAGCTTAGCAAAGAATTCCTTAATCATATTAATGAACATTACGAAATATTCTGCAAACATTGCGATGTATTCTGTTACGCCTTCCATTGTGTGCACCTCTTTTCTGTTATAAATTTATAAAAGAATAATAATTATTCCTTTTCAGCAAAAGCTTCCTTGATTCTTTCAAAGAAATTCTTTACGATTTCAATGAACTGAACAATATAATCTGCCCATTCGCCAAGAAACGCGATAGCTGATTCTGCCTTATTGGGCTGAAGAGTGAGCTCATCAGTAGTGATTTCCTGCTTTGTTGTTGTTTCAGCTGCCATGATATTAACTCCTTTCAAAGATTAATGCGTTTAAGATTAGAATATCTTGCATACTAATAATATCATCTTGTGTTCAACATTGCAAGTGATTTCTATATAATAATTGAAGATTAACATAAATGTCACAATTTTATCATATTTCAAAGCAATTTATTCTATACAATGTTTGCACAAAACTTATTCTTCTTAAACAATGAGGAAATTTATGGAAATTCTATACGAAAATTCTCAAATTGTTGTAATAATAAAACCGTCGGGGCTACCTTCACAGGAAACCGCAACAGAAAATGCAGTGAGCATTCTCAGAAAAATGACAAGCTCCGATATATTTCCCGTTCATCGGCTTGATACATTAACTTCGGGTATAATGGTTTATGCAAAATCAAAAGAAGCGGCGGCTTTTCTTTCAAAAGAAATACTGGAAAACCGCTTCAACAAAACATATATTGCAGCAGTGCACGGTGATGTTTCACCCGATAAGGACATACTCACAGACCTGCTTTTCAAGGACTCAAGGAAAAATAAGTCCTTTGTTGTAAAAAGAGAAAGAAAGGGAGTAAAAAAAGCCTCTCTCGAATATGAGGTTATTGAAAAGAAAAACGGTCTGACGCTTTTGAAAATCAAGCTTCACACAGGCAGAACCCACCAGATAAGAGTGCAGCTTGCGTCAAGAAAGCACCCTGTTTACGGAGACGGAAAATACGGCTCAAATGTCAATTTACCGTTTATAGCACTCCGGTCACACGAAATCAGCTTTATTGAGCCTATAAGCCGAAAACAGGTCACATTTACGGCACCGATGCCGGAATGGAATTTCATTTAAGGTCAAGGCTCGAAAGCAGGAGAAAACGAAATACTCAAGCTTCTTTGTACGTCAATAATAAATTTAACAGCAATAATTTTTTTAAGGAGAAAGCATCAAAATTTTCAACGCCTCCGCCTTCCTTTTATATCAGCTCTCTCTCATACAGTCCTGCCGTCTTTCTTCCCGGCAGGGCTTTTTTATTTTTATATACTTCTATTATTTTTTCTGTCTCTTTTTTTGTTTCGGTTGTGAAATTCATTGTGACAAAGCAGACCTCCGGAAGGGCTTTATCTCCCACATATAAGGGCACCGAATTGTGAAGGACACTGTACTGCTTATTTTCACACAGTACGGTGAATTTTTCGTTCATCCTGTCGGTGATTTCCCCCTTACCCTCACAGCTTCCGCATCCCTTTTCAGTCTGCATTGGACAGCACCTGAAATGCATCAAGGGTAAAAAGCCGTAAATCACAAGCCCCGTGGCGGCGTGTGTTCTGATGTTCTTCGCACACTTAAAGGAAATTTCCTGCGATAAAGTCAGGTCCTTCACACCGAGATTATAATAGTTTTCCGCCGCATCGGAATTGAAAACATTAAGAAGCTCTCCGCCTATGGGCTCAAGTCCCGCTTTTTGCACAAGTGCCACCGCCCCAATATTGTCGCAAAGCACTTTTTTTATTCCCAGTCTCTTTATTTCATCAAGCTCCGAAAGAATCTTCTTTTCAGAAGCGGGATAAATAAGGGCAGGAAGACGGCAGGTGAGCTTATCAACGAATTTTTCAATATCTTTTTTATAAAGAAGAATTTCTTTTATTGGCAGAATTATCATATCGCACTCGACATTTTCGGGAATTTGCTCAACACTTCTGAAAGAAAGGCGAAGTGACGGACTTCCCCACACCGTTTTTGAGAAAATACCCTTTTCAAAATCTTTTATTTCATAAGGATTTACTTTTCCTCTTATTTCAATAAGCTTTTCTGTGGCTTCCCGTCTTATTGCATTTATGTCAGCAGCACGAAGCATTAGTCCGTCTTCAATCTCACAAGTGATTTTTTCACAGAAAAAGAAGGTTCCACCTAATTTATTAAGAGATTTTTCCGCACTTTCAATTGAAAGCGGAAGCTTCATTGCCTTTTCGGGAACTGCTCCCTTAACCGTAACCGTATTTTCTCCGTCGGAAATTTCAAGAACAGAGGGCTCATTTTCTTCTACGGTGAATTTCATCGTTACAGGTATCAGGGGATTTTCATTTCTGTAGGTATTTGAGACCTCCGATAAAAGGCTGTTATTTGCGGATAAAACATCCTCTTTCGTTCTGTAGCCGAACATTGAAAGATTTCTTTTCCCCTCGGCATAGCCTTTGGTGAAGCCGCTTCTTGAAAAAATGCTCTGAAGAAGACTCACATCGGCATTTTCGCCTTTGACCGCTTTTTTATAGGCACTCACTGCGGCGGCAACATATTCGGGGCGTTTCATTCTGCCCTCAATCTTAAAGGAAGTCACCCCCGCCTCTATAAGCTCTTTTGTGTTGTCAACAAGACACATATCTTTAAGAGACAAGGCATATTCACGGTTTTTTACCTTGAAATTGAGACGGCACGGCTGTGCACAAAGACCTCGGTTACCGCTTCTTGCACCAAGAACAGAGCTCATATAGCACATTCCCGAAGCACTCATACAGTGTGCCCCGTGGACGAAAACTTCAATTTCCGTATTGACAGCTTCTCTTATTTCTTTTATCTCTCTGAAGCTCAGCTCTCTTGCAAGAACAATTCTCCCAAAGCCCAGCTTTTCGAGAAAAACCGCTCCCGAAGCATTATGCACCGCCATCTGAGTTGAAGCGTGTACGGGAATATCTGGACAGCACTCCTTCACTCTTTTAAGCACACCCATGTCCTGAATTATAACCGCATCGGCACCGCTTTTCGCAATAAGCGACAGCGTTTTCATAAATTCTTCGGTTTCGCTGTCTTTTATCAGAGTGTTAAGCGTGATATATGCCTTCACTCCTCTTTCGTGGCAATAACGCACCGCACCGATGAAATCCTCATCAGTGAAATTATCCGCATTTCTTCTTGCATTAAAGGAGGATGCACCGAAATAAACCGCATCGGCACCGCTTCTCACCGCTGCAATAAGCTGTTCTCTCCCGCCTACGGGAGCAAGAATCTCAACATTTACCATTTATAGCTCCGTTATACATTTTCTTATTTTATATTATCATAAAAAAAATACTATTTCAACGGATTATTGCTATTGACAGAAAATGAAAAATAAGTATAATAATTTGAGAGTAATTCTCAATTTGGAGTTGATTTCTTGGCTACTTATAATACCCATCAGAAAGAAATGGTGCTTGAGTTTCTTAAAAGGCACTCCGACAGACAGTTTTCTGTTGATGAACTGGCAGCGGAAATGGAAAAAGAATTTGCTGACGCCCCCGGAAAAAGCACGGTCTACCGACTTATCGGACAGCTTGTGGACAAGGGTACCGTAAAAAGATTTGTTAAAGGTAATTCAAGACAGTTTTTATATCAGATTGCAGGAAGCGAAGAATGTCACCATCATCTTCATCTCAAATGCACAAGCTGCGGAAAGCTGCTTCATATGGGACACAAGCTCAGCGAACAGGTGCTTTCTGAAATTCTCGGCGAGAGCGATTTCACGGTAAAGCCTGACAGCACAACGCTTTTCGGCTTTTGCAAGGACTGCAACTTAAAGGAAGGATAAGGCTATGATAAAAAAAATAATCTCTGTGCTTCTTGCACTTTTAATGCTTATAACCGTTTTTTGCGGATGCTCGGATGACACCACCGACACCGAAAAGCTTGACATAGTCTGCACTGTTTTCCCCTATTATGACTGGGTAAGAAGCATTGTGGGTGAAAACGAAAACGTAAATATAACACTCCTGCTTGATTCGGGCACGGACCTTCATTCCTATCAGCCGACAGCCGCCGATATTATAACTATTTCATCTGCAGATATTTTTATTTACACGGGCGGCACAAGTGACAGTTGGGTTAAGGATGTTCTAAAGTCATCAAAAAACGAAAAAACGGTTGTGCTTGAGCTTATGGCTAATCTTCCCGAAGATGGGCTTTATTGCGTTGAGGCAATAGGAGAAGACGAGCATCATCACGAAGCCGGTGAAGAACACAAGCACACCCACGACGAGCACATATGGCTTTCATTAAAAAATGCCATGAAGCTTTCCGAAATTATAAAAAATGTACTTCAGGACCTTGACACGGAAAACAAAGACACATATCAGGAGAATTTCATCAAATTCCGTAGTGACCTTGAAAAGCTTGATGATAATTATAAAAATACCTTTGCCGGATGTTCAAAAAATACTCTTGTTTTTGCAGACCGCTTCCCGTTTATTTACCTGACAAAGGACTATTCACTTAATTACCACGCGGCTTTTTCGGGCTGTTCGGCAGAAAGTGAGGCAAGCTTTGAAACCGTGACAAGACTTGCGGGAGAAATTGATAAACTCGGTCTTTCTCATATTGTTATCACGGAAACTGCAGACGGCTCCGTTGCAAACACGGTTAAAAATGCAACAAAAGACAAAAATCAGACAATACTCACACTCAATTCACTTCAATCAGTAACAAAGGACAAGCTTTCTCTTTCATACATAAAGGTAATGGAAGACAATCTCGCTGTTTTCAAGGAAGCACTTTCTTAACGAAAAAAGGAAAGGAAATAATAATGGCCCAGTTAATTTGTAATGATGTCACTTTAGGATATGAGGGCAAGGTCATAACCGAGCATCTGAATTTTCAGGTGAATGCGGGAGACTACCTTTGTATCGTCGGTGAAAACGGTGCCGGAAAAAGCACACTGATAAAAGCACTTTTAGGTCTTAAAGCTCCCATGTCAGGGAAAATTTCAACGGGAGAAGGGCTTAAATCCACCGAAATCGGCTATCTGCCTCAGCAAACTCTCGTTCAGAAGGACTTCCCCGCGTCCGTTAAGGAAATCGTTCTTTCGGGACTTCTCAACAAATGCGGTCTTCGTCCTTTTTATTCAAAAGAGCAAAAAGAATTTGCAAAAAAGCAGATGGAAAGAATGAATATTTCCGATCTGTCCAAAAGATGCTACAGAGAGCTTTCGGGCGGTCAGCAGCAAAGAGTTCTTTTAGCCCGTGCACTTTGTGCTGCGGGGAAAATGCTTCTTCTTGACGAACCCGTGGCAGGTCTTGACCCGAAGGTCACCAAGGAAATGTATGAGCTTATAAATAAGCTCAACCGTGAAGACGGAATAACGGTAATAATGGTTTCCCACGATATTGCCGCCGCAGTGAAATATGCTTCCCATATTCTTCACATCAGCCACACGCCTTTATTCTTCGGAACAAAAGAGGATTATATAAAAACGGATATCGGACGCTCCTTTACCGAAAGCACGGGAGGTGAGCTGTAATGGAAAATTTAGAAAAGCTCATAAGCTATATGCAGTATGAATTTGTTCAGAATGCACTTATAGTCGGCGTTCTTATTGCTCTTTGCTCGTCGCTTTTAGGTGTTACCTTGGTGCTCAAAAGATTTTCATTCATAGGCGACGGTCTTTCCCATGTGGCATTCGGTGCTATGGCGGTTGCCGGAATCGTTGGTCTTACCAATGAAATGATGCTTGTTCTTCCCGTGACGGTTCTTGCGGCAGTGGTACTTCTCGCAACGGGACAGAACGCAAAAATCAAGGGCGACGCTTCCCTTGCAATGCTTTCCGTTGCATCTCTGGGCATCGGTTATCTTCTTCTCAACATTTTCTCCTCATCGGGAAATGTCAGCGGCGACGTGTGCACCACACTTTTCGGCTCCACATCAATTCTCACACTTTCAAAATTTGACGTGTGGCTTTGCATCATAATGTCCGTTATAGTCATTCTCACCTTCATTTTATTCTATAACAGGATTTTTGCCGTAACCTTTGACGAAACCTTTACCGCTGCAACGGGCACAAAGGCAAATCTCTATAATCTTCTTATAGCGGTAATAACTGCGGTTATTATTGTTCTTGCCATGAATCTCGTAGGCTCGCTTCTTATTTCCGCACTTGTAATATTCCCCGCACTTTCGGCTATGAGAGCTTTCAGAAGCTTCAGAAGCGTGGTTATATGCTCCGCAGCCGTATCTGTCGTCTGCTCACTTTCGGGAATACTTCTCTCAATTCTCTTCTCAACTCCCGTCGGCTCCACCATTGTTGCTATAGATATAGTTGTATTTATTATTTTTGCCGTTATCGGAAAGAAAGGAAAATAATTATGAAAAAGTTTATTTCTCTCACACTTATTCTTACCTTAATTTTCTCACTTGCTGCCTGTTCGGGCGGAAGTGATACCGAAACCACCGCTCCCGATGAAGCAAACACAAATCCCGTGGCTGATGCTCTTCTTTCTGACGGAGAGCTGAAAACCGGTATGAAAGAAAAGTTTGACCAGATGGAATATGCCGCTTATGTTGATTTATTCTATAACGACAACGGCAGCTCATACGAGGGAAAAACCTTCAAAAAAGACGGCACCTTTGCCGTACTTTACGATGCATATAATGACTGCACACGCTATTATGTATGGGGCTATGCAGACAACACAAAGTGCTGTGACTATCAGTGGGAATTTGTTATGCCCGAAGCTGCAAGCATTCCGGAATCAGGCTCATATATAAAAATTGAAGGCAAAATGGAGAAAAACGAAGCCGCCCTTGACGGATATTGGCTCACAGATGTCTCACTTGAAGTAACCGACACCTTCACGAATGCAGGCTTCGATATGGATATGACAACCATGAGCCCCACACTCGTAAGAGTTCAGATTATAAATATATTGCAATTCCCTGACAATTTCAAGGATATAAAGGTAAGAGTTTTCGGAAGAGCACTTTCAACAAACACCGTCCAGCATCCCTATTATAACGAAAGCTGGACTATGCACTTCACCGAAACCGATGAAATCCCCGCCATCGGCGACTATATCCTTATTGAAGGCACCTATAGCGACAAGCTCCTTACAACGAACAAGCTCACAATAATAGGATAAATCAAAATTTATCGGGCTGAAGCCCGATAAAAATTCGGAATTATCAAAATTCAGCAGTCAGAGACTGCTGAATTTTGATTTATATTTTCCATCCCTTTGGCATAAATTTGTCTTGGGGGGTGGTTTTTTGTTTTCTATTCTTACTGATTTTGTTCTTGTTATAGTGCTTCTGGGGGTGGGGATTCTGCTCACTTTCAGGACGAAATTTGTTCAGCTACGGTGTCTCGGAGAGGGACTTCAAAACACCTTTTCGGGACTTTTTTCGAAGGATAAAAAGGACGGAATAAGCCCCTTTTCGGCTCTTTGCACCTCACTTGCGGCACAGCTCGGCACGGGTAATATCGTAGGAGCGGGAGCGGCTGTGCTGACGGGCGGTCCGGGGGCTGTTTTCTGGATATGGGTATCCGCTTTTTTCGGTATGGCAACCGCTTATTGCGAGGGTGTGCTTGCACAAAAAACAAAAGAGAAAACATCTTCGGGAGAAAATACGGGCGGTGCGGCTTATTACATAAGAAAGACTGTCGGCGGAAAAGCAGGAGCCTTCCTTTCCGGAGCTTTTTCTCTTTTTTCCGTATGTGCATTGGGCTTCACGGGAGTGGCAGTGCAATCAAATTCAATAGCTGTTGCACTTACTGAAGGACTTAATATACCTGCAGCTGTAAGCGGGATTTGTCTCACCGTTTTTGCGGGAATAATAATTATGAAAGGCACAAAAGCCGTCACAAGATTTTCGGAAATCACCGTTCCCGTTCTTGCAATTCTTTATTTTTCGGTGTGTCTGCTGGTTCTTATTTTTAACATAAATAAGCTTCCCGAAGCCTTTTTCCTTATTTTCAGATGTGCATTTTCAGTGAAAGCTGCTTCAGGCTTTATTTCAGGCATAAGCCTTAAAACAATTATAAGTCAGGGCATAAAAAAGGGACTTTTCACCAATGAGGCGGGTATGGGCTCCTGTGCCGCCGCTCACGCAATCAGCGATGCTCCCTCGCCGCATTATCAGGGCACTTTAGCACTTGCGGGAGTGTTTACGGACACTTTCATTATGATGACACTCACTGCCCTTTCGATTATAACCGTGCTTTTTACGGGAAATATAAATCCATCCTCGGTCACCTCGGGTTCACAAGCGGTGGTTTTAACCTTTTCTTCTGTGCTGGGAGAAAGGGGAGCTGTAATTTTCACCTGCATTTCAATCCTCTTTTTTGCCTTCGCTTCAATCGTGGGCTGGAATCTTTTCGGAAAGGCCTCTGCCGTTTTCCTTTTCGGAGAAAAAAGCACAAAATTATATACTTTCGCCTCTCTGATATTTATAATGCTGGGCACCCTCTTCCCCTCTGACATAATATGGCAATTGACGGATATATTTAATACCTTCATGGTACTGACAAACATCACAGCACTCATAAATCATAATTTAACGGCGAAAGCCGTTAAATTATGAGAATTCGGAATTGTGGAAGGCTTCGCCTTGTTCCGCTTCGCTCTATAGCTCGTGCCGTCGGCACATTGCTGAAGTTTGATTGTAATATACAAAACTGTGCGAAGCACATATAATGCCGACCGCAGGTCCCGGAATTCTGAATTCCGAATTCCGAA
>JAZSJT010000004.1:0-2081 GCA_045534425.1 Acutalibacteraceae bacterium | reverse complement strand
CGGAAATTGTTGATGTATATGAAGCGATGGATATGTTCCTGCCCGGTCATTTCGGATATTTAAGTGCCATGAACAACAATCAGAGCTTCGACATCCCCAATCTCCGCGACAAAGCCGAGAGAGAAAAATGGAGAAACGACACCACCTGCACGGTAAAAGAAAAAGCAGGCGAAATGTACATCCCCTCATATTCCAAGGGAAATCCCGAAATTCCCGACGAGGTATATGACGCACTCAAGAAAAAGCTTGAGCAGTAAATCATAATTTATGCTTCACAAATAAAATCAGCGACTGCACAGCTCTTCATTGTTACCTGTTACTTACAGCTTATCACATATTTCCTTTGCAAATATTTTTTATGGGGTGTTTATATGTATGACGTATTAATTGTCGGCGGTGCAACATCGGGCTCATTTTTTGCCCGAAGAATGGCAGAAAAAGGCTTTTCGGTTATTGTTATTGATGCATCACCCGAAGAAAAAATCGGCTCAAAATACGATATTTTCCATATGTGCCAGAGAGATTTTGACACCTTCTCCCTGCCGCCTGCCTCAAAGGAGGACGGCACATGGGCTTTCGAGTTTACGGAAGGTCTCACCGCCTCCCCGACAAACAAATATCCTAAGACCACATATGACAAAATCGTGGGTATGCATATGCACGAATATGTGCTCAAGATGAACCGCTGGGCAAAGGAAAAGGGAGCAGAATATATTTACGGTGCAAAATTTACCGCTCCCGTTTTTGAAAACGGAAGAATTGTGGGCGTGAAATATGAAAAAGACGGAGCAGAGAAGGAATTAAGAGCCCGTGTAACGGTTGATTGCTCCGGTATGAGTGCATTTGTGCGCACATCCCTTCCCGACGGCTACGGTGTGGAAAACTTCCGTCTCGGCGGAAACGATATGTTCTATGTCATTCTCCGATATGTGAAGCTTTTCAACGAAAAAGATTATCTTAACGGCTCATGCGGCTGGCCGTTTTATAAAACCTGGATTGCACCGCAGCACGATCCCCACGGTGCAATTCTCGGCATAGGCGCCTGCAACAGCTTCGACTATGCAGAAGAAATATATAAGGATTTCGAAAAGAATATCAATCTTCCCGAACACGAAGTTCAATATTTTGAAAGAGGCACCACACCCTATTGCCGCTGTCCCTATTCCTTTGTTGCGGATAATTTTATTGCAACAGGTGATGCTGCCTGTCTCACAAAGCCTCTCAACGGAGAGGGAATAACAAGCAGTATGGTACATATGGAGATTGCCGCAAAGGTTCTGGCAAAGGCTCTCAGAAAAGGAAAAACAAGAAAAGAGGACTTATGGGAAATCAACACCCTCTACAACAAGGCACAGGGGGCTGATTTCTGTTTCCTTCGCACCGTTCTCACAAAGGCTGTTTCGGCAAAAAGAGAAGAATGGGAATATTTCTTCGAAAACGATATTATTTTCTCCGAGCCTCTTATGAATTCAGTTTCAACAGGCGAGGAAATCCCCTTAACACCCGATGTTATCGGTGATATGGTTAAAAAGATTGCGGCGGGTATGAAAAAAGGTATTATTTCTAAAGAAACCGTTAAAGCCGTCGGCGGCGGTGTGCTTCTCGGCATAACCCTTAAAAATCATTATCTTAATTTCCCCGAGGCTCCCGACGGCTTAGAGGAATGGTGCAAAAAAGCAAACAAATTATGGCAGAAAATCGGAAAAATGAAGTAAATTAAAGGCAGGTACATATTATGAAAAAATTCAGTTTTATCCTTGCTCTTGTTATGTTATTCACTTTCTCCCTACCTCTTTTTTCATTTGCTGATGAAATCGGCGGTTATATAATGCTTTCTGACGCGGAAGATGCCCGTCTTGTTGCGGCAGGAGACACTCTTTCAAGATATATGAAAGAAATTACCGGCAAAAATTTTCCCGTTGACGCTGACGGAAAGGGACTTAAATTCTCTCTTTCCTATGATAAGCAAATTCCCGATAACGGCTATGTGATTGAAACTGCTGAAAACGAGGTTTCAATTAAGGGTAACGGCACAAGAGGTGTAATTCACGGTGTTTATGCATTTTTAGAGAAATACTGCG
>JAZSJT010000074.1:0-7457 GCA_045534425.1 Acutalibacteraceae bacterium | reverse complement strand
TCAAGTGCATTGGTAATAGTGATTTTGCCTGTGTTTGCTGCGAAAGCGAGTGTTCCCATTGAGAGAACGAGAGAGAGTGCTACTAAAACTGCAAATAACTTTTTCATAAAAAACTTCCTTTCTTTTTTTGATTTGCAATTTTTAACGAATTTTTCTGCATTCTCCGTCGCAAAGTTATTTTTGCGGTTAGGAGATTATAATAACCTCCTTTCCATTTTACGACGAATTATGCTATACAAAATCGGAAAAACCATAAGGATTATTCCGATTATTGCCGTGGGGAAGATACCTGTACCGCCCGTTTCGGGGAACACAAATCCGTATGTATAGTTTTCTACTGCTATAATTGTTGTAACAGTCTGTATCACACCATCGGGATCAGGCTCATAGAAGTAGAAATATACGGGCTTATCAAGCGGCAGATAGCCTTCAGGCGGCGAAACCTCAACCAACGCATAAGGGCCGCCGAGAGTCAGATACTGAGTATCAATAACAACCGTGCCGTCTGTCCCTGTGGTATAAGTGCCGATATAGTAAAGAGTTTTGTTCTTATCGGTTATAATGCCGGAGGAAGCTCCGTCGGGCAGAACTGCATGAGGATCACCCATTGGTCCGTAAAGCCGGAAGGATACACCCGGCAAACGGACATCAGTTTCACCGTCCTGCTTGAGAAGTGTAATATTATGCGTTGAACCCGAAGCACCGCCGCTGTGCTCTTCAACCTTGAAAATAGCGTCGATAATATCAGAAACCTGAGCCTTTCCGTCAATTCTGACAGAGTTATTAACGGAAACAAAACCGTTTTCCGTAATGAGTGTTGTATAGTCAATTCTGATATGGAGCGAATCGGGCACAACAAAAGTCAGCTTGTTGCTTGCCTGGTCATAGGTAACGGTATAGCTGTATATACTGTCAGCACTGTCAAAATCTATCCAGTTACCGTTTTTATCCTCATACAAAAGCTTTATAGAATCCCAATAAACAGAAAGAGACTGTGTCATTGTGTCTTCTATTGTAAGCGTATCTGTCCCCGGAAGAATATCCAGTGCATTTCGGTTTATATGAATATCAAATTCAAGCTTATTATTCACCTGAACCACATACTTATCAAGGAGTCCCGTTTTAAACTCCGATTCTTCGCTTACCGGACCTGATGAGCCGTTATCGTCCCATGTTATTTCAGCTGTGTTATCAAAAACGAACACATTCTGCTCGGTGGTTTTAAGATATTCTTCTTTTACACGCAGCTTGTATGTAAAAACAAACTGACCGCCCGCATTAACCCAACGGTAATAATTTCTGAAATTGCTCGTTCCCGAAAGTCCGTTCCAACCGAATTGATCTGCTTCTTCATTATAGTCATAAAAAACCAGATCTCTTGAATAAGCATTGATTGTGTTTCCGGTAACGATGCCTGTGTATTTATACTTAGCAAGCCATAAATTCTGTTGCCAGGGAGAATAACCGGTAACGATCAGTGACTCCGGCACATATTCAAGCCTTTCATCAAAGGTATCATTGAACCACAGCTTATCAACTGCCCCGTCAACATAGCCGCCGTTTCCGCCGGTTCCCGGAATTGTGTTGTTAAAGGTTACTGTATAATCAATTGTTCCGTCTTCGTTTACAACAGATTTTTTGATTATTTTCGGAGAATAATCATATGTTGTTGAGGCAACTCCTCTGATAACATCTGTATAATTCAGATATGCTTCGTTTGCCATTTTTTTGCCCTGAAGAAGCACATCCTCAAGAGTGAGGTCACCTGTCAGCTCGCCTTCCCATTCCGTGCCTGTTTTTGAATCAAAGGGAAGCTTATAGGATATCTTTAATTTTGCATCTTCATTAAGTATCCATTTTGAAGAGCTGAGGGTTTCATCTGCCGTATTGAACAAAATATTGAAGCTGTGATGCTGATTCCCCTCTGCAGGTGACACAAGAATATAAGTGTTTTCTATGGGACCGCCCTCAACATACGGAGTGAATGTTATTGTCTGTCCGCTTTCTGTTAATGCGGTGACAACAATATCCTCGGGTTTATTTTCAACATAAAGATAGCCCACATCATTATCATATCCCCAGAATGCGGCAAGGTCGGTCAAGAAAAAGCTTCCCCAATCCTTTATAACAGCAGGAACATCTGCTTCAATTGTAAAATAGGCATATTCCCCGTCGTTGCCGCTTGCACCTTTTGTTACATGAGGCACAAATCCGACAACATCGGCTGTTCCGCCTGCAGTTTCTTCTCTTCCGTTTATTTCTGCACTTACACTGTTATGATAATTTTTTGTTTCGCCTTCGGCAAGCTCCTCATAGGTTGTGTAATATACAATATCATAGCCATATCCGTCGGGAAGAGTGAAGGTCATCTGCGAACCGTTTACGGTTACATCATCCCAGCTTATATAAGCATCCGAAAGCCGGTTACCCCATTGGTCATATCTCTTCACACGGATATCTTTACCGGTGTAGTACTCAAGGCCGTCACCAAGAGTGTCAATAACCACAGTTCCCTGAAGATTGTTATTGTTCTTCTGAATTGCAATTTCCCATTCGATTACCGGAACGGGATTGCCGTCATCATCCTCAAGGACAAACTGTTTTCCTTCTTTTTCCATCCGCTCAAGCTCAACTCTGAGCCAGTCTTCAGACCATTTATATACAGGACTTCCGTTGGAATCCTTGCCTGTGGAGTCAAGACCGTTCCACATATCAACAGTTTCATTTGAAAGCAAGTAGTCATATACCTGTGTTTTATAGGTTATCAAAAAACCGTTACCTGCAGAAAAATCAGGGAAATCTGAAATTCTGAAGCCTTCTTCTGCGCCGTTGTTATGAGACGGATGATCACTGACTGTCGGCTGCGGATCAAGAACATTACCGTCAAGATCAGTCACAACAATTGTATCTCTCAGTGTGTAGTGGTTATCCCATATCTGGTCATCTATTACAAGCTCCTTAACAATACCTTTTGTTGCTTCAACCCTGATAGTATATTCCATTGTGTGATTGTCGCTGTCATAGGTTCCGTGAGTTTTTGTGACATTCATATCAGCGCCGCCGTCAACATTCAGCTCAACCTTGATTTCATTGCCGAATTCAATTTCTGTTATTGAACCGGACTGCGACTCACCGACTGTTGCATTAAAATCAATGACAAAGTCAACATTCGAATATCTTGAACCGAAGCACACACCGTTTTCGTCATCAAAAAACCTGACACGGAGATAGCCGTGCTCATCGACAAAATACTCACCGACATCTTCAACAGTTCCGTTTTCTGTTATTGCGGAAATCGGATGCCAGGAATCAAAGGGCTCACAGTGAAGATATTCGGGAATCTGATAATGGAGAATATGCGCATCGTTATGCTGGAACTGTATCCATTCATCACCCGTATTGTCTTCTTTGAACTCAAGAGAAACAACATATGATTGTCCGACATAAACGGTTGAACTGTTATCAAGTATCTCGCCCTCCTGCGTTTTGAAAACAACATTTGCAATTGCAAGGGTAAGATCTTCTATGTATGTAATGTTAGGCTGCGGCACACCCGTGCTGAACATCATAACAGGCGTTGTTATCTGTATGCTCTCAAAAGAATCATCTTTCTCCTGAAATGCAGCTTCATCGTCCTTTAATGATGTCTCCTCTTGGGATTCGGGAATATAGCTTGCTGCATATAGCTCACCTGTTCTGCCGAAGCCGAGAACGGAAGACAAATCTGAATAGCTGACGGTATCAACAGTATTTCCGACATCTCCCTCAATAGTCAGAAGTCCGTCTGAGCCGATACTTAAAACGATTGCTGTTTTGTCAGCCTTACCGTCTGAATCAGCATCAAAAAAGATAATATCGCCTCTTTGCGGTTCATAGCCGTCTTTTTCTGAATAAATACGCTTTTCGCTGAATGCATACCGCATATTCTCCGCATTCGCACTTTCGAGGGCTTCGGAATCATTTGCATTTGCATAGTTAATACAGAATGCAACAAACAGCGTATTCCACTTTGCATAGGGGTTACCGTACCATTCACCGTAGCGTGTATATCCCCTCCTGCATCCGTCGCTGTCGAATTCATAGTTCAATGAGCTTTCGGTATAGCCCTTCTGCGTTAATGCGATTGCAATAAGATTTTCGGCAACATCGTTTGTGATTTCAACATCTTCAAATGTTTTCAGCCAGTCATTCACATTTTCCGTATCGGCACTCGGATCAGGAAAGCATTCGGGAGAATGAATGTGTTCGGGAAGAAAACAAATTAGAACTTTATTCTCACATTCTTCTTTATGTATATGTGTTTCTTCATTTACATTTTCCGTTATGCTTTCGGCTTGCATCAATCCGGCTGCGGAAGATTCTTCTGCGGATGTCAGCATGGCATCTGCTGCTTGCTCATCTCCGTTTTCACAAACAAGCTCAACGGTAAAGCATTCATCATTATGGATGTGTTCTTCTAAATTACAGAGGGATTCACCCGTAACGGTGATTCCTATAATTTTAAGCCACCAGAAAATTATGATTGCAACAAAAATAGCAAGCAAAGGAAAGAGAACAGCCAGCTTCTTGTGCTTTATTCTGAACTGTCTGTGTTTATTAAGATAGTCACCGCTGACACCGGACATTGCTGACTGCCTCCTTTCATTTTATCTTTATAAAAATTTTGTTACTTAATTTCTCCCAAGGCATCAAACGGCCATATACGGAAAAAGATTTTCCCGACAACCTGTTCTTCTTCAACAAGCCCGACCACAGAGCTTCTGCTGTCGATTGATGTGGAACGGTGGTCTCCCAGAATAAAATAGTGGTTTTCGGTAACATTCACGGGAAATTCCACATCACATTCGCCCAGTGCCTTATCAATAACATAAGGCTCATCGAGCATTTCACCGTTTACGAAAACCGTGCCGTCATCGTGAATTGAAATGCTGTCCCCCGGCACACCGATTATCCGTTTTATAAGATATTTGTTCTGATAAGAAAAACAGCAGAGCTGTCCTCTTTTAAGGTTTGTTGTTTTCAGAAGAATAACAATTTCTTCATCATTGAGCGTCGGCTCCATACTGCTTCCCTTAATCTGAAGAACAGGAAGAGCAAGTGTGGCAATAAGCACTGCGACAGCTGCCACAACTATCAGGGAAGAAACCGTGCTTTTCAGCACCTGTTTATATTTACGGGTGTATTTTTCCCGTAAAATTTCAGCTTCAACCTGTTTTACGGAAGGAAGCGTAATTTTTAATTTTGTTTTTTTCCTTGCCATTGGAAAATGCTCCTGTGAATTGAATATCAGTTGTATTTTCTTTTTTCAATTAAGCTTTTTATACGCGTTCTGACATCATTTTCAATGTCATCGGGAAAAACATTGAGTTTTTCATCATTCTTTGCAAAAAAGCATAGCATCCGACGATATATTTCTTTATCCGGCAAATGTACGGCATTATCAGCTTCTTCATTTTTGTTCTCTGTATTTTCGTTTTCTGCACTTTCGCTTTCTGCCTTATCGTTTTCTGCCTTATCGTTTTCTGCATTATCATTTTGCAGCATATCTTCACCGGGCGTGTTTTTAAGTGTAGCTGTAAGACCGGTTACATACCTTAGAGCAGTTTCTATCTGACCGGTTGCAACAGAAAGATTCTCAATGCTGTGTGCCATACTGTTTTCATCTTTAAGCTTAATAATTTCTTCCTTGAGCAAATCGTTTTCTTTGATTGCCTCAAGAAGCAATTCAAGCAGCTCGAGACGGCTTAGTGCTCTGAGCTCTTTATCTGTCATAAAAAACACAACTCCTTAATGAATTCATATACACAAATTCAAAAAACTGTATAAAAAATATAGTAAAATATGCTGCTTCTACCCATATTTTACTATAGCACATCCCGCCTTTTTTATCAACAGTTTTTCTTATTAAATATTTTTTTATTCATAATTACAGGACAAAGTAGTATAAAAAATCCTTGCTTTTTGCTATTTGTTCATATATAATAAATCAATAAAGCAATTTTTGTAATATTTTCCGAAAGGATGAATAAAAAAATGTCAGAAGAAAAGAATGTAAATCTTCCTGTTGAAGAAGCCCCCGAACAGGATATTAACGAATTAAAGAAGATAAGACTTGAAAAGCTTGCCGTTTTACAGGAAAACGGAAGAGATCCTTTTGAAATCACAAAAGCAGAGCAGAATATTCACTCTGCTGAAATCTATGAACGCTTTGAAGAGCTTGAAAATCAGGACGTCTGCATCTGCGGAAGAATCAAGACATGGCGTGATATGGGCAAGGCTAACTTTATTGATGTTTACGACCGTGACGGCAGAATGCAGGTTTATGTAAGAAAAGACGATATCGGAGAAGAAGCTTTTGCTGAATTCAAAAAATGGGATATCGGTGATATCGTTGAAGTAAAGGGCTTTGTTTTCAGAACAAGAAGAGGCGAAATTTCCGTCCACTGTAAGGAAATCAGACTTCTCACCAAGTCACTTCTCCCCCTCCCCGAGAAATATCACGGACTCACAAATGTTGACACCCGTTACCGTCAGCGTTATCTTGACCTCATTGTTAATCCCGAGGTTATGGATACCTTCAAGAAGCGTTCTCAGATTATAAAGGAAATCAGAAACTTCCTTGACGGCAGAGATTTCATTGAGGTTGAAACTCCCATGCTTGTTTCAAATGCAGGCGGTGCTGCAGCACGTCCCTTTGAAACTCACTACAATGCACTTGATGAGGATGTTAAGCTTCGTATTTCACTTGAATTATACCTCAAGAGACTTATAGTCGGCGGTATGGAAAGAGTTTACGAGATCGGTAGAGTTTTCCGTAATGAGGGCGTTGATACCCGTCACAATCCCGAGTTTACTCTTATGGAGCTTTATCAGGCATACACAGACTATGAAGGTATGATGGAGCTTACAGAAAGTATGTTCCGTTACCTTGCCAACAAGGTTGTAGGCTCTGCTGTTATCAGCTACAACGGTACTGTTATTGATATGGAACAGCCTTTCAAGAGAATTACTATGACCGATGCTATTAAGGAATATGCAGGCGTTGATTTCTCTACTGTTGAAACAGACGAGGAAGCACAGGCAATTGCAAAGGAACATCATGTTGAATTTGAAAAGCATCATAAGAAGGGCGATATTATGAATCTATTCTTCGAGGAATTCTGCGAAGAAAAGATGATTCAGCCCACATTCGTATGTGACCATCCCATTGAGGTTTCTCCCCTCACAAAGAAAAAACCCGGCTCCAACGGACTTGTTGAAAGATTTGAGCTTTATATTTACGGCAGGGAAATGTGTAATGCATATTCAGAGCTTAACGATCCTATTGATCAGAGAGAACGCTTTGCAGCACAGGAAGAGCTTTTTGCAAAGGGTGACGAAGAAGCAAACCATACCGACGAAGATTTCCTCACAGCTCTCGAATACGGTATGCCTCCCACAGGCGGCATCGGCTACGG